>JALSGO010000019.1 GCA_026982655.1 Candidatus Bipolaricaulota bacterium
CCCCGCCGCCGACAGGAGGATGACCCGCGGCTCCCCCCGGTGCTCGGCCCGGATGCACTCGACGGCCCGGAAGAAGGGCTCGGGCTTCAAGACCATGCCCGGTCCGCCCCCGTAGGGGCGGTCGTCCACCTGTTTGTGCTTGTCCTCCGCGAAATCGCGCAGGGGATGGGTGTAAATCTCCAAGACGCCCCGCTCGATCGCCGCGCGCAGGAGCCCCTCGCGAAAGTAGGGCTCCACAATCCCCGGAAAGAGGGTGACGATGTCGATGCGCATCGCTTACTTACGCCTTACGCCCCCCCGAGGACTCCTTCGGAGAGGGTTGGGGTTGAGGCTGATCTTGGGCTTGAGCTTGCGTTTGCGTTTGAGCGTGGCCCTGCGCCGGAGAAGAAGCGCGGGACTTGCGGCGCTTGGAGCGGCGTCTCTTCTGCTTCTGTTTCTGGGATTTGGGGGGCTCGACGACGTCGATGACCACCTCGCGCCCGTGGTGGGCAGCGACGGCCTCCATCACCCGGCGGATGTCCTCGATCGTCTGGCCCCCCTTCCCCAAGATGCGCCCCAGGTCCCCCCGCCGGGCCGCAAGATAAAAGAGGCTCACCTTGGGGGTCTCCACCCAGTCGAGCTTCACCCGCTCCGGGTCGTCCACCAAGGGGCGGATCAAGAACTCCAACAGCTCGCGCAGCGGGTGATGCCCCATCGTCCTCCCTCAGAGCGTTTCCCCTACGCCGAGGCCGAAGCCGAAGCCGAAGCGGCGCTCTCCGAGGGCTCGGAGGGCTCGGGTTCGGAGGCGGAGGCGGGAGAAGCGGCCTTCGGGCCCTGCTTCTCCTGGGCGAAGCGGGCCATGACCCCCCGCTTCGAGAGCAGCGTGCGGGCGGTGTCGGTGGGTTGAGCGCCCTTCTGGAGCCACTCGAGCGCCCGGGCCTCGTCCAGCAGCAGCTCGTCGGTGCGCGGGTTGAACGAGCCCAGGTCGTCCACCACCCGCGTGTCGCGGGCCTTCGACTCGTCCACCACGACGATGCGATAGGCCGCCTGCTTCTTGCGGCCAATCCTCTTCAGTCGGATCTTGGCAGCCATAGGGATCTCTCTCCTCTCCTTTCGGTGCCTGCTTTGCGAATAGAAGGTTAGAAGGGCCATTCCCCCGGTCCCTGCGGGGGGAGGCGGCGCCGAAGCTTCTTCATCCGCTTCATCATCTTCTTGGCCTCCTCGAAGCGCTTGAGGAGTCGGTTGACGTCGCGGACCTGGGTTCCGGAGCCGCGGGCGATGCGCTTCTTGCGGCTGGCATTTAAGATCTCCGGGTGACGGCGCTCCTCGGGGGTCATCGACTGCAGGATCGCCTGGGCGCGGGCCAGCTCCCGCTCGTCGATCTGGACCTTCCCCGCCATGCCCCCCATCCCGGGGAGCTTCTCCAGGAGCTTGTCGAGCGGCCCGAGGCTGCGCACCTGTTGGAGCTGCTCTAAGAAGTCCTCGAGGGTGAAGCGCTCCTTTTCGAGCTTGCGGGCGAACTCCTCGGCCTTCTTCCGGTCGACCTTGCGCTCGACCTCCTCGATGAGGCCGAGCACGTCCCCCATCCCCAAGATGCGCTGCGCCAGGCGGTCGGGGTGGAACGCCTCCAGATCGTCGGGTTTTTCGCCCACGCCGAGGAAGACGACGGGCACGCCGGTGACGCTCACCATGGAGAGGGCCGCGCCGCCCCGCGCGTCGCCGTCCATCTTGGTGAGCACGATCCCCGTAAGGCCCACCCGCCGGTGGAACGTCTCGGCGATGGAGACGGCCTCCTGACCCGTCATCGCGTCGGCTACCAACAACACCTCCTCCGGGCGGAGGCGGGCCTTCATCTCCTCGAGCTCGCGCATCAGCTCCTCGTCGATCTGGAGCCGTCCCGCGGTGTCGATCAGGACGAGGTCGAGGAGTTGGCGGCGGGCCTGCTCGGCGGCCCCGCGGGCGATCTCGAGGGCCGTCTTCCCCTCCGCGTAGACGGGGACCTCCAGCTTAGCCCCCAGCTGCTTCAGTTGCTCGATGGCCGCCGGGCGGCGGACGTCCGTGGCCGCCAGCAAGACTCTCTTCCCCTCGCGCTTGTAGTGCTGAGCCAGCTTCCCGACGGTGGTCGTCTTGCCCGAGCCTTGGAGGCCCACGATCAACCAGATCGAGGGCTTTTCGCTCAAGGAGGGGGCCCGGCGCTTCTGGCCCATGAGGGCCGTAAGCTCCTCGTGGACGATCTTTACGATCTGCTGGCCGGGGGTGAGGCTCTCCAAGATGGCTTGGCCGAGGGCTTTGGCCTTGACGTCCTCGACGAAGCGCTTGGCGACCTTGTAGTGGACGTCGGCCTCCAGGAGCGCGCGGCGGACCTCGCGGAGGCCCTCGTCCAGGTCGCGCTCGGTGAGCTTCCCCTTGCGGCGCAGCTTCGTAAGGGCCGAGGTGAGCCGCCGGCTCAGCGCGTCAAACATCGTCCTTCTCCCTGCAATCCCTGTGCGTGTCCATGGGTGTCGTTCGCGTCTGCGTGAGGGGTCTCTCGCACGAGACGAAATCCCTTGTGGCATAGATTCTAGGCGAACCTTGTGGGGGTTGCAAGCGGACGACCTTCAGGAGCCTTGACGCTACATGCCCGTCACCCAGCAAACGGTGGGTTCACCAGGAGTGAACCCATGGGTCACGATCCTTTCCGGAATCGCCTCCGGGTCCGGCTGTTCATGTATAAGTTTCTATCGAATTCCGGGAGAACAAGGACGCTCCCTCTTGTCGAAGGCGCTCCTCAGCGTATCGAAAGTAATGAGGGTCTATCTCAAACCCTACACTGTTTCTCCCCCAATGACAGGCCGCTACGTTGGTGGTACCTGTTCCCATGAAGGGATCGAGGACGGTATCGCCTATGAAGCTGAACATCCGCACCAACCGGGCCGCCAGCTCGAGAGGGAAGGGTGCGGGATGGTTTCTTGTGGAGGCTCCCGGAAGTTGCCAAATCTGCTGGAACCATTCCTTATGGCTTTCTTCAGGGATGAGGCTCAATATCCGCATGGCAAGCGTGGGTTTCCGGTAGGCACCCGGCTTCCGCTGCATAAGGATGTATTCCACGTCGTTCTTGATGATGGCGTTTGGCTCATAGGGCTTCCCTAAAAAGCTCGATCCATTCTCAACCTCTAAGGAAGCATTGGCGATCTTGTACCAGATGATCGGAGCCAGGTTGTCAAAGCCCAAATAACGACAGCGTTCTTGAATGGATGCGTGAAGCGGCATGACGATGTGCCGACCGAACTTCCTCCGCGACAGACAGACATCTCCCACAACGATGATCAATCGACCGCCGGGAACGAGCAGTTGATAACACTGTCTCCATACCTCATCCAACTCGTCCAGAAACTTTTCGTAATCTTCGATTAAACCCAGTTGTCCTTCGCGTTCCGGGTATTTTTTCAAGATCCAGTATGGGGGAGATGTGACAACGAGATGCACGCTTCCGGGCTCTAACACGTCCGTCATCGTGCGAGCATCGCGCAAGAACAGTTGGTGATGAGTAGCCATCTCTTTGATGGCCAAACGGATCGCTTGAACCGCCCGGCGGTCCTTCGCCAGGGAGGGTAAAACGGATTGGAGTCGACGAGCGTCCTGGGGAAGGTTCGGAAAATACTTCTTCACAATTTCCTCTAGCGTGCTTCTCTCGTCGTTCCGCATGGCTACACCTCGGTTCCGCGAACCTGTAGTGAGGGATTTCTCCTCTTCACTTCCAAGACTAGCTCATCAAACAGCATAGAGATCTCCTCCTCCGCTGTCAAGAGCCGGGGTCCGGTGGAGAAATCGACCTGAACAAGGGCAAAAGATTCGATCATGCCCGTGCTCCAAGCGGGGGCTCGCCTACCGGAAAGTTGCTTTAACCTCTCTTCCAGCACCTCATACCAGGACCGACCGAATTGAGCAACCGTCGCATCTTGAGCGATGTCGAATACCATGAGATACCCCAGCACGATCTCGGGGGAGTAGAGTTGCGCGTTGGCCACCTCCCCCATAAGATCATCGATTCTATTGGGAACCGTCCCAGCGACGTTGCTTAATATAGATTTGAGAGAGATTCCCAGCCGATATTTCTCATGGAGTCGCCAAGCTACGTCCCACTGCTTTGGCCTGCCAGCCCCGGGAATCGTCGCATCCCTTTCCGCTCCCGCCAGACCACGAACGGCGAGTTCCTGGATGCAATAGTCCGCAAGACGCCGAAGTCGAGAAGGGGATGTTGCCTTCCGTTGGACCACTGCAATGTCATATAAAGACTCAATCGCTTCCTGCAGGGTAATCCGCTCCTCGTCCATCTTGCTTCTACGCTACACAATGATCCGACCGGTGTAAAGCCCCGTGCACCGATCCTGCCCGTCTTCTGGGTTGCGCCTTACGTCTGCACGCGGGCGAGCTGTTCGTCGAGGAAGCGGGTCGTGGCCCGGCCCTCCACGAAGACGGGGTGCTCGAGGATCTCCAAGCACAGATCCCGCGTGGTGGCTAGCCCTTGAAGCCGGAAGCGCTCCAACGCGTCGACCATCCGGCGGCGGGCCGCCTCGCGGTCCTCCCCCCAGGCGATCACCTTGGCCAGCAGCGAGTCGTAGTGGGGTCCGATCTCGATGCCCTGGTAGATGTGCGAGTCCACCCGCACCCCGGGGCCGCCGGGCCACATCTCGATGGAGAGCTTCCCCGTCGCGGGCAGGAAGTTGCGCAGGGGGTCCTCCGCGTTGACCCGGCACTCGATCGCGTGGCCCCTGAGTTTGAGCTTCCTCTGGGTGTAGCCCAGCTTCTCCCCCGCCGCGATGCGGATCTGATCCACGATGAGGTCCCGCCCCACCCGCATCTCGGAGACGGGGTGCTCCACCTGGATGCGGGCGTTGATCTCGATGATGTAAAACTCCTTCCCCGAGACGAGCATCTCCACCGTGCCCGCGCTGTGATAGTCCAACGCGCGGGCGGCCTCCACCGCCGCCTCCCAGATCGCCTCCCGCACGCTTTGCGGGAGGTTCGGGGCCGGGGACTCTTCGATGAGCTTCTGGTACCGACGCTGGATGGAGCACTCCCGCTCGCCCCAGTGGACGACGGTGCCGTGCTCGTCGGCGACGATCTGCACCTCCACGTGGCGGGCGTCCTCCAAGAACCTCTCGAAGTAGACGTCGGGGACGCCGAAGGCGGCCTCGGCCTCCCGCCGCGCGGCGTGATAGCTCTCCAGCAGCTCCTCTTCACGATGGACCAAGCGCATCCCCCGTCCGCCCCCGCCCGCCGCCGCCTTGATCATGAGCGGATACCCCACCCGCTTGGCCTCCCGAAGGGCCTCCTGCTCGCTCCCGATCACCTCCGAGCCCGGGACGGTGGGAAGGCCCGCTTTTTTGAGCGCCCGTTTCGTCTCCCACTTGTTGCCCGCCAGCCGCATCACCTCGTAGCCGGGGCCGATAAACTTGATCTTGGACTCCTCGCAGACCTCGGCGAAGTGCGGGTCTTCCGCCAGGAAGCCGTATCCCGGGTGGATGGCCTCCGCGCCGCTGATCTCCGCCGCGCTCATGATCGCCCCCAGGTTGAGGTAGCTGTCCCGGGCCGGAGGCGGGCCGATGCAGTACGCCTCATCCGCGAGCCGTACGTGCGGCAGGCCCCGATCCGCCTCGGAGAAGACCGCCACGGACTTTACCCCCAGAAGGCGGCAGGCCTCCACCACCCGCAGCGCGATCTCCCCACGGTTGGCGATGAGAATTTTTTTGAACATAGAATCACAGGGGCTCGAGCACGATGAGGGGTTGCCCGTACTCCACGGGCGAGGCGTCCTCGACTAAGATGGCCTTCACGATCCCGGCGCGGTCGGCGCGGACCTCGTTCATGACCTTCATCGCCTCGACGATGCAGACGGTGTCGCCCTCGCTCACCCGATCCCCCACCTCCACGTAGGGGTCCTCGTCGGGCGCCGGGCGCCGGTAGAAGGTCCCCACGATCGGGGAGCGGATCACGTGGCCCTCGATCTCCTCTCGGCCCTTCACCGCTTCCGCCTCCGTATCCGTATCTGCAGCGGCAGCGGCAGCGGTCCGGCTTGGGAGTTCGGCTCCTTGCGGGGCCGGGGGAGGCGCAGCCGGTGCCTCCCCCGGGTGGGGGAGGTCTCGTTTCAGCCGGAGGCGGGTCTCGCCCCGCTCCAGCACCAGCTCCGTGAGCGAGGAGCGCTCAAAGAGCTCGATGAGGGCGCGGATCTCCTCGATGTCCATCTCCACGAAGTCCGTCGGCTTCGTTGCCATCTCGGTTCCTCCTTCGACGATCCAAACGGGCCAACGCGTGCCGTATGCTACTCCACGCGTATAGGCTCTTGCAAAACCCACGAAATGCGCCTATAATTCGTCTTGAGGTGCGACCCTGAATGGATCCTTTCATAGGATTCGTACTGGTTGGTCTGCTGACGCTGTGCGCCGGACTCCTCTCGAGCTTTGAGACGCTTCTGGCTTCTGCCGGGAAGCTGGGCGTCTCCGTCCTCTTCCAGAGCGACCCCCGAGCCCGGAGGTTCGTGGAGTCGTACCGTCGGGATCCCCGTCGCTTGGTGACCGCCGTCGGGCTCCTCTCGGATCTCCTGCTGGCCGCCGCGGGGGGGCTCACCGCGGGGATCGTCTGGATTCTCATGGCGCCCTACGGGTGGAGCTGGGGGGCGAGGGCCCTGCTGGCCGTCGGGGTCGCGGCGCTGTTCGTGCTCGCCTTCGGGGGGGTCTTCCCCCGGGTGGTGGAGCGGCGGGCCCCCGGGCTGGGGATCGGCGGTTGGCTGCGCCGGCTCGTTCCCCTGATGTACTGGGCGGTTTGGCCCCTCCTGCCGCTGGCGGCGGCCACCGAGGGGCTGGGCCGCGGGCTGCGAAAGGTCTTCCGCCTGCGCTTCGACGGAGGGACGGAGCCCGCCTCCCGCGAGGAGCAGATCGAAGCTCTGTTGGAGGCCGCCGAGGCGTACGGCCTCCTCGACGAGGAGGAGGAGCGGATGATCCGGCGGATCTTCACGTATGATGACCTCACCGCCCGCCAGGTGATGGTCCCCCGCCCCGAGGTCGTCATGGTGGCCGCCGAGACGCCC
Source organism: Candidatus Bipolaricaulota bacterium (assembly GCA_026982655.1). Lineage (GTDB taxonomy): Bacteria > Bipolaricaulota > Bipolaricaulia > RBG-16-55-9 > RBG-16-55-9 > JALUUA01. The sequence continues at coordinate 7,046 of JALSGO010000019.1, forward strand.
CTCAGCAAGGTGCGCGAGATCATCGCGCAGGAGGGCCATTCCCGCTATCCCGTCTACGAGGAGACGCGGGACAACGTGATCGGGATCCTGCACGCCAAGGACCTCTTGCGCTTCGGCTACGAGGAGAAGCGGAGGCTCGACGAGCTGCGCCAGCTCCTCCAAGAGGAGTTCCCTCTCCGCCTCCAAGAGGCCGAGCGGCGGGCCCGGCAGAGGGGGCTCGACCCCGAGCAAGATCCCGCCTATCGGGCGATCCTTAAGGAGCGCGAGCGGCGGGAGGAGGAGATGCGGGAGCTGCGCGAGCGGCTGAAGAAGGTGACCCTGCGGGACCTCATCCGTCCGCCCTTCTTCACGCCGACCATCAAGCCCATCGGGGACCTCCTGCGGGAGTTCCAGCGGACCAAGCAGCACATGGCCATCGTGGTGGACGAGTTCGGCTCGGTGGCGGGGATCGTCACCCTGGAGGACATCCTGGAGGAGATCGTGGGCGAGATCAGCGACGAGTACGACCAGCCGGAGCGCCCTATCCGCCGGCTCTCGCCGCGGGAGTACTTGGTGGACGGGGACGCGGAGCTCTCCCTGATCAACGAGGAGCTGGGGCTGCACCTCCCGACGAACGGGGCCGTCACCATCGGCGGGCTCATCACCCAGCAGCTGGAGGAGATCCCCCGCCCGGGGCGGACGCTCACCCTCGACGGGGTGACGATCACCGTGGAGAGCGCCACGGCTCGGGAGGTGCTCCAGGTGCGCCTGCGCCTGCCGGAGCCGGTGGGCTCCGCCTCCGCCTCCCCGAGCGCCTAGGCCGCAGAGCTTTGGTGCCCAAGGCGGCTTGAAATTCCGCAGACGGGCTTTTACACTAAGGGAGCCCAGGCCGGCGTAGCTCAGCTGGTAGAGCGGCCGCTTCGTAAGCGGCAGGTCGTCGGTTCGATCCCGACCGCCGGCTCCACCTCAAGGCCTCCATAGCGGGGAGAACTCGCACTTCTCCTTCACCCACCGGGAGAACCGATCGGGGTCTTGGGTCACCTCTGGAGGAACCCCTTCCGTGCAGCGGACCAGGATGCGCTCCAGGACGGGCGGCTGGAACCGACCGTTGCGGTCCGTGGCCGCTCCCACCGCCTTCCAGTAGTCCAGGATGGCCATCTTCGAGCCCGGCGGGAGGAGGTGGACGTACATCGGCAGCCGCGGGACGATGAGGGAGCCCTCGACGGCCAAGATGCCCTCGTAGAGGGTCTGGTAGCGGGAGGTGCTCTGCGGCACGGCGACCACCACCAAGAGCGCCAGCCCCAGAAGGGCGATCTCCTTGCGCACGGCGGTCCACGAGGCCTTCGTCCTCTCCATCGTTCCGGCCCTCCTTGCGTCCCTGCGAGATCGAGGGTACCCCACCTGCAGGGCTTCTCGACGCTCCCGCTCCCTACCCTCTCCGTTACGCGTTCGGGCAGGGTCGGGTCGGGGTCGGATTCGAATCGAGTCAGGATCGGCTGAGCTGCTCGATCCACCGGACCAGCAGGCGCACGCCGTAGCCCGTGGCCCCCTTCTGGGGGCAGTAGAGCCGGGTCTCGACGTCGGAGGCCGTCCCCGCGATGTCCAGATGGGTCCACGGGTACTCGACAAATTCCCGCAGGAAGGTCGCCCCCGCCGCCGCGCCCGCCGGGGGGAGCGCCCCCCTGCCGAGCACGGAGTTCTTGAGGTCCGCCACCTCGCTCCGGAGCAGCTCCTTGTACTCGTCGTAGAGCGGCAGCTCCCAGACGCGCTCGCCGCTTTCCTCGGCGGCTCGCTTGATCGCGTCAAGGAGGTCCGGGTCGTTCCCGAAGAGGCCCGCGGCCTCCTTGCCCAGGGCGACGACGCACGCGCCGGTGAGCGTCGCCAGGTCGACCACCGCCCGGGGGGAGTAGCGCCGCGCGTAGACGAGGGCATCGGCCAGGATCAAGCGTCCTTCCGCGTCCGTGTTCGTGACCTCTACCGTCTTGCCGTTCGCCAGGGTGATCACGTCCCCGGGCTTGAGGGCGTTCCCGCCCGGGAGGTTCTCCACGGCGGGGACGAGCGCGATCGTCCGCACGGGAATCTCTAGGTCGGCTAAGGCCTTGAGGGTCCCGAGCACGGCGGCGGCCCCGGCCATGTCGTACTTCATGGCCTCCATCCCCTCGCGGGCCTTGAGCGAGATCCCCCCGCTGTCGAAGGTAACTCCCTTGCCCACGAGCACCACGGGGCGCTCGCCCTCCCGACCCTCGGGGGCGTACTCCAGCACGACCATCCGCGGGGGCCGCGCGCTCCCCCGGCCCACGGCCAAGATCCCCCCCAAGCCCTCCGCCTCCAACTCGCGCTCCGTGAGCACCTCGCAGCGCATCCCGCATTCGTGGGCGAGGGCCTGCGCCCGCGCGGCGAGCTCCTCCGGCGGGAGGGCGTTCCCCGGCTCGTTGGCCAGATCCCGGGCCCAGCAGACGGCCTCGGCCACCGCCTTGCCCCGTGCAGCGCCCGCTCGCAGGGCCTCGACCTTGGCCGCGTCGAACTCCACCAGCTGCAGGCGTTCCAACCTCGGCGCATCGCGTTCATCGCTGCGGCGATACTTCTCGAAGCGGTAGCGCCCCAGGATCGCCCCCTCGACGAGGGCCCGAGCCGCCTCCTCGGGGGGGAGCCCGCCGACCCCGGCACCGTGGACGACGGTGCTCAGCTCCGAGAGGCGGTCCGCCGCGTTCACCGCGGCGGCCATGGCCTCGCGGACCGTCTCCGCGGAGAACCTCTCGCGCTCCCCCAGTCCCACGAGCAGCACCCGTCGGGCGGGGAGCTTCCCCCACGTCGGGAGGAGCAAGGTTTCGCCCTTCCGACCGCGGAACTCCCCCTTTTGCAGCAGCTTCGTGAGCGCGCCGTCGAGGGCGCGGTCGACGGCCCCCGCGGCCCCTCCCGGCTCCCGTAGGCCCTGAAAGATCCCCAAGCAGAGCGCTTCTACCTCGATCCGGGTGACGTCCTCCCGCAGGACTTGGATCTCCATACGGAACCCTCCTCCCCATCGCGATCGCGATCGTGATCGTTCGTCTCGGGTCCGACGTTCCGATCCTAGCCGGTGGGGGAACGGTCCCGCAAGCGGAACGGATCCCTCTCCGCTACGCTTGCCAACGGAGGCCCTCCTGGGGTATGATCCTCCGCGATCCGGTCACGATCGAGCAAGGAGGAGGCGAGGGAGGCCGATGAGATGAGAGGACGTCGCTGGATCGCCCTGCTTGTGAGCGTGCTTGCCCCCATCGGAGGGGCGTTCGGCCCGAGTCCGAACGAGGGCGGGAGCGGTTCCTTAGCGGCCCAGTTCGGAAGCGGCTCTCCCGACCTCGTGGTGGAGGAGTTGACCGCGGATCCCGCGGAGCCGGAGCCGGATGAGACCGTAGAGCTCGTTGCCGTGATCGCGAACCGCGGCCGAGGACCGGTCTACGAGCCGTTCAGCGTCGTCTTCGAGGTGAACGGGGAGCTGATCGCAACGGTTCCCATCACCTCCCGTCCGCGGCGCAACGCCCGCGTCGAGGTGCGCACCCGCTGGGTCGCTGTAGAGGGGGTCCACCGGGTCACGGTGAGGGCCGACGCCTTCCAAGACGTGGCGGAGACGGACGAACAGAACAACCGAGCCGAGATAGACCTCGTGGTGCAGCGCCGACAGGGCGCTCGGACCCTCACCTTAGAGCTCTACCGGGCGGTAGCGGCGGGCCTTGGGCGGGCAGGCGAAGCACTCCAGGTGCCCCCCAACGAGGACCTGCTGCAGCTCTTTGAGGATCTCCGATCCGCTTCTCGCTCGGCTCAAGAGGCGTTTGAGGGAGGGGCAGACCGCTTGGAACGGGTGCCCCTTCAGCTGCCGACCCGCCTGCAAGGGGAAGAGCAACTGCGCATGGGCGAGGAGATCGCCTCGCTCTATCGCGCGTTTGCGGCCTCCTTTGCTCAAGCCAACGAGGGCCTCGAGCGGCTCAACCTCCAGCTGCTCACCTCGGCCTTCGAGAGGATCCGCGCGGACCTCGGTACGCTGGCCACGTACGCCCTCGAAGGCATCAGCCTCCGAGGCTTGGAGCCCTCCCTCGAGCTCATGGATCAAGCGCTGGAACGGGCCCGAGAGCTCCAACAGGCAGCAGAGGGGGGAGGAGAAGGGGGAGAGGGCAACTCGGAAGAGATCGACACGAGCGCGGTCGTGGAGGAGCTCTTGGACGTTCTGGCACGCATCGGGCAGGCGTGGGAGATCGTAGCCGAGGACTTCGTCCAATCCGGTAGCGCCCAACAGGCCCAATTCCTCACCCGAGAGGGGACGCCCCTGGAACGGCTGCGGCCCCGGGAGACACTCGTGATCTCCGCTCCCCACGCCGTCCGCATGACCCTCGAGATCTTCGACGAAGCCGGCCGACGACTCTTCCAAGCCCGCACGGAGGCCAATTCCCTCCTCTGGCAGGGGACGGACTCCGTAGGAGCTCCCCTGCCCCCGGGACGGTACTTCTACCGCCTGGAAGTCCTCGATCGTTCCGGACACACCCGCGTCGAGTTAGGCCAAATCTTCCTCAGCGAGTAGCCTCCGCACCGCAGCGCCGTCGTCGCCTTCCCCCTCTCGTTCTTATTTTTTTTGTTTGTTTATCGGGATTTTCTTTTCATAAAGAAAAGAAAATTTGCGTTTATGCTTTAAATATTTCGATATTTTCTGGAATCGTTGACATATGATGCCTTTTCTGCTATAAAGGGGGCATTCGGTCGAGCGCGGAGATCACACTTTCGTTGGAGGGATCGTTCGTGGAGAAGGAAGCCAAGCGGGTGCTAGAGACCGTCCGGAGGGAGAAGATCAGCTTCATTCGGCTGCAGTTTACGGACATCTTCGGGATCCCCAAGAACGTGGAGATCCCCGCCCGGCAGCTGGAGGGCGTCTTGGAAGGCGGCATCGCCTTCGACGGCTCGTCCATCGAGGGGTTCGTGCGCATCTCCGAGTCGGACATGTACTTGAAGCCGGACCCCGCCACCTTCGCGATTCACCCCTGGAGCCTCGACGGGGAGGACGGGCGGACCGCCCGGATCCTCTGCGACGTCGTGCGGCCCGATGGCTCCCCCTTCGAGGGCGACCCGCGCTACGTGCTCAAGCGCGCCGTCGCCGAGGCCCAGCGCGAGGGGGTTACGATGTACGCGGGCGCGGAGGCCGAGTTCTTCCTGTTCCGCCGAGATCCAAACGGCACGCCCTGCCTGGAACTCCACGACAAAGGCGGCTACTTCGATCTGGACCCCCTCGACCGGGGGGAGGAGGCCCGCAAGGCGATCGTAGAGGCTTTGGAAAAGATGGGCTTCGACGTCGAGGCTGCCCACCACGAGGTCGCCCCCAGCCAGCACGAGATCGACTTCCGGTATTCGGACGCGCTGCGCACCGCGGACAACATCGTGACCTTCAAGTACGTCGTAAAGCGTATCGCGCTCCGGTACGGCCTGCACGCCACCTTCATGCCGAAGCCCATCGCGGGGATCAACGGGAGCGGGATGCACACCCACCTCTCCCTCTTCCGCGACGGGAAGAACGCCTTCTACGACCCGGAGGCCCCCTACAACCTCTCGGAGGTGGCCCGAGGGTTCCTGGCGGGGATCATCGAGCACATCGGGGCGATCACCGCCCTGGCGAACCCCCTGATAAACAGCTACAAGCGCCTCGTCCCGGGGTACGAGGCCCCGGTAAACATCAGCTGGGCCCGCATCAACCGCTCGGCGCTCATCCGGGTGCCCGCGAGCAACACCCCCGAGACCTCGACGCGGATGGAGCTGCGCAGCCCCGATCCGTCGGCGAACCCCTACCTGCTCTACGCCGCGGTGCTGATGAGCGGGCTCGACGGGATCCGGAGAGGGCTTACGCCGCCGGAGCCCGTGGAGGAGAACATCTACGAGCTCTCGGAGCACGAACGCCTCGAACGGGAGATCGCTACCCTCCCCGGCGACTTGGGCGAGGCCCTCGAGGCCCTCGAGCGGGACGAAGTGGTCCGCCAAGCGCTGGGAGAGCACGTCTTGGAGCGGTATCTCACCGCCAAGCGCCGCGAGCTCCAAGAGTACCGCGTGGCCGTCTCCCCCTGGGAGATCGAGCGCTATCTGGAAGTCTACTGATCGCGGAATTCAAGGGGGCGCACAGCGGCACCTCCTACGGCTGCGCGCCCCCTTTTCTATCGTGAGCGCTCGTCCTTCAGTCGTTGGAGGACTTCTCCCGCGGAAAGCCCCCGCACGAGGACCCTCTTCTCTCGGTGCGTCTCCCCCTGCACGATCTCCAAATCGCTCGGGGGCACCCGGAGCGCCCGGGCGAGCACCTCGAGGACGGCCCGGTTCGCCTTCCCCCTCTCCGGCGGCGCGGTCACCCCGACGACGAGGGCCCCCTCCCGTAAGCCGAGCAGCCCCGCGCGCTTCGCCCGCGGCTTCGCCCGGATGAGGAGGAGAACGCCCTCGGGGTGCTCCTGAAGCTTCAGCTCATTCGGGCTCGAAGAAGCCATAGCAACCGTAGCCCACCACGCTCTCCCGGTCCCCGGCGGTGTCCCCCGAGGTTTGGTAGTCGAGCAACTCCGCCTGCCAGCCGCGGGCCCGCGCCCAGCGCATAAGGCAGAGGATGGCCGTCTTGCCGCAGGCGTCGACCCCCGAGCGGAGCTCCGCCCCCTCCACGTCCAGCGCGATGATGAGCCGATGGGTCCGCTCGTCTATGCGATGGGACTCCTCGTAGGGGTGATAATGGCTCAAATCGGAGCTCACCAGGAGGACGTCGAAGCGCTCTACGGCGGGCTCGAGCGCCTCCGCCAGCGCCTGCGAGGTGACAAAGCCCGTCACCAACGGGAAGATCGAGAAACCTCCTAACGCCACCTGGAGGAAGGGGAGCTGCACCTCTAGGGAGTGTTCGCGCTCGTAGGCCTCCGGGAGGGGCTTGATCAGGCCCTCCGGATGGACCTCCACTCCGGGGTTCACCACGGGGACGCGGCCCAGGGGGGTGGCCCAGAAGTCCGCCGGGTCCGCCGCCGCACCGGAGAAGGCCACGAAGTGCGCCGGGCCCAACAAGAGCACCTTGGGACAGGGCGGAAGGGCCCCTTGCTCGCGAAGCTCCCGGAGCCGGCGATACGCCGCCGCGGCCACCGGCCCCGAGTAGACGTACCCGGCGTGGGGCACGATCCACGCCCTCCACTGTCGGGCCTTCCCCTCGGAGGGGAGGGAGGCGCGGGCGAGGAGCGTTTCCACCTCGGCCCGCAGCGCCTCCGGGTGCTCGGGGTAGAAGAGCCCGGCGGCTTGGGGGTTCCGCACGCGCGCTGCGGTGCTCATAGCTCGTTGGACCTTTCCCGGTCCGGAGAGGGATTGTAGGTCGTGGGGGGAGCCGGAGGCAATCTCGGGTGTATCGGAAGCCGCCCACTTAGGGGGTATACTCGAAGACGGGCAGGCCCCGCAGCGCGCTCTCGCTTCATGCAGACGAGATGTGGACGACCTCGCGGGAGATGGGGTAAGATGACCCTCGCCGTGACCGAAAGAACGCAAACGCCCTGGGGAGGTGCGCCGGAGTCGGCGGCGCTGGCCGAAGCCTTTTTTCGCTCCGTGCTCTACGACCTCATCCTCTGCCAGGACGAGGTGGACGCGGGCGTGCTGCGCCGCTGGGAGTTCATCCTGCGGGGGGGCCGGGTGCACGAGTACGCGATCACCCGCTACTTCCAAGCGATCGCGGAGGCGAAGCGCCGGGCGCGCAACCCGGAGAACATCGCGGCTTATTTGCTCTATCGGGTCAGCCACGGGGGGCCCCCGGAGCCGGGAGAGGGAGAGAGAGAGGCACCCGCCGAGGCCAAGGAGAGGGACGGGGGAAGCCGACGGTGCATCGCCTGCAGCGCGCCCGTGGACGAGGCCCGGCGCGAGGCCATGGTCCGACGCATCCGCGAGGGGCTTCGACTCCGGGACGTACAGACCCTCCTCGACTGTGAGGAGTTCGTCGGGACGCATCTCACCCAAGAGGAGATGTTCGAGTTGGTCGGCCACGAAGTGAGCTTCAGCTACCAAGAGAAGCGCATCGAGGAGATCTACCACGAGCTGGAGAAGCGGGATGCGATGAAGGAGGTGGATCGCAGCGATGAGGGATTGGATCTCGGCCAGCGGACCGGATCGGGAAGGGGTTGAACGTCCCTCCTCGCCGGAACAGGAAGTCTTCTCTCAACTCTTCCCTTCCCGCTCCGCTGCCCCAAGCCCGGAGAGGGGGAGGAGGGCCGAGCACGCTGCGCATCCTCCTGCCGAAGCGTTGCACGCGTACGTTACCGGCAAACTCCTTCCGGATTGGCCCGATCCGGACGGTTGGGAGGAGATCCCCTGGGGCTACCGCAAGATCTGTGTCCACCTCCTGGAATGCGACCGCTGCCGCACGCGTGTGCAGGCTCTTTCGTTCCCGACGGAGACGGAGACCAAGGCCTCACGCCGGCGCAGGCAGGCGATCTCCCTTCTCCCCGCTTGGCGGCGCTGGTGGCAACGGTGGCGAGCCGAGATCCGGCAGCCCGTGCCCCAACCGGCACGGGTCACCATCGCAGTGCAGTCCTTGGCCATCGTCGGCCTGGTCGGACTGCTCCTCTGGCAAGCTCCTCCCTCCCTCTGGAGGGCAGGGAGACCTCTCCCGCCGGCCTCGTCATTTCCCTCTTCTCCGTCTCCGTCTCCATCTGAGTCCACAGTGGACCCCCGTGCGGCGACGGCGGAGGAGCCTCCTCCCGGAGGTGTCCCGACGCCGATGGCCACCGGATCGACCGGGAACGGCCTCGAAGGGGAAAGGGATCCGTCGCTGCTGAGCTATCCCCCGGAGGTGCAACGGGCGATTGAGACGCTGGAGACCGTGGCCGATCCAAACGTCCGCTTGCGCTCCCTGCGCTTGATCCAACGCTATCCCGATCCCCTTCTCGTGGAACCCCTCAGCCGGATCTACGAGCGAGAGAGCCATCCTCAGGTACGGGAGGAGATCGCCCGCACGATTTTCCTCTTCATCTCTCGGACGGATCGCGGCCTGAGCAGCGCGGTGCGGATGCTGCGATGGGGACGAGAACACACCCCGGAGCTGCCCTGGTTTCAACAGCTGGAGCGGGAACTGGCCGAGATGCAAAGGCTCCTCTCCGAACGCCTTCAGGTCCGTATTGAGGTCTACTCCCAGCCGATGCTCCGCTGTGCCGCTCCACAAGATCTTACCTTAGGGAAGCTCCTGCGCATCGTGTCGGACTTGGACGGCACGGTCGTCTTGGATCGCTCTCTCGCAGATCAACGCTTCCGAGTGCAGCTCCCCTCCGTGGGGGAGCGTGCCCGGGCTCTCCGGCACCTCAAGGGGTTAGGCATCGCCTGCGAGGAGTGAGGTCCGCTCCCGCCCCCGCACTCGCTCGCACACGCATGCGCGCACGTATCGCACACGTTCAAGCGAAGGAGCGCACGCTACGCGAAGATCTCCACCCGATGGCGCAGGAGCCTCCGGGCGCCCTCGTCGAAGCAGAACTCCCCCCGGAAGCGCCGGCCCCGAAGGAGCAGCGGGACCCAGAAGCGATCGTCCTCCCACATCTCGTCGTAGGGCAGCTCCTCCAAGGGGTGCCACTGCAGGATGCCCTCACGACCGGCTTGAGGCTCTCCCGCAAACGACTCCGCCCGGAAGACGTAGACGACCCAGTCGGGGGCCGATTCCGCGGATCCCTCCCCGAAGGAGAAGCGCAGCGTCCCCAACAGCTGAAGGTCTTCCTCCCGGACCCACAGCCCCGTCTCCTCCCGCACCTCGCGGGCGGCCCCTTGTCGGGGGTCCTCGCCGGGGAGGAGCTTTCCGCCGGGGGCGTTCCACTTCCCCCCGCCCCAGAGGCCCTCGGCCTTGCGGAGCAGCAGGACTCTCCCGTCTTGGAGGAGGTAACAGAGCGTCGCGTACGTCGTCGTCATCGCTCCGTCGCGCCGACCCGCGGGAGGAGTTCGACCAGGGACTCGATCACGAAATCGGCCTCCAAGCCGTCGGGGGGCGGGAGCCCCTTGCGGTTGATCCAGGCGGCCCACAGCCCGGCCCCCTTGGCGCCCTGAACGTCGGCCTCGGGGTGGTCGCCCACGAACAGAAATGCCTCGGGCGGGGCCTTCGCCCGCTCCAGGGCCCGCCGAAAGATCCGCGGATCGGGCTTGGCGATCCCCAGCTCCCCCGAGATGAGCACGTGGTCCACCCGCTCCGGAAGCCCCAGGCGCTCGATCTTCGTCCGTTGGACGTCCGCCGGGCCGTTGGTGATGATCCCCAGCACGAACCGGGGGCGAAGCGCACGGAGCACCTCCTCGGCGTCGGGGAAGAGCTCCAGGTGCTCCAGGACGGCCTCGTAGAAGGCCCCCGTCAGGGCGTCCACGAGCTCCGGATCGGCGTCTTCCGGATCGAGCCCGAGGTGCCCCAGGGCGCGCCGGGTCCGCTCGCGGCCCAGGGGAAGCCCCCGCTCGACCGGCTCCTCCCAGAAGGGGGCCACCTCCTCCGAGGCCTTATCGAAAGCCCTTTGCCAGTCGGGGAACGCGACCCCCGGGAGATGGGCCACGAGCGCGCGATAGGCCCGCTCGATGCCCCGAGCCCGGGCCGACTCCCATCCCACGCTGTAGTTGCAGAGCGTGTTGTCCAGGTCGAAGAAGATCGCTTTCAGCTTCATCCCTGCCCGGAGTCCGAGCTTAAGCCCAAGCCCAAGCCCAAGCCCAAGCCCAAGTCCAAGCCCAAGGCCGGGGAGGCCATCCGAAGGATGCGCTCCGCGGCCAGGACGGCGTTCCCCGGGCGCTTACAGTAAAGCGCCGGGACGTCGCTCGGCATCTGGAGCGTGGAGTGGACGTTCACAAAGTAATCGAGCTCGTCCTTGTAGGGGGGGCAGGCGATCACCGGGAACCGGGCGTGATGGGCCACCACCCCCGAGAGCGCGTCGCTCCCGCCCGCTACGGTGATCCCCACCACAGGCTCGACGCTCTTGTTGAGCATATCTAGAAACTCCAGGAGCTCGCGGGTCCGCTTGTGGGCCGAGAGCACCCGGTGCCCGTGGGGGATCCCCCGCGCCTCCAGCTCCGACGTGAGCTTCTCGACGTGGGGGTCGTCCTTGGAGGAGCCCGCCAGGATCTGCACGTATCCGCCCCGGATGTACCCCTTGCGCACGAGGTTGTTCACGATCCGCTGCTGGATGGGGACCTCGGGGGAGGGCGAGCGCCAGGGCTCGCCCGTGATCCGCTCGTAGAGCTCGGCGTAGCGCCGGCGGGTCTCCTCCACGTCTTGAGGAGTGAGCTCGTCGCTCTTCTTCTGTACCAGATCGCGCACGAACTGCTTGGAGAGCTCCAACACCTCGCGGCCCGGCTCGTACTCGCTCCGGAGCCAGAAGCGCGAGGAGTCCGGGGTGTGGACCTCGTCCACCAGCAGAATTTTCCCGTCGACCTGCCCGAACTCGTACTTCGTGTCCACCAAAATTAAACCGCGTTCCTCCGCCAGCCGGGCGCCGTGTTCGTAGAGCTGGAGCGCGGTCTCCACGAGGGTGTCCCAGGCGTCGCCGACGAGCCGCTTCGCTTGCTCTGCGGTGAGCGGCTCGTCGTGGCCCGTGCGGGCCTTGGTGGTGGGCGTGACGACGGGCTCCTTGAGCTTGCAGTTCTTGACGAGGTTTCCGCCCTCGACCCTCTCGGGCGCAATAGAAAAGCCGTACTTCTCCTCGAAGGTGCCCGCCTCCACGTCGCGCCAGGCCGAGCCCGTCAAGTACCCGCGCACCACGATCTCGACGGGGAACACCTCCGCCTGCCGGGCCACGATCACGTTGGGGTCGGGCCAGTCCACCACGTGGTTCGGGACGATCCCCTCCGTCTGTCGGAACCACCACATCGCGATGCCGTTCAAGATGGCCCCCTTGTCGGGGATCAAGACGGGCAGCACCCGGTCGAAGACGGAGATGCGGTCCGTGGCGACCAGGAAGCGCTTATCTCCCGAGACGTGGTTGTCCCGCACCTTGCCCTCGATGAGCTCCCCCAGCTCGGGGAGGTAGCCGTGGGCCAACGCATTCGCGTTCGCGTTCGCGTTCGGGTTCGCGTTCGGGTTGGGATTACGCAACGGCATAGATCAACTCCTTCTCCTTGCGAAAGGCTCCTCGGTTTTTAAGGACGATCTTCGGCTCGGGGATCACTTCCCCCGCCTCCAAGGCCTCGACGCCGTGCTCCCGGACGATCTCGAAGATCGCGTCGTCGTTCGTGACGAGGAGCATCCCGACGCCCATGTTCCAGACGCGGTACGCCTCCTCGTCGGGCACGTCTCCCAGCTCTTGAAGCCGGAGCATGGGTTCGAGGGGCTCCACGTCCACGTAGGCTCCCAGCCCCGGGGGAAGACACCGTGGGAGGTTCCCGGGGATCCCGCCCCCGGTGATGTGGGCCGCTCCCTTGACCTCGGCGCGGGGAGGCTCCCCATAGGCCCCGACAGCATCCACCACAAGGGGCGTGTAGATCACCGAGGGCGTGAGCGCGACCTCCCCCCAGGAGCGTCGGGGGTCGTAGGGGACTCCCGCCCAGCCGAGGCCGAGGTGTTCCCCCAAGATTTTGCGAAGGAGCGAGAAGCCGTTGCTGCGGAAGCCCCGTTCCTTGAGCCCAACGATGCGATCGCCGGGTTGGATCTCCCCCCGACGAAAGGCCTTCGAGCGCTCCAGGACGGCCAGGCAGTCCGCGTCCCAGAGGTACTCCCCCCGGACGCGATCGCCCAAGACGGCCAGCTCGCCGCCCACCACCGCGATCCGGGCCCTGCGGGCGGCCTTGACGAGCCCGCGGGCCAGCTGCTCGATCACATCAATGTTCAGCGAACGCACGTTCAGGGTGTTCGTTACCGCGAAGGGCTCGGCGCCCATGGCCACAGCGTCGTCGCAGACCATCGCCAAGAGATCGAAGGCGATCGTGTCGTGTTTCCTCAGCGTTTCGGCCACCTCGACCTTGGTCCCCACCCCGTCGCTGTTCTTGAGCAAGAAGGCGTCCCGGAGTTCGGGAACGTAGATGGGCCCGGAGAAGCCCTCGAACTCTCCGGAGGGTTCCCCGAAGCGGCCCCTGCGGTTGGCGAACGTCTTACGGGCGGCCTCGTACAGCATGCGCGAGCAGCGCTCGCTTAGCGTGAGGTCGACGCCCGCGTCACGATAGGTGGTCATCGGCTTGATTCTAGAAGCCCAAAGTGGGAAAATCAAAGCAGAGTGGGGCAGGTGTAACTAGCTTGATCAAGAGAATAAAGTTTCATAACTTTAAGGTTTTGCGCCAAGCTGAGCTTCCCTTAGAGAGATTTACCCTTCTTGTAGGACCCAATGGAAGCGGGAAAAGTACGGTTCTGGAAGCCCTAGAAGGTATTCGTAGGAAAGCACTACATCCTTTATCTGTCCTAACAGCAGGAGTGCCCATTAGTAGCAAGACCTATACAGAAGTTCGATTGGAATGGGGTAAACCCTTTGAAGGGATTGCAACAGTAGCACGGTGGCATACATCTGCAGGTACGTTCTCTATCTCCCATATTCAGATAACCCCAGATGCAGAGCCACCGGCTGCAGATCCTATTCGGGCTCAGCTGGACTCGTTGCTTGCAAGAATCCGAGTATTTGCATTCCACGCCCCTTCTATTGCTGCTCAGGTTAAGCTGACTCCCAATGCGGAATTAGCGGATGATGGCTCGAACCTTGCCGCAGTATTAGACAGGCTTCGCGATGAAGTCCCTGAGAGATTTGAGGCACTTAATGAGGAACTACACCGGTGGCTTCCAGAGTTTGACCACATCTTATTCAAGACCCCTGCGGAAGGCGTCAGAAAGTTCCTATTGCGGAGACAAGCGGACAGGACTCCAATTCCTGCGGAAAACCTCTCCCAAGGAACCCTGCTTGCCCTTGCCATGCTTACGATTAGCTACCTCCCTTCCCCTCCTCCTATTGTCGGCATTGAGGAGCCGGATCGGGGGATTCATCCGCGACTCTTGAGGGACATCCGGGATGCCCTCTACCGATTGGCCTATCCGGAAGACTTTGGAGAGAAACGCGAACCCGTCCAAGTGATTGCCACAACCCATTCGCCTTACATGCTAGAACTCTTCCGAGATCATCCGGAAGAAATCGTCATTGCAGAAAAAGTCGGCAACGAAGCCCGTTTTCACCGATTGGCCGATCGACCCGATATCGAAGAGATCCTTCAAGATACCTCCCTAGGGGAAGCTTGGTACAGTGGCATCCTAGGCGGAGTCCCTCAAGAGCAACGATGAAGCTCGCGATCCTCGGCGAATCCGCTGCCGATGAAGCAGCACTGGAAATCCTTGTAAGCAAAATCCTCAATCGACCTGTAGAGCTCGTTCAACCCTCCCTCAGAGCGCGAGGTTGGCCGTATGTGCGCGATATCTTGCCTTCCGTCATCAAGCATTTGCACTACCAAACAGAAGCAGAAGGGCTCATTGTAGTCGTGGATTCTAATGACTCTACGATCCACGATCCCTCTCACGATTCGGAGGGCCACGTGCCTACCTGCCGACTATGCGAATTGCGCCGTGTGGTGAAGCATACGCTACAACACTTGCGATCGGTAGAAGGAAGAGCTATCCCAAGAGTGGCTATTGGCCTAGCGGTCCCTTGCATAGAGGCTTGGTATCGATGTGGAAAGGATCCTCAAGTCACGGAGGCCGTATGGATACAGGCACGAAAAGAAGGACGATTCCCATATACTTGTAACGGATTGAAGAAAGCTGTTTATGGCACGGATAGACCCTCCCTCACGCTAGAGACTCAACGTGCACACGAGGAGGCACTACGATTAAGCAACAATCTCGACCTACTTGAACAAAACTTCCCTAATGGATTTGGGGCTCTCATCCGAGAATTACACTCCTGGATGCATCAAGCAAACAGTACGTCTCAAGAATCAGAAAGCTAACGCAAAAGCAACGATCACCGCCACCCAAAAGGCCCAGCCGATCCAAAAGCTTGGCGTCTTCAGTGCGTTGAGAGCCCCTTTCACGCGCCAGCGGATCCTGCGGCGTCCCAGCGTCCCCAGGAACAACAGAACCTCCCCCGTCCCGTACGGGATGTACACGAAGATCCAAGCGAGGATCTCCAAGATCGTGGACTCATCCAAGATTCCAAGACGAGAGCCCATGGATGCATTATGGGGGGATTACAGCGAATACTCCCCCTCGTGCGCCCGCTCGAGGAACGCGGCCAGCAGATCCACGGTGGCCTCCACGTCCCGCGGGTGGACGCACTCTACCACGGAGTGCACGTAGCGCGTGGGGATCGAGAGGGTCACCGCGGCCACACCCTCCTTGGTGAGCTGCATCGCTCCGGCGTCCGTCCCCCCGCGCGGCAGGATCTCGAGCTGATAGGGGATGTCCCGCTCCTCCGCGATCTTCCGCAAGAACCTCACGAGCTTCGGGTTCGAGACGGAGGCGGAGTCCTTGATCTTGATCGCCACGCCCTCCCCCAGCTTCGTGACGTAGTCGGACTCGGAAGCCCCCGGCACGTCGCTGGCGATCGTGACATCCAGCGCGATCCCCACCTCGGGCGAGACCCCATACCCCGAGACCCGCGCCCCCCGCAGGCCCACCTCCTCTTGGGTGGTGGCCACCGCGTACACCTCCGCCTCGAACGAGCGTTCCCGCAGCTTGCGCACCGCCTCGATCATCGCGAACAGGCCCACGCGGTCGTCCATCGCCTTGCCGCTTACGAGCTCCCCCATCGCCACGAAGTCCTGGCGCAAGGTCACAAAATCCCCGATCTGGACCCGGGCCTTCACCTCCTCCGCGGGGAGCCCCAGGTCCACGAAGAGGTCCTTGATCTCCAGGGGTTTTTTGCGCTCCTCCTCCGTGAGGACGTGGACCGGCTTCGTCCCGATGGCCCCTACGAGATCCCCGGACTCCGTGTGCACCACCACCCGCTTGGCGACGAGGACCCGCGGGTCGAAGCCCCCCACGGGGTCCAGGCGCACAAACCCCGTCTTCTCGTCCACGTGCTTGACGAGAAACCCGATCTCGTCCATGTGCGCGGCGAGCATCACCTTCGGTCCGCTCCCGCCTCGAAAGCGGGCGATCACGTTCCCCAGCGCGTCCGTGCGCACCTCGTCCGCCAGGGGGGTAAGCTCCCGCAGGACGATCTCGCGGACGGCCTCCTCCCGTCCGGGGACGCCCGCGGCCTCGGAGAGTTCTTTTAGCAATGCCAAGTTCAGTGCCATGCCCGACCTCCTTTGGATGCCCCCGTTTATAGCCTCCGAAGCCGCCTTTGGCAACCCATCTTCATCGAGTTCATCTAGTCCAAGGAGCGCAGCCACCTCAGGAGCTGAGCGATCCCCCAAAACCCGAGGCCCCCCAGCAGGATCGCTCCCCACAGGCCGAGCGCGATCCGGCCCTCCAGGGCGATCCCTCCCAGCAGGAGCCCCACCCCCAACGTGGGGAGCAGACGGCGGAGGTGGAGGGCCCAGAGCCCCTCCCGATCCTCCACGCGCCCTACGCTCCGGAGGCGACGGGCGAAGCGGTCGAGGTCCCAAGCGGCCAGCGCGGCCACCGTCCCGATAAGCATGGGTTCCTTCCACCCTAGAAGCGTCCCCAGCGCCCCCAACGTCAGGAAGCCGAGAAATCCCCCATGCGCTACGGAGAGCCCGCGAAGGTGTCCTACGGCCCAGAGCCCGCCCACGCTCAGGGAGGCCGCCGCAAGCCCCCAGGCCCCCTTCCCCACGAACGGGACCAGGAGCGCGAGTTCGGCGACCCCCAAGCTCAGCAAGAAGGCAACCCGCTCTTGAGGTCCGCCCCGGGAGAATCCGCGCCAAGCCCTCCGGACCGGGGTCATCGGCGCACCCCCAGGGGTCGCATCCACAGGGGAGAGCGGGCCAGTGTCGCTTGGACCGCCCGAACGAAGGGGACCTCCACGTCCCAATCCACCACGACGATCCCGGCCCGCTGCAGGCGGCGCAACAGCAGCGTCCGCTCTACGCGCGCGATCCGTACGGCCAGCCGGGTCGTTTCGTCGTCCGGGAACCCCCTTGCCTCAAACGAGACAGGATCGGGGCTTACGATGAGCACGGCGTACCCGCGGGCCCGCAGCGCGATCAGCCTCGTCTCGTCCCCGGGGAGGAGGGGGCTTACGAGCACGATCTGCGACCGGGCGGGGAAGAGCCGGGTGGGCAAATAGTCGAAGCCCTCGAAGACGAGGCTCTCGCCGAGCCGGGCGCGGGCCAGCGTGCGCAAGATCTTCTCCCGCTGCACCCGCCCCGTGCCGGGGAAGGTCCAATCCAAATGCCCCCCGTACACGAGGAGTCCCACGCGGTGCCCCCCCTGGAGGAAGGCGTCCGCCAGGGCCGCGGCGGCCTCGACGGAGTGCTCGAACAGAGAAGCCGAGCCGACGCGGGCGTCGGCCCTGCGCCGGGCGTCTACGATGAGCCCCACGTCCGCGGAGCGCTCCTGCTCGAACTCCGTGATGTAGAGCGTTTCGGGGTCGCGGGCTACGGCCCAGGCGTTCAGGGAGCGCAGCGGGTCCCCCGGCTGGTACTCCCGCACGCCGTAGAACTCGGCCCCGGGCCCGCCGCGTCGGGCGGGAATCAGGCCCGCATGGAGCCGGGTCTGTCGAGGGCGGATCTCCACCCGCCGAAGCGCCCGCGCCTCCGGGAGGACGAAGAGCTGCCGCGGCGCTTCCCAAACCTCCGTGCGGGGCCGGATCCGAAACGGATCGCCCACGGTGATCTCCGCGCCCCCGAAGCGATAGCTCCCCCGCGGCCCCTTCAACGTGTACTCGAGCACGAGCTTCCCGCCGGAGGGGAGAGGGCCGAGCGCGCTCGTCTCCCCCTCCACGACCTTAAGGCCCGGGGGGACGCGGTCGCGGATCGTCACCTCCTCGAGGTCGGCCCCCGGGTTTTCCACCGTGAGGGTGACGGAGACGGGCTCGCCGGGCCGGACCCGATCCGCGCCGAGCGTACGGGTCACCCGGAGCGAAGCCCTACCGGGAGGGCCCAAGAGGAGCCCCGCCCCCAGATAGACCAACAGGGGGATGGCCAAGGCGATCGGCCCGCCCCGGAGGAGGGCCAGCCCCAGGAACACCAAGCCCACGATCGCGACGCTTGCTACGCCTCCCGCGCTCACGCCGGGATGCTATCCCCCCGTTCCTCCCGCCGCAACGCCTCGTGTATAATGCGGACGCTCCGAAGACTTAAGGGGAAGGGGAGGCCCATCACCATGAGCACAGGCGCAAACGGGCACACGAGCACGAATCCACCCACGGAAGGGAAGCTCCGGTTCCTGGAGGAACGCCTACAAGAGCTGCGGGCGTCGGGCTTGTACACCCACATCCGCACGATCCAGTCGCCGCAGGGGGCCTGGATCGTCGTCGACGGGAAGCGGGTGCTCAACTTCTGCTCGAACAACTACTTGGGGTTGGCCAACCACCCCGAGATGCGCAAGGCCGCCGTAGAAGCCATCGAACGCTACGGGGTGGGTCCGGCGGCGGTGCGGACCATCGCCGGGACCCTGGACCTGCACCTCCAACTGGAGGAGCGCTTGGCGCAATTCAAGCGCGTCGAGGCCGTCTTGGCGCTGCAGTCGGGGTTCAACGCCAACCAAGCCGTGATCCCCCTCTTGATGGAGAAGGGGGACCTCATCATCAGCGACGAGCTCAACCACGCCTCGATCATCGACGGCGTGCGGCTGAGCAAGGCGGATCGGGCCATCTATCGCCACGGCGACGTGGACGTCCTCAAAGCCCGCCTGGAGGAAGCGAAGCAAAAGGGCTATCGCAACGTGATGGTCATCACGGACGGGGTCTTCTCGATGGACGGGGACATCGCGCCCCTGCCCCAAATCGTGGAGCTGGCCGAGGAGTACGGCGCGATCGTGATGGTGGACGACGCCCACGGCGAGGGGGTTTTGGGGGAAGGCGGTCGCGGAATTGTGGACCACTTCGGGCTCCACGGACGGGTAGACATCGAGATCGGGACCCTCTCGAAGGCCTTCGGGGTCGTAGGAGGATATGTGGCCGGGAAGGCCGTGATCATCGAGTACCTGCGCCAGCGGGCGCGGCCCTTCTTGTTCTCCAGCGCCACCACCCCGCCCGACACCGCGGCCTGCCTGGCGGCGGTGGACCTCCTGGAGCGTTCCACGGAGCTGGTGGATAAACTTTGGGAGAACACCCGCTACTTCCAGGGCCGCATGAAGGAGCTGGGCTTTGACATCGGGCAAAGCGAGACGCCTATCACGCCCGTGATGTTGGGGGAGGCCAAGCTCGCCCAGGAGTTCAGCGCGCGGCTCTTCGAGGAGGGGGTCTTCGCCCAGGCGATCGGATACCCCACCGTGCCCCAGGGGAAGGCGCGCATCCGGGTGATGATCTCCGCGACGCACTCCCGGGAGGACTTGGACTACGGACTTCGCGCGTTTGAGAAGGTGGGGCGGGAGCTGGAGGTTATAGGGAGCTAGCCCGTTTGGCCTCTACAGCACGGGCCATGTCCGCCAGGGTGGTCTCTTTCAGGTACTGCTTGATCTGTTCGCGCAGGGGCTGGAAGGTGTCGTGGAGCGGACAGGGCACTTCGTCGTTGCAGCGGGCCAGCCCCACGGCGCACTCCTCCAGATCGCTCACGCCGTCGACGGCCTTCTTGATGTGATAGAGGGTGATGGACTTGGGGGGCTTGGCCAGCTGAAACCCGCCGCCGGGGCCCTTGGTCGACTTTAACAACCCCTCGCGGGCCAGGCTCTGAAGGATCTTGCTCAGGAAGTAATGAGGGATCTCCTCGCTCGAGGAGATCTCCTTGGCCAGGCACATCCGGTCCGGGTGCCGGGCCAGGTACGTCATCGCCCGAATCGCGTACTCGCACGCCTTGGAGTAGATCATGAGATCGAAAAGTCTTTCTAGCACATCGCGTTATCGTATGCAAGCGCACCCTTCTATTGATCCTCTCCTGCCGGGGGCTCCGGCGGGGGCGGGCCGGGTTCAGGCTCGGGCTCCTTCCGGCTCCTGCGTCCCCGGGGCTTCCTCTTCGGCTCCTCCTCGTGAGGCGGCTCCTCCAGGGCCTCCATCAGCTCCCGCAGGCGCTTGTCCACCAAGTCGTTGACCGTCCCCTCGGGGAACCTCCCGTCGGGCCCGCGCTCGCCCGCCGGGACGCCCGTGAGGATCTCGATCCCCTCGTCGATCGTCTCCACGGCCCAGATGTGGAACTCCCCCTTGCGGACGGCCTCTACGACGTCTTCGCGCAGCATGAGGTTCCGCACGTTGCTCTTGGGGATCATCACCCCCTGCTCGCCCGTGAGCCCCTTCGCCTTGCACACGTCGAAGAAGCCCTCGATCTTCTCGTTCACCCCGCCGATGGCCTGGACCTGGCCGTGCTGGTTGACGGAGCCCGTCACGGCGATCCCCTGCTTGATCGGAAGCCCCGAGAGCGCGGATAAGAGCGCGTACAGCTCCGTCGAGGAGGCGCTGTCCCCCTCCACGCCCTCGTAGCTCTGCTCGAAGACCAGGCGGGCTGCCAACGATAAGGGCTTGTCCTGGGCGTACTTGTGCGAGAGGTAGCCCCCGAGGATCAGCACGCCCTTGCTGTGGATCGGCCCGGCCAGCTCGACCTCCCGCTCGATGTCGATGATCCCCTCGCGGCCCGGGCCGACGCTGGCCGTGATCCGCACGGGCTTTCCGAACTCGTAGTCCCCCAGCAGCAGCACCGAGAGGCCGTTCACGCGTCCTACGGCCTCCCCCTCCACGTCGATGAGGAGCGTCCCCTGCTCGATCAGCTCCCGGATGCGCTCCTGGATGAGGCTCGCGCGGTAGACCTTCTCGTCCAGGGCTTTTTGGACGTGCGCCCGGGTGATGTACCCGGAGCCCTCCCGCTCGGCCCAGTAGTTCGCCTCCCGCACCAGGTCGCTGATCACCCCGAAGTGGGTGGAGAGCTTCTCCCGATCGCCCGCCAGCCGCGCCGCGTGCTCTAAGATCTTCTCCACCGCCCCGCGGTCTAGGTGTTTGATCTTTTCTTTTCGGCAGAGGGTGCACAAGAACGCCACAAAGTCCCGGATGTTCTCCTCGGTGGCGTCCATCTGGGTGTCGAAGTCGGCCCGCACCTTGAAGAGCTCGGGGAAGTCCTCGTCGTAGGCGTACAAGAGGTAGTAGAACAGGGGCCTCCCCACCAAAATCACCTTGGCGGAGAAGGGGATCGGCTGGGGGCGCAGGCTCTTGGTGGCCATGAATCCCAATCGCTCGCCGAGCTCCTCGATGGGGATCTCCCGGTTGCGCAGCGCCCGCTTGAGTCCGTCCCAGCTGAAGAGATTGCGCAATACGTCCTCGACGGGCAGCACCAGGTACCCCCCGTTGGCGCGGTGGAGCGAGCCGGGCTTGATCATCGTGAAGTCCGTGTAGAGGGTTCCAAACTGGGTCTCCTTCTCAATGCGTCCAAAGAGGTTGTGGTAGCTCGGGTTGTACTCCACCACCACGGGGGCGCCCTCTTGGGCGCCGTTGTCCACCAGCACGTTGACCTGATATTTGCGGAAGGGGAGCTCCTGCATCCAGGGCAGCGGCGGCCCGCCGGGGGCCCCTCCACCTCCACCACCCCCACTACCCCCGCCGCCGGAGGGGGCCTCCCCGCCCTTGAAGGTCTCGATGTTCTCGAGGATGTCCTTCTGGACGTCCTGGAGATAGGCGACGACCTCCGGCAGCTCGCGGTACTTCTCGACGAGGTCGTCCACCAAATCTCCTACCAAGAAGAGGGCGACCTGGCGGTCGAGCTCTTGGAGCTTCTGCTGGGTCTCCCGCTCCAGGCGGCGAAGCTCCTTCATCGTCGCTTTGAGTTCGTTCTGCAGCGCCTCGCGGCGGCGCTGGAGCTCCTCGCGCTCCTCCCGGGGCAGGGCGTTGAAGTCCGCGTCGCTCAAGGGGCGCCCTCCGCGCATCGGGACGAGGAGGACGCCCAGGGGCGTGGCCTGCAACGCGAACCCCGCCAGGGTGGCCCGCTGGCTCAGCTCTTGGAACCGCCGCTCGCGCTCCTTGTTGAGGGCGGAGAGGATCTCGTCCCGCTTGGCGTGGTACTCGTCGCTCTCGAAGGCGCGGGGGATCTCGCGGCGGACGTGCTCGACGAGCTGACGCATGTCCCGCTGCAGCTCCCGCCCCTTCCCCGGCGGCAGGCGCAACGCTCGGGGCTGGTAGGGGTCCTGGAAGTTGTTGACGTAGCACCAGTCGGAGGGGGTCTCCTTGCGCTTGGCCAGCTCCTCCAGGAAGGCCGTAACGGCCGTCATCTTCCCGATCCCGGGCGGCCCGGCCACGTAGGTGTTGAACCCCACCGAGTCGATGTCGAGCCCGAACCGCAGCGCGCGGACGGCGCGCTCCTGCCCGATGATCCCCTCCAAGGGCGGGAACCGCTCCGTCGTCTCGATCTCGAGCGCTCCGAGGTCGAACGTCCGTCGAAGCTCTTCCGGCGAAAGTTCTCTCATCGCGCAAGCCCCCTTCTCTCGCTCCTACAGGGTACGCCAGCTCAAGGGCCTCCGGCAAGCCTCGGTGGGCTCAACCCGAGTCCGAGGGGGAAGGGGGTGGGGTTTGCTTCTTCTCGAAGCGGCGGATGCCCTCGAGGACGACGAGCACCAAGGCCGTGGCCGAGGTCGCCAAAAGAAGGGCGCCGACGCCGACGGCCATCCCGATCGCGGCCACGGTCCACAGCCCCGCAGCGGTGGTGAGGCCCCGGACCCACTCGCCGGTGCGGATGAGGGTCCCCGCCCCTAAGAAGCCGATCCCCACGATGATCTGCGAGGCGATTCGACTGGGATCGGCCACCGGGCCGAAGGCCTCCCGCGAGAGCAGGGTAAAGAGCGCCGAGCCCAGCGCCACGAGCATGTAGGTGCGCAGCCCCGCGGGCCGGTGGATCCGCTCCCGCCCCCAGCCGATCGCCCCGCCCAAGAGGGCCGCCAACGCCAACTTGCCCAGCCCCATCAGCTCCCATCCGTATCCTCCCTCAACCCCCACCGCCCCATCCCTCCTTCCGATCCCCGGCCTCTTATGATATCGTAGATCGAGTCGATCGACGACGCAGTCGGAGGGGATGGACCCCCGAAAAGGAAGCAGGAGGAGGAGGAGAAGAAGAAGAGGAAAGAGGAGGAGGGCCGACAATGGGGCAGAGCAGGCAGTGGGTCTACGCGTTCGAAGAAGGTCACCGAGACATGCGCGACCTCTTGGGGGGCAAGGGGGCCAACCTCGCCGAGATGACCCGGCTGGGGCTCCCCGTCCCGCCGGGCTTTACGATCACCACGGAAGCCTGCTTGGCGTACCTGAACGAGACCCCCCACCGCTTCCCCGAGGGGATGTGGGAGCAAACCCAGGAGGCCCTTAAGAAAGTGGGCGAGCGGCTGGGCCGAACCTTCGGGGACCCCGCAAACCCCCTCTTGGTCTCCGTCCGCTCCGGGGCGAAGTTCTCCATGCCCGGGATGATGGACACC
>JALSGO010000020.1 GCA_026982655.1 Candidatus Bipolaricaulota bacterium
CGGCCGCGGCCCTTGCGGGGTGGGGGGAGAAGGGGTCGGATCCGTTCCCATTGCTCGTCGGTCAGTTCTGTGTCCCTCATGGCTTCCCATTGTACCCACCCCCATCCTTTTTTGAAAGGAGTTCTAGATCAGGCACAGGTGGTCCTCTTCCAGAGAGGATCAATTCAGGCAGCTTGGGTACTCATCCCTATTGGGTCGGAACAAATATTGAGTTGGATATTCTGGGACGATAAGAGCTATCTGATGATTGCACCTCATCCTTCCCCTAGCTCCTTGAACCCTGTTACATCCGGTAAAGATCGATCCTCACTGATCAAAAGGATCCGTCGCCACCCAATCATCCAAGATATGGAGCAAAAAATAGCACAAAGGCAGCGGAAAATTCTGTACTCGCAGAGTGTGCTATTGTGGAACGAGCAGCAAGATCGGGTGGTCTTCCTGTGGTTCACAACACCAAAGAGGAAGGATGGACTCTCCTCTCAGCAACTTGAGTTAGATCCAGGATTCGGGGGAGGAGGTTCCATCAACCTGGGGCCTGGCTTCCATG
Source organism: Candidatus Bipolaricaulota bacterium (assembly GCA_026982655.1). GTDB lineage: Bacteria > Bipolaricaulota > Bipolaricaulia > RBG-16-55-9 > RBG-16-55-9 > JALUUA01. The sequence goes on from JALSGO010000020.1 coordinate 548, forward strand.
GATTTTCAGGGGAAGAAGGCTCATTTGGATTCGTTCGCCTTGATCCGGGACCGAGCGGAAGCGATCCTTTGACTTGCGGGATCAAGGATGACGATACTTATATAGATCCCACTACGGGTGAAGTCACGGTAACCGCTACTGCCGAGGGCTTGCCTGGGTATATCGTGATATTGGAAATCACGATTATAAGCGGGACAAAGAAAACACTGTGCAATTCCGGATCGGACAATTTTGTTGTTGGAACCTGTACAACGGATACAGAAGGTTCTGCACGTGTCGAGATCACCGCATACTTGATTGACCCAAATACAGGGGCGATTGTCGCTGTATGTACGGATGAGGCCACTGTTGGAGCTGTGGCGCACCTATAAGGAGGGGGACATGTTCGCTCGAGGGCTGAGGATAGCTATCATGCTGCTCCTCCTTCTGGGGGGAGGGGTTTTTCCACGAATAGGCTCACCTCCAAGTACCTCCCATTGGGCTCAAGCGAAAGAGCAAGGGATCCGATGCGAGGTGCTTCAATTTGGCATCGGTGTGCAGAACCTCGGGCTAGAGGTGCTGCCACCGTGGAACTTCAAGGCAGATCTCGCCTTAGTCTTCAAAGGAGCCCTTCACACCCCGAAACCGCTCAACTTTCTCATCGACGCCGCTATCGTCACGGATCGAGGATTTACGAAACGCTCCCTGCTGGGCGTGGGAGGGAGGTCCCGTCCCTCCCCCGATCGCTCTGCGGGGTATGCAGGCAAAGTCAAGAGACTCGCAGAGTGGCTCTCCCCGGTCTGGATACAGGTTGACCTGTCCCGGGTTGAAAGAGCAGCGTATGCAGGGGGAATCGCTGTCTTTTGGGATCGTCGAATAGAGGATCCTATAGGAATTTGCTCGGTCTTGACCGGGGCTCAGACTTTCGATCTCCCTGCGGCACGTCGGATGGCTACGAGTGCCCAGAGGTCCCTGGACCTAATCCTCTTCGTCAATGATGCTGCCTTGGTCCTCCCTCAACATCGCGGTTCCCTGCTGCTCGGATTCAATACCGGTCCTCTGTGGGTAGAGGGCAACACGGGGGAGATCACCGTCGGGTTCAATCTCGGCCCTCAAGTCCCTCTGCCCAACGGCTCCCAAGGGGCGGGAAGGATCGAAATCGCCAACAACACCGGATCGATTCGCCTGGGCAGCAACTTTGGCCTGGTGACAATCCACTCCAACGAGGGAGTCATCCTCATCGAGGCGAACCGCCCCTTCGGGCGTGTTATCGTGGAGGGAAACCGGGGTACGATTCGCCTCTTAGAGAACCAAGGAGAGATAGAAGATCCGACGGGGACGGTTGACGTGGGACGCTCGGACTAGTGCGTTGTGCTCGCTCTTCCGAGGGGACCCCGTAAGGTCTGGCTACCCGATCCACTCCCGGGGAGTGGTGTGGTAGTCCACGTCGTCCACCCGAAGGTCCTCGACGTCCTCCGGGTCGAGGACGATCTCGTGGAACGCCTCCCCGTCGTAGCGCAACAGAACCCCTTGCTCCTCGAAGACCGCCGTAAGGGGTCGTTCGGGGTGAATGCGTTGGCGGGTGGGGTCCGGGTCGCGCGCCTTGCGCAGGGTGATCGTCTTGAGGTTCACGGGTCGGCCCCACATCTCGTAGAGATTCTTTAGAACCTGCTTTGCCTCCTCCCAGTGGAGCCGGATCCCGTTCCACTCGTGGATGAGGAGCAGCTCGCCCTTGTTGTCGTAGTTGCCCGTCACCACCTTGATGGTGGGCCTGCCCAGATTCGTGTATTGAAGCAGAAGCTTCTTTTTGACGTCCTCGTAGTTGCGGGAGGTGATGTGATAGGCCCCCGTCTCGGGGATGTACTCGTACGCGAAGAGGTTGAGCTTCTCGAAGAGCTCCTCGGTGAAGAACTCGTCGATGAAGGTGAGGTCGTTGTAGGTCCGCCGGACCTCGAAGATCTTCTCTAATCCCTTGTTGGCCCCGGTGTCCCAATGCTTCTTCTTCTCGGCGTCCTTGCAGAGCTCCCACTCGCGCCCGAAGCGCCCCTTGTCCCAGCGCTCTTTAATGTCCTCCCAGAGGAGCTTCCCCAGGCTGTAGGGGTTGAGAGCGCCTCCCCCCAGCACCTTGCTCATCATGTCCGCGTGGTCCAAGAACTCGTTGGAGTCCGCGAACTCGGCCATGAGCTTCGATTGCCAGAAGCTGTTGTGGTTGACTAATCCGGCTGCGGCGTAGCGATGGGTTCCTTCCACGGAGAGGTCGTAGACGTCGGCCCGCGTCCTCTCAATGGCCACGATTTCGTCCACCCACTCTTCCCGCTTGAAGAAATGATGAGCTGCGAGGTAATGGCGGAGGGCTTCCTGTTTGCGGGCGAGCCCAAAGCCGATTTCCTCGTAAAAGACCTGAGCCGGGCGGCCCATGAGATCTACGTGCCAGCAACCGTCCTTCTGGGGTCGCCTCCGAGAGAGGATGCCGAAGTTGAGTAGGAGTATCTGGATCATGTGGGCAAGATCCCTGCTGCGGGTGGAGAGGATTACCCCCTGCTCTCCGGCATAGGCGTCGCAGTCGAAGTACGCCCGCAAGAAGGAGGCCACTACGGTCTTAGGGGACCGCAGAATAAGGGGAGGCACTTTCTTCTGCGCAGCGGACGGTCCGCTGGTAAGCCCCAAGGACTCCAAGAAGTCCAATAACTCCAAGGAATGAAAGAGCACGCGCCAGCGACTCCCGTCGCGCAGCACCCGAGCCGGAAGGCCGAAGAGGCGCTCCCCAAGCTCTTGGAATTTCAACGCCTGCTCGTCGTCCCCCGTGGTCAGGCCGACCACACGCTTGACGCGACTGAGGTGGCCGTCTCCCACGAGATACCCCAAGAACGCAGCCAGTTCCTCATCGAGTACTCGAGGGATGGCGATCCTCCTGCGGTTGCGGGGCAGACAGGCCAAAGCCCCGGAGGATTGAGCCTCATACTGGGCGACAGCGGCGGCAACTTGAGCGGAATTCTTACGAATAGCACGCCCTTCCCGGTAGCGCAGCACGGTGCTGAGCGAAACCCCTGCCTGCCTGGCTGCATCCTCCAGGGTAAAGCGATGAGTCGGTTCCCACTCTAGGCGCACATACTCCAAGGGCCAACGCCCAACCCCCGCTACCAACCGAACCCGATCGCCCGGTTGCAGCTCGTCGAGCCTGCGCCAGCTGCCATCCTCTAGGAGCACTTGGTGGGTCCTTGAGCCTGCAAGCTCGAACCCCCGGCGGGTGCGGATCTTCACCACTTCCCGATTGGGGAATCGAGCATAATCATAGACACGACGAAAGCCTTCCCCATCGCTGACTCTTACAGGAAGTCGCTTCTCCACGATCTCCTCGATGGGGAGGATGCCCCGATCTGTGAAGACGGGCGTGCCCGCTACCACGCAGGCCCACCCCTCGTTCATGACCTTCGTCTGGATCTGGGGGACGAAGTAGTACGACTCCTCGCGGACCATGGCGATAATATCTTTCTGCCACTCCTCCAGGCGCCCGAAGCGCATGAGGAACTGCAGCAGATCCTTTTGGGGCTCGTCCAGCTCGGAGGCGTCCCTCAGCCGGCGGCGCTCCCGCTCGGACTCCAAGCGCTTCCGCTGTTCCTCGATCCACTCCCGCGGGTTCAAATACCGATCCATGTAGTCCCGTTTCGCGGGGATTCGGGCGATCTTCTCGGTTTCCTCTTGGCCCTCCGCCTCGTCCCCGAGGACGGGCCGCCTCGGCCTCTTCCTTTGGGAGACGGAGAGAGCCCCCCAGCGGCGCTTGATGAAGGGCGCGTGCGGGTCGATGTTGTACTGTATGCTTAAAACCCGGTCGATGAACGACTCGACGCGCTCTACGCCGTACTTCTCCATGTAGCGCTCGATGTGCTGGGCGTGCTGCTCCATCACCTTGATCATGTCCCGGTTCGTCTTGCTGAACCAGCGGTTGTGGTGGAAGAAGTCCACGTGGGCGTAGACGTGGACCATCACGCCCTTGGTCTCCACCCGGCTGTTGCTTGCCCGAAGGTACGCGATCGCGGGGCGGGTGTTCAGCACCAGCTCGTAGGTCCACCACCCCGAATACGCTCCCCGCTTGCGGAAGTAGTCGTAGGCCATCCCGAAGTGCCAGTGGGGATAGCGGGTGGGGAACCCGTCGTAGGCCGATACCTCATTGAGGGTGTCGTGGTCCACGACCCCGAAGGTGACCTCCCACGGGTCGAGCCCGGCCTCCACGGCCAAGCGGCGGGCCTCCCGACGCAGCTCTTCCAGCTCTTGGACGCTTAAGGGGGCCTCTACGGTTTGAGTCACGGTTACCGCCCCTTCCCCAGGAACTCCTTGATGGAGCTTAAGATGTCCTCCCGGCCCGAGATGACGGAGCAGACCAAGCGCTCGTCTTCGGCGAGGTGCTCTTGGAGCTTTTGCAGGTGGAGCCCCGCCGAGCGGCGGCCCAGCGTGATCTGGCCGTACCCGAACAGGTTGCACTTGGGCAGAAGCTCGTCCCTCAGCAGGGGCACGCAGTAGTTCTCCGTGTCGCCGATCCAGTTCTCCCCGTCGGAGAAGTGGAACACGTAGATGTTCCACTCCTTGGGGGAGTAGCGCTGGTCGATGATCTTGTTGCAGAGCTCATAAGCGCTGGAGATCCGCGTGCCCCCGCCCGTGGAGAGCTCGTAGAACTCCTTTTCTTTGACCTCTTGGGCCTCGTAGTCGTGCAGAATGTAAACCCGCTCGACGTTCTCGTAGTTGTGGCGCAGCCACAGGTCGATCCAGTAGTTCTCCTGGCGGACGATCTCCGTCTTCTCCCCGCTCATGGAGCCCGACGCGTCCCGCACGAAGAGGATGACGGCGGCGGTCTCGGGGATGGGCTCCGGATCGCTGTAGAGGTAGCGCTTGTCCTCCTTGATAGGGGTCACCAGCACGGGGGGCCGGAGACGCTCCGGAATCCCCGCCAGGCTCATCGCCGTCAGCTTGTCGTTGAAGGCACCGGAGGGGTCGCGGAGCCACATCTGGCGCTTGAGCGCCTCCCGATAGGCCCGGCGCTTCATGAGCAGCGACTCGGGACCCACCACGGAGACGTCGCTGTAGTCCTCCCCGGATTTGACCCAGCGCT
>JALSGO010000021.1 GCA_026982655.1 Candidatus Bipolaricaulota bacterium
AGGCCGACGCGGTGGTGCCGGTGCAGGCGCTCGGGGTGAGCCTCGAGGGCTTGAACCCGACCTTCGTCAACGCCGTGCGCTTTGGGGGCCTCGTCTACGGCGTGCCCTTCAACAAGTCGGTGCAAGTGCTCTACTACAATCGTGACCTCCTCAGGAAGTACGGCGTTGGCGTGCCGAAGACGATGGATGAGTTCATCAAGACCGCGAAGATGCTCTCCGAAAAGGAGGGTAATCCGGTCTACTGGTTCCGCCCCGATACCTCCACCTTCGGTTACTGGTTCTTCACCCTGGGCGGCGAATACATGAAGGGCGGCAAGCTGGTGGTGAACTCCCCGGAAGCGAAGGCCGCCCTCAAGATTCTGGTGGATAGCGTCAAGCAAGGCTGGGGTAAGGCGATCACCTCCGGCTACATCAACCAGAACTTCGGTAAGGGGACCTACGGCTTCTCCACCGACACCTCGGCGGGCTACAAGTACTACCAGCGGGCAGCGAAGTTCGATCTCGGGCTCGCCACCCTACCCGGGAAAACGAAAGAGCAACCCGGCTACGCCGTGGTCCAAGGCACCAACCTGATCGTCTTCCGCTCGGCGAGCGAGGCCCAAAAGAAGGCCGCCGCCGCTTTCTTGAACTTCGTCGTCACCCCCGAAGTGCAGGCGATCTTCTCCGCGGCCACCGGGTACGTGCCGGTCAATCCCAAGGCGATCGAGATGCCCGAGATGCAGGACCGGCTGATGGAGGATCCGAACCTAGAGGCCGTCCTCAAGCAGGCGAACTACGCCAAGTACGAGCCCCAGATCCCGCAGTGGGAGCAGATCCGCTTCGATATCTTGGGCCAGGCGATCACCGAGGCGGTGCTCGGCAAGGCCAGCGTAGAGGAGGCGCTGAATCGGGCCCAGGAGCTCGTGGATAAGCTCCTTGCCGGCCAGATTCGATAGAAGGGCGAGGTTTGCGCATGGGGGCCGTAAGGCCCCCATTTTTCCGCGTAAGATGGGGCCGGAGGTGGAACGATGCGGGTAGGCATCAACGGATTTGGCAGGATCGGGCGCCAGGTCTTCCGGATCCTTTTGGACAAGGGCATCGAGGTCGCGCTCGTCAACGACCTCACCGACAACAGGACGCTTGCGCACCTGCTCAAGTACGACTCGAACTACGGACGCTTTCCGGGCGAGGTGGCCTACGACGACGAACACATCATTGTGAACGGCAAGAAGGTCAAGGCCACCGCCGAGCCCGACCCGGAAAAACTCCCCTGGGGCGAGCTTGGGGTGGACATCGTGGTGGAGGCTACCGGGCATTTCCGCGACCGCAAGGGGGCGGAAAAGCACCTGAAGGCCGGCGCCAAGAAGGTGATCATCACCGCGCCCGCCAAGGAGCCGGACATTACCGTGGTGATCGGCGTCAACCACAAGGAGCTAAAGCCTGAACACAAGATCATCTCCAACGCCTCCTGCACCACGAACTCCCTGGCTCCGGTGATGAAGGTCCTGGACGAGCGCTTCGGCGTCGAGCGAGCGTTGATGACCACGGTGCACTCCTACACCAACGACCAGCGCATCCTCGACCTGCCCCACAAGGACCTGCGTCGGGCGCGGGCGGCGGCGGTGAACATCATCCCTACCACCACCGGGGCTGCAGTCGCCACTGCGCTCACGCTGCCGAGCCTTAAGGGCAAGTTTGACGGGATGTCGCTCCGGGTGCCTACCCCCACCGGTTCGATCTCGGATATCGTCGCCCTGCTCAAGCGCGAGGTCACCGCCGAGGAGGTGAACGCCGCTCTTAAAGAGGCGGCCGAGGGGGAGCTTAAGGGGATCCTCGAGTACAGCGAGGAGGAGCTCGTCCGCACCGATATCGTGATGAACCCCCACTCCTCGATCGTGGACGGCAAGCTCACCAAGGCCCTCGGCCCCTTGGTCAAGGTCTTTGCCTGGTACGACAACGAGTGGGGCTACGCGAACCGCGTCGCCGACCTAGTGGAGATCCTAACGCCCATGCTCTAGGGGGATGCATGCGCACCCTTAAGGAACTGGACGCGCGGAATAAGCGCGTGCTCGTCCGGGTGGACTATAACGTTCCGCTCCAGGGCGGGGAGGTCGCCGACGATACCCGCATTCGGGCGAGCCTCCCCACCCTCGAGCACCTGCTCGGGCAAAACGCCGCCGTGGTCTTGATGAGCCACCTGGGGCGGCCTAAGGGAGTGGACCCCAGCTACCGCCTCAGACCGGTCGCCTTCCGGCTCGAAGAACTCCTCCGCCAGCCGGTGCACTACGTGCCCTTCCCGCCAGGATCGGACCAAACCTACGAGGCGGTTCAAAACTTCGGCCCGGGCACCGTGACCCTGCTTGAAAACGTCCGCTTCGAGCCCGG
>JALSGO010000022.1 GCA_026982655.1 Candidatus Bipolaricaulota bacterium
TCATCGTCTACGTGGGGGACGGCTCCAACGACTTGTGTCCGGCGCGCGAGGCCGATCTCGTCTTCGCCCGCAGACGCTTAGCCGAGCACTGCGAGCGCGAGGGGATTCCCTATACGCCTTTTGAGGATTTTCACGATGTGCTTCCGGTGTTGGAAGCTCAGCGGGTAGCAGAATCAGGGGCTAAGCGGTCGAAGCTCACAGGAGGATGAGGAGGCGCGCCAAGCTGAAGACCCATACAGCGATAACGAGGAGGAGATAGCGATACCGCCGCCGGTAGATCAGACCGGGCAGGACGAGCAGGCATCCCAGCGCTACGACCGCGGCGGAGATGAGAGAGACATGGTCGGGGTACAGATGAGATGCGATCCAATATCCGACGGCGAAGGCCGTGTAGGCGATGCCACAGACGGTGGCCATTACCCAAGGGGGGCCATAGAGGGCAGCAACGAAGGAATCCTTGAGGGAGGAGGGTTGCAGCGTGGGATCCGGCTTGCGGAAGAAATAGACGGCGTACAGACCGATGGAGATCGAGAAAGCGATCAAGAGACTTCGGAAGAGGAGGACGTCTCCCATAAGGAAAAGTTGAATCGCGCCCCCTAACGTGATCAGGGGAATGAGCAAATAAACGGTGATGGCAAAGCGCACTTGCAATCGTTCTAGCCTTTGCAGGGCATACCTCCAACCACACTGACTCCTGAATCAAGGGAGGACTTCCTTGAGGAAGAACGCCATAAACACTATAATATAAGCGGTAAGGATAACCCATGAAATCACTTCTGAAATGACGAGGGCTTGGTCTGGGGCTAGCACAAAAAGGAGCTGCGACCCAGCGAAGACAACAAGAAAGCAAAAGAACCATACTGCTGCAACAAACAGGGGATCCCAACGAAGATACGCCTTTATTGAAGTAGGATCGTGTCTGTTCTTAGGCTTCTTATAAGCAAGCAGTAAAGGAAGGCCAGCAGCAAGGAACCCATAGAGGAGTGAGCGAAAGAGAAGGATTTGACTTGCTAGTAAAAGCAGGAAGATGCCAATACCCACCGGAGAGAAGACGAGTAAAAGAACTGAGATTGCCAACCAGGACGGTCTTAACTGACTTGCACCATACAAAACTCGGCGTAATATCTTCATTGCAGCCGTACCTCTATTTTGACTTAGAGACAATCTATGAGACAATAGATCCCAATTCCGACTGCTCCTATTATACATAAAGCCATTGCGTAACAAGCCGGATTTGCAAGTTTTGGAACCGGGATCCTCAAGCATAGTGCCATGGATGTTGAGCAATATACCGTTGCAGCAAGCAAAGCTTGCGGGCCTACCATGGAAAGAATGCATCCAAAGAAGCATGACAACCCGGGTGGGAAGGGAATAAAGGTTTCTAAGCCAGGGGAATAGTATCCTCCTTGCACTGGATCATAGAACCAGAAATCTTCTCCATCGTAATAGACATCGGCACCGCCACTCTCCCCCGGATCAAGATATACAATCTCCGGGCGAACTTCTTTCACGTGTCCTTGCCGATCTTGTTCTTTGGTCAGGCGGAGAGAGACGAGGAAGTGTCCAAGCGGTTCTTTGACCATCACTTGAGCCTGCTCGGTGCTGACCTTGTAGCCTTTGGCCTTCATTTTATGGTTGTTATATTTACACAAGACCCAATGATAAAGATTCCTGCCATTGCAATGTGACAGATCTCATCCGAAGAAGGAGAGCGCCTATGGTCCGCATCCGCGTGATCTACGACCCCCGAGGCGAGACCTTAACCGTCTATTGGCGGAAGCCCTCCCCGGACCCGATCTGCGAGGAGACCGGAGAAGGCGTGATCCTCATCAAAGACCGCCGCACAGGCGAGGTCATCGGCTTTGAGCGCCTCTACTATCGTCCCGAGGAGGACGAGGGAGAGGGGGCCTTCCAGGAGGTCACCGTCGAAACCGTTAGGAAGAGCTGATCCCCGACTCGCCTCCCCTTGACACCCCTCCGCAACGCTCCTATAATGCTAGCCCATAGTCACTCTAAGTCGCAACAGAACTACATTTTTGCGCGAAACGAGGAGATTATCCCGTGAGCAAGCTGGTCATCGTCGAGTCCCCGACCAAGGCGCGCACCCTCGGGCGCTACCTGGGGAAAGGGTTCAAGGTGATGAGCTCCATGGGCCACGTGCGCGACCTCCCCGAACGGGAGCTCGCCGTGGACATCGAGCACGATTTTGAGCCCAAGCTGATCGTCACCAACAAGAAGGCCGTCGCCCAGCTCAAGAAGGCCGTCGAGAAGGCCGAAGTGGTGTATTTGGCCACGGACAACGACCGCGAGGGCGAGGCGATCGCCTACGACCTCTACGAGGTCCTCAACCACAAGAAGGGCAAGAAGTACGTGCGCGTGGTCTTCAACGAGATCACGAAGCGCGTGATCTTGGAGGCCATCGAGCAGCCCCGCGAGATCGACCTCAACAAGGTGGAAGCCCAGCGGGCCCGGCGCATCTTAGATCGTCTGGTGGGGTACTTGATCAGCCCGCTCCTCTCCCAAACCCTTGCGGGGAGCAAGTACGAGGGGCTCTCCGCCGGACGCGTCCAGTCCGTGGCCTTGCGGCTCATCTGCGACCGCGAGCTGGAGATCCAGGAGTTCGTCCCCCGGGAGTACTGGGTGCTGGACGCCAAGCTCCGCGACGGGGGCCAGGAGTTCGTGGCCCGATTGGCCCGCATAGACGGCCAGAAGCCCGAGATCCCCTCTCGGGAGGAGGCCGAGCGGGTTCGCCGAGAGATCGAGGAGATCGCTCAGGCCCAGGGCTTTATCGTTTTGAACCTCAAGGAGGAGGAGACGAAGCGCGCGCCGCTTCCGCCGTTCATCACGAGCACCCTCCAGCAGGCCGCTTCGTCCATGCTGCGCTTCTCCCCCCAGCGGACGATGCAGATCGCCCAGCAGCTCTACGAGGGCGTCCAACTCGAGGAGGGCCACGAAGGATTGATCACCTACATGCGCACGGACTCGCTACGGGTCTCCGACGAGGCCCGTCGGAGGTTGCGGGCGTTCGTCAAGGCCCAGTACGGCGAGCGGTACCTCTCCCCCCGAGATCGGGTCTACAAGAACAAGAAGGCCGCCCAAGACGCGCACGAGGCGATCCGCCCCACGGACGTAACCCGCACGCCGGACTCCATTAAACGATACCTCACCCAAGATCAGTACAAGCTCTACAAGCTCATCTGGGAGCGCTTTGTGGCCACCCAGATGGCCGACGCCCTCTACGCTAAGCGCCAAGCCTCCATTGTCGCGGGCAAATATCTCTTCGAGGCCAAAGGCAGCAAACTCCTCTTCGACGGGTTCTTGAAGGTGTGGCCGATGCCGCCCCTCAAAGACGAGGGCGTCGAGGTCCCCGACCTCCAAGAGGGCGGGCGCCTCACGCTCTTGGAGGTCCTGGCCGAGCAGAAGTTCACCGAGCCGCCGAAGCGCTACAGCGAGGCCTCCCTGGTGAAAGCGTTAGAGGAGAAGGGGATCGGGCGGCCCAGCACCTACGCCACCATCGTCTCTACCATCCAAGAGCGGGGCTACGTCGTCAAGGAGAAGACGACCCTGCGGCCCACGCTGTTGGGCTTCATCGCCACGGATTTTCTCAAAGATTATTTCCCGCTCACGGTGGAGGAGGGCTTCACGGCCCAGATGGAGGAGGAACTCGACAAGATCAGCGAGGGGGAGCGGACCCGCGTCCAGGTCTTGCGGGAGTTTTATGAACCCCTCTCCAAGCGCTTGGCCCAGGTGCAACAGGAGCTGGGCCAAAAGCGCGTCTTCCGGGTCCTGACGGACGTGAACTGCCCCCACTGCGGGGCCGTCATGGAAGTTCGCTTCTGGAAGGGGAAGGCCTTCTTAGGGTGCACCCGCTACCCCGAGTGCAAGAAGACCATCGACTTCCCCAGCACCGTGGAGTACGTCTACAAGGGCAAGCGCGTCCTAGTGAGCGAGAAGCTGCAGCTCCACCGCGAGCGGAAGGCCGAGCGGGCCGCTGCCCTGCCGCAGAAGACCTGCCCCGAGTGCGGCGCGCCCATGGAGCTTAAAGAGGGCCGCTTCGGGCGCTTCTACGGGTGCACGAATTACCCCCAATGCAAGACGACGGAGCCCGTCTCCACGGGCGTCCCCTGCCCCTTGTGCGGACGCGACATCGTGGAGCGATACGCCCGCAGCAAGAGGCGGGTCTTCTACGGCTGCCAGGGCTACCCCGACTGCACCTTTGCCGTCAACGAGCGGCCCGTAAAACTCTGCCCCGAGTGCGACCGGGGCGTGCTCGTGGAGCGCAAGGGCGGGCTCGTGTGCACGAACAAATCGTGCGGCCACCGCGAGGAGCTTCCGGCTGAGCCCCAGGAGGAGACCGCGGCGACGACCGTATCCCCGAACTGAGCCCGGAGACGGCGATGGAAGACCCCCGAGCCCGTTTCGAACGCTATCTCAACGTAAAGAGCGCCTACACGCCCTTGTGGAGCCCGCAGGGGCATCTGGTCTTCCTGAGCGACATCACGGGCGTCCCCCAGCTCTGGGGGCTTACCCGACCGGGCGGGTGGCCCGAGGCGCTCACCCACTTCCCCGAGCGCATCTCCACGGCGGCGTACTCCCCCACCCGCGACGAGATCGTCTTCGGGATGGACGCCGGGGGGAACGAGCGGGACCGGCTCTTCCGGCTCGTCTTGGGGGCCGGAGGACGGGTCGAATGCGAGAGGCTCACGGACGCCCCGGAGGCGATTCACGATTTGGGAGGGTTCTCGCCCTCGGGGGAGGAGATCGCCTTTGCGGCCAACCGCCGCCACCCTGCGGAGTTCGACGTCTACACCCTCCACGTGCGGACGGGGGAGGAGCGCCGCCTCTGGGAGGGCGACGGGATGGTCCACGTCGCGGGCTTCTCGCCCGACGGGGAGAAGCTCTTACTGGTAAGGGTGCACGCGAGCTTCCACCAGGAGCTTCTCGTCCTGGATCGGGGCTCAGGGGCCGTCGAGCGGGTCTCTCCCCCCAAGGAGGCCCGCTTCTGGAGCGCCCGCTGGGGCGCGGACGGGCGGATCTACGCCCTCACGGACCTCGATCGGGAGTTTCTCGCCCCCGCCCGGTTGGATCCCGCTTCCGGAAGGGTAGAGCTTGTAGACGAGACGAGCTGGGACGCCGAAGCGTTGGCCCTCTCGCCCGATGGAAAGAAGCTGGCGTACGCCCTCAACGCGGACGGCTACTCGCAGCTTTGGCTCCTCGATCTCCTAACGAGAGAGAAGACGCGGATCGAAGGCCTGCCGCCGGGGGTCGTGGGCCCGCCGCCCGACCCCAAACCCCTGGAGTTCTCCCCCGACGGGGGGAAGCTGGCGGTCGCCTTCACGGGCGCGCGCTACAACCCCGACATCTGGGTGTATGATCTCGCAACGCAAACGTGGGAGCGCTGGACCCGCAGCTCCTTGGCGGGGCTCTCCCGAGAGGACTTCGCGGAGCCGGAGCTCGTGCGCTACCCCTCCTTCGACGGCCTGGAGATCCCCGCGTGGCTCTATCGCCCCAAGGGCGTGAGGAAGGATCTGCCCGTGATCGTCTGGGTCCACGGCGGGC
>JALSGO010000023.1 GCA_026982655.1 Candidatus Bipolaricaulota bacterium
CCGGCGGCGTCCCCCAGATGGGCACGCCCGCTTCCTGAAGCCCCCGGGCCAAGCGCAGGGGCGTCTGCCCCCCGTACTGCACGATCACCCCTTCGGGTTTTTCAAGCTCCACGACGTTTAGGACGTCCTCGAGGGTGACGGGCTCGAAGTAGAGCTTGTCCGAGGTGTCGTAGTCCGTGGAGACGGTCTCCGGGTTGCAGTTGAGGAAGAGCGCCTCGTAGCCCAGTTCCCGGAGGGCGAAGGCTGCCTGAACGCAGCAGTAGTCAAATTCAATCCCCTGGCCGATGCGGTAGGGGCCGCCTCCCAGGATTAAGACCTTGCGACGGAAGGAGGGCCGGGCCTCGCAGTAGGGCTCGTACGCCGAGTAGAAGTACGGGGTCTCGGCCTCGAACTCCGCCGCGCAGGTGTCCACCGTCTTGTACGCGGGCCGCACACCGAGGGCTTCCCTCCGCGATCGCACCCGCGCCGCCGAAGTGCCCCACAGGCGGGCGAGCCCTTCGTCGGAGAAGCCGTACCGCTTGGCCTTCCACAGCAGCTCCTTCGGGACCGCCTCGAGGGCATGCGCGCGAAGCTCCCCCTCGAGGTCCGCGATCTGCTTCATCTGGGCGAGGAACCAGGGGTCGATCCCGGTCCACTCGTGGATCGTCTCCGGGGAGATCCCGGCCCGCAGCGCGCCGTAGAGGCGAAAGACCCGATCCGGGGTGGGGGTAGCCAGCTCTTCTCGAAGGGCTTCGGGGAGGAGGAGCCGCTGGCCGCCGTAGGGGTCCACCAGCCCGGGCGCGCCGATCTCCAAGGAGCGGATCGCCTTCTGGAGCGCTTCCTTGAAGGTGCGCCCGAGGGCCATGACCTCGCCCACGGACTTCATCTCCGTCCCCAACCGCCGGGAGGCCCCCGGGAACTTCGGGAAGTCCCAGCGCGGGATCTTCACCACGCAGTAATCGATCGTGGGCTCGAAGGACGCTTTCGTCGTTCGGGTGATGTCGTTGGGCAGCTCGTCGAGGGTGTAGCCCACGGCGAGTTTCGCGGCGATCTTGGCGATGGGGAACCCCGTGGCCTTGGAGGCGAGCGCCGAGCTGCGCGAGACCCGCGGGTTCATCTCGATGACCGCCACCCGGCCCGTATGGGGGTGGACGGCGAACTGGATGTTCGAGCCGCCCGTCTCCACCCCTACGGCCTGCATCACTTTTATGGAAAGATCCCGCAGGCGCTGGTACTCCCGATCCGTGAGGGTCTGCGCCGGGGCGACCGTGATCGAGTCCCCCGTGTGAACCCCCATGGGGTCGAAGTTCTCGATGGAACAGACGATCACCACGTTGTCCGCCCGATCCCGCATCACCTCCAGCTCGAACTCCTTCCACCCCTGGGCGGACTCCTCGACGAGCACTTGATGGACGGGGCTTTCGGCCAGACCCCGCTCCACGATCGCGCGGAACTCCTCCTCGGTGCGGGCGAAGCCCCCGCCCCCGCCGCCCAGCGTGAACGAGGGGCGCACCACCACCGGAAGCCCCAGGCGCTTTACGGCCCGCTCCGCTTCGGACACGGAGCCGACGAGCTCGCCGCGGAGCGTGGGCACGCCCGCCCGATCCATCGCCTCCTGGAACTGCCGACGGTCCTCCGCCAGCTCAAGGGCCTCCACGCGGGCGCCGATGAGTTCCACCCCGTAGCGCTCCAGCACCCCGTTCTCGGAGAGGGCCACGGCCAGGTTGATCGCCGTCTGGCCCCCCACCGTGGGCAGGAGCGCGTCCGGTCGCTCTTTCTTGATGATCTCTTCCAAGACCTCGGGGATCAGGGGCTCGAGATAGACCCGGGTGGAGAACTCGGGGTCGGTCATGATCGTGGCCGGGTTGTTGTTGACGAGGATCACTTCATAGCCTTCCTCGAGGAGGGCCTTGCAGGCTTGGGTGCCCGAATAGTCAAATTCCCCGGCCTGGCCGATCACGATGGGGCCGGAGCCGATCACCAAAACCCGCTTAAGGTCCGTCCGCTTCGGCACCCTGTGCCTCTCCCTTCGGCTTCCGTCGGTGTTGCAGCATCATCCGGACGAAGCGATCGAAGAGCCCGAGGGAGTCGTGGGGCCCGGGCGCGGCCTCGGGGTGGTACTGCACGCTGAACAGGGGGAGTTCTCGGTGGCGCATCCCCTCGATCGTGCCGTCGTTGAGGTTGATGTGGGTCACCTCGAGCTGGGAGGGGAGGTTCGCAAGAGCGTAGTTGTGGTTGTGGGTGGTGATCTCGACGCGGCCCGTCTGCAGATCTTTCACGGGCTGGTTCGCCCCGTGGTGGCCGAACTTCAGTTTATAAGCCCGCGCCCCGAGGGCCAGCCCCAAGAGCTGGTGTCCCAGGCAGATCCCGAAGACGGGGATCTCCCACGCGAGGAGCTTCTCGATCTCCCGCACGGCCCGAGGGAGGCTTGTCGGGTCGCCGGGGCCGTTCGAGAGGAAGACGCCGTCGGGCCGCAGGCGCCGGACGCGCTCCGCAGGGGTGTGGGCGGGCACGACCGTCACGCGCCCCACCCGATCCCTCAGGTGCCGCAGGATGTTGTGCTTGATCCCGAAGTCGTAGGCGACCACGTGCAGCTCTTTTGCGTGCGATCGTGAAACCGACGGAAGCCAGGCGGGGTCGGTGGGATCGTCCCAGAGCCGGGGCTCGGGGCTCGTAACCTCCTCGACCAGGGGCAGCTCGGAGATCGGGGGCGTCTCCCGGGCTCTCTCAACGAGCGCTTCGGGGTTCGCGATCTCCGAGGAGAGACACGCGCGCAGGGCGCCCCATTCGCGGATGTGGCGGGTGAGCGCGCGGGTGTCCGCCTCCGTCATCCCCACGATGCCGTGAGCTTTCAAAAAATCATCCAAGGAGAGATGGGCGCGCCAGTTGGAGACGACGGGGCTCGCCTCGCGGACGACGAAGCCGAGGAGGTGGGGCTCCTCGGCCTCGAGGTCCTCGTAGGTGACCCCCACGTTCCCGATGTGGGGCGCGGTCATGACCACGATCTGGCCCGCGTAGGAGGGGTCGGTGAGCACCTCGACGTAGCCCGTAAGCCCTGTGTTAAACACGACTTCACCGCAGACGGTGCCCCGGGCCCCCAGGGGCTCGCCCGCGAAGACCGTCCCGTCCTCGAGCGCCAGATAGGCGTTCATGGATGTCTCCTGAGGGCTCCTTCCTCTACCGAAAAAGGGGTCGTTCCTTTCACTAGGCCATCAGGACACAGAGAAAGACCGACCCTGGGATCGGGGTCGGTCATCTACTCGCAAACTGTCGAGTACGTCGTATAATCTAATAATCCGGCGTCCTCTCTACCGTTGAAACTACCGGGTGCTTCACTCCGGCAACGCCCTATACAGATGGTACGCCCGGCAGGATTTGAACCTGCGACCTCTGGCTCCGGAGGCCAGCGCTCTATCCACTGAGCTACGGGCGCCTGTGCGCCGTGTAGTTTAGCCGGAGTTTACGGGGCTGTCAAGCGTCTCACGCCGTCCCCGCAAAGCCCCTCTAAATGCACCGCCAGACCTCTGGAGCCACCCTACACCAGCTGCCCTCCGTCCACCACGAAGACCTGTCCGGTGGCGAACCTCGAGGCGTCCGAGGCCAAGTACACGGCCAGGGGCGCGATCTCCTCGGGCTCCGCAAAGCGCCCTAAGGGGATCTCCCGCAGAAGCCCCTTCGAGATCTCGGGATGCTCCAGCACGGGCTTCGCCATGTCCGTGCGCACCCACCCCGGCGCGATCGCGTTCACCCGCACTTGAGGGGCCCACTCCCGCGCCAGGACCCGCACCAGCCCGATCAACCCCGCCTTGCTCACCGCGTAGACCCCGAAGTGGGTCACCCCCTTCAAGCCCGCGATCGAGGCGATGTGCACGATGGAGCCGCTCCCTTGTTCGAGCATCGCTTTGCCCACCTCGCGGCTGATCAGAAACGCCCCTCGGAGGTTTACGTTCATGATCCGGTCCCACTCGGCCTCCGTCACCTCCTCCATGCGCTTCCACAAAGGACTGATCGCCGCGGCGTTGACCAACACGTCCACCCGCCCCAGCTCGTCGATCACCCGCCGGACGAGCTTCTCCACCTGAGGAGGATCGCTCACGTCGCAGGTCTGCACCAGGGTCCGGCGGCCTCGGGTCTCAATCTCGCCCGCCACCCGCTCGATCTCGCTTTGGGTTCGGCTGGTGGGGACCACGTCGGCTCCTGCGTCCGCTAAAGCCAAGGCGATCGCCCGCCCGATCCCCCGCCCGCCTCCCGTGACCAAGGCCACCTTGCCCGTGCAGTCCCAGAGCTGCGTCCCAGTCATAAGCCCTCCCTCCGTTGTCCTTGCGATAAGATCTCCTCGAGAATCTCGACGGGGTGCCGGACGCGCAGGCCCAAAAGGTCCCGAAGCTGCGTCCGACACGAGAACCCGCACGCCGTGGGCTCCCCCTCCTGCGCTTCCACAAGTCTGGTGAGCCTTCGCCCCAGGTGCCGCGAGAGCTCCGAGAACTCGCGTTTATACCCGAACGAACCGGCCATCCCGCAGCAGGCCACCTCCACCGCCTTGACCTCCAGGCCGGGGACGCTCTGGAGGAACGCGACGATCTCACGGTGGACGCCGAGGGCCTTCTGCTGGCAGTGGCCGTGATAGATGATCTGCTTCCCCTTCTCCCTCCCGTTCTCGGGTCCACCCGGGAGGAGCCGGGAGAGGCGTTCAGAGATCTCCGGACGGGCCAGATATTCCATCACATCAAGCACCCGCTCCTCGAAGGGGCGGGCCTCCTCCGCGGGGAGGAGATGGCGGTACTCCGAGCGCAGCGCGGCGACGCAGCTGGGCTCGATCCCCACGATCGTCGCGCCCCCACGCAGCTCGGGGAGGAAGCGGCGCGCGTTCGCCTTCGCCAGAGATCGGGCTCGGTCGAGGAGCCCCTGGGAGAGCGCCGCCCGCCCGCAGCAGACGTTCTCCGCGAGCTCCACCCGAACCCCGAGGCGTTCCAGGACCCGCAGCGTCGCCAGCCCGACCTCCGGCTCGAAGTGGTTTATAAAACAGTCCACGAAGAGTTTTACGCCTTCGGTTGTCGTTGCCGTCGAGGTCTTCTGCTCGGATCGGGAGCGCATCCGCGCTCGTGCACGGAAGGTGGGCCGCGCGAACTTCGGGGGCCTCCGCCGAGGGTCCAGGTCCAGCAGCCGGGCTGCGAGAAGCTTCCCGATCCTCGAGCCCAATAGGAGGTTGCTGAGCGGCGCGAAGAAGCTCCCCCAGCGCGCCCAGCGGTCGATCTCCCCCAACACCCTCGCGGCCCGGCGGTGCTTTGGGTTCTCGAGCCGCAGGGCGCGGCTCCGGATCACGGTGTTGAGCCAGGGGATGTCGATTCGGACGGGACAGACCTCGGTGCAGCGCCCGCAGCTCGTGCACAGCCCGTGGAACTCGGCGGCTTCCTTGAGACTCCCGATTCCCGCGGTCCAAGCCGCCCCGATCCCGCCCATGTAGACGCTTCCCCCGAAGACGTGCCCGCCCACGGCTTGATAGGAGGGACAGCTGTCCAGGCAGGCCCCGCAGCGGATGCAGTACAGGGCCTCGCGCAGCTCGGGATCCTCCCGCAGGCGGGTCCGTCCGTTGTCCAAGAGGACCAGATGCAGGTCGGGGGTGGGCATAAAGAACGAGACGTAGCTCGTGAGCTTCTGGCCCGTCCCGCTGCGGGGGAGGAGCTTGAGAAACACCGCCAGATCGTCCAACGAGGGGACGACCTTCTCCCAGCCCATGAGGGCGACGTGCACTCGGGGCAGCCGGGCCGTCAGGCGGATGTTCCCCTCGTTCTCCACGAGCACCAGATGCCCGGTCTCGGCCACGGCGAAGTTGACCCCCGTGATCCCCATCTCGGCCTCGAAAAACGCGTCCCGCAGGGCCGTCCGGGCCAGCCGGGCCAGCTCCTTGGGCTCCTGCGGGGGATCGTCGAGATCGAGCCAGCGCCGGAAGACCTCGCGCACCTCCTCCAGGGTCTTGTGGAGCGCGGGCCCGATGAGGTGGGAGGGCCGCTCACGGGCCAGCTGCACGATCCGCTCCCCCAGGTCCGTCTCCCAAACGCGTAAGCCCTCGGCCTCCAGGTGTTCCGTGAGCCCGATCTCCTCCGCGGTCATCGACTTCGACTTCACGATCCGCCGGACGCCGTGGGCGCGGGCGAGATCTCGAATATAGCGGAGGGCCTCCTCGCCGTCGCGGGCGAACACCACGCGGCCGCCGCGGGCTTCCACGTTCTCCCGGAGGCGTTCGAGGTGTTCGTCGAGGTTTCGGATCGTCTCGGCCTTGATGCGGCGGGCCCGCTCGCGCAGCGCCTCGTAGTCGGACAGTTCTCCTATTGCCTGGGCCCGCAGGAACCCCACCGCTTGGGTGAACGTCCCCAGGGCCTGCTGAAGAGCCTCGTCGTTCAGGGCGCTATGGATCTCCGCCGGAAGGTCTCGGGTCAAGACAGGATCACCGCGTGCAGCTCTCGGGGGCCGTGCATCCCCAAGAGCAAGGTGATGGCGATGTCCGCCGTGCGGCTCGGTCCCGTGATCCAGACGAACTCCTCCCCGCCCTCTTGAGAGTGCTCCCGCAGCGCGCGGAGGGCCTCATCGAGGGTGGGGCGGATCTGATCGGCGCGGATCACGGCGATGTGCAGCGGCGGAAGCAGGCTGGCCCACTGCCACCCGCCTCGGGGAGCCCCGCCCAGCAGCAGCGTTCCGGAGTCGGCCACGGCGGCGAGCGCCCCCGTCACCCCCGCTGCCGCGTCCCGAAGGGCGGATACGTCCTCCCCGAACCCCTCCAGGACCTCGAATCCCTCCTCCGTGAGCCGATCTCTCAAGGCTTTCAAGGGGAGCTCCCTCGGCAGGGAGCCGGGATCGAGCATGACCTTCTGGGCCTTCCGCTCCTTGAGCAACGCGGCGATGCGGCTCGGAGCCCCTTCGGGGTCGAGCACGGAGGCCGCGCCCCCCACCTGACTGAGCTCCCGGACGAAGCGCTCGATCCGCTCATCGCCTCCTTCCGCTGCCTGCTTGCTCCCCATCGTTTCGCTCGATCTCACCGCCCGATTCCGTGTCGTTAAGCTTGTTAAGTATAGTCCGGCCCTATCCCGTTCCACAAGTACACCCTGACGGCTGCGCGGGAGACCCCATCCCGACCCGGTCGACTCCGTCCCCCCGACGAAAAACGGGTTCGCCGGAGGGACCGGGGGATTTGGTCAGTCGATTTCTCCCCTGCTATCATGACGTTACGCCCCGTCGTGGGCTATGGAAACCGCATCGTAGCGAGAACTGCTGAAGGGGAGGAACGTCCATGGAAATCCGCTGGGACTTCGGAACGCCAAAGAACGAGATGGACCGCATCTTGAGCTACGCGCCCGGCACCCCGGAGCGCGAGCAATTGCTGCAGAAGCTGGACGAACTCCAGCAGAAGACGGAAGAGATCCCGCTCATCATCGACGGAGAGCCCGTCGAGACGGGCGAGATCTACGAGGTGCGCTCGCCGCACGACCATCAGAGGGTGCTCGCCCGGGTGCACCTGGCCCGAGAACAAGAGCTGGAGCGGGCGATCGAGGGCGCTTTGCGAGCACAAGAGGAGTGGGCCGCGCTCGACGGCTACCAGCGGGCGGCCGTCTTCCGCCGGGCGGCGGACCTGCTCGCGGGGCCTTACAGAATTGAGAACATCGCGGCCATCATGGCCAACCAGTCCAAAACCCCGTTCGAGGCCGAGATCGACTTGGCCGAACTCGTCGATTTTTGGCGCTTCAACGCCTACTACATGCAGTTCTTGTATGAACAGCAGCCCGACCAAGCCCCGGGCGAGATCAACCGACTCGATTGGCGACCCCTGGAGGGCTTCGTGTTGGCGATCCCACCTTTTAACTTCTACTCCATCGGGGGCAACCTCCCCACGGCCCCGGCACTGGTGGGGAACGTCGCGCTCTGGAAGCCGTCCCGCTCGGTACTCCTGGCCAACTATCGCATCATGCAGGTCTTGATGGAAGCGGGTCTGCCGCCGGGTGTGGTGCAGTTCGTGCCCTTCTCCGGGCGGCACGGGGACGTCGTGCTGAACCACCCCGATTTTGCGGGCTTGCACTTCACCGGCAGCTACGAGACCCTCGTACAGCTCTGGCAGAAGATCGGCCAAAACTTGTCCCGCTATAAGACGTTCCCGCGGATCGTGGGCGAGACGGGTGGCAAGGACTTCATCTTCGTGCACCTCTCCGCCGACCCCGAGGAGGTCGTGGCCAACACTTTGCGGGGAGCGTTCGAGTACCAAGGCCAGAAGTGCTCGGCTGCATCCCGAATGTACGTCCCGGAGAGTCTGTGGCCCACGATCCAGCAGAGGATGCTCGACGAGCTGCCCAAGCTGAAAGTGGGCCCCGTGGAAGATCTGAGTGTGTTCATGGGCGCGATCATCACCCAGGACGCCTACGAGAAGATTGTCTCGTATATTGAACACGCCAAAGCGCACCCCGACGAGTACGAGATCGTCTACGGCGGCGAGTACAGCGATGAGGAGGGCTGGTTCGTCCACCCCACGGTCGTTCTCACAAAGAACCCCCGCGGCAAGCTCATCTGTGAGGAGATCTTCGGCCCTGTGCTGACCGTGTATGTGTACCCCGACGACCAATACGAGCAGACGCTCCAGCTGTGCGACGAGTCTACAGAGTATGGACTGACAGGCTCGATCTTCGCGAAAGATCGTCGGGCGATCGCCTTGGCGGAAAGGGTGCTGCGCTTTGCGGCGGGGAACTTCTACATCAACGACAAGCCGACGGGCGCGATCGTGGGGCGGCAGCCCTTCGGCGGTGCTCGCCACTCGGGGACGAACGACAAGGCGGGCTTCTGGCTCAACATCGTGCGGTGGACGAGCCCCCGCGCTATTAAAGAGACCCTCGTCCCGGCGCGGGATTGGCGGAGGCCGTATCTGGGCTAGTCCCTCGTTCCCGTCTCAACTGAGAAAGGGGGGATCCAAACCGTGAGGAAACCACAGGAGCAGGAAGCCCTCCAAGCGGCGCTTCAGAAGCTGAAAGCCCAGGGCGCCTCGTATGCGGATGCCCGCTGGGAGCGCCACCGCTCCGAGCGCCTTCTCGTGAGGAACGGCCAAGTTGCTGCCCTCACCCAACACCAAGAGGAGGGCTTCGGGATCCGGGTGCTGTACAAGGGGGCTTGGGGGTTTGCCGCCAGCCCCTTTCTCACAGAGCAAGAGATCGAGCGGGTCGCGAAACGGGCCTTCGAGATCGCGAGAGCGTCTTCGCTGACCGTCAAGGAGCCCGTCACGCTCGACGACTGGGAGCCCCAGCGCGGGACGTACGAGTCCCCCTGCGAGCGGGACCCCTTCGCCGTCCCCCTGGACGGGAAACTCGAGCTGCTCTTCCGGGCCGATGAGGTATTACGGAAGGCCCCCGAGGTCCAGACGGCCGAAAGCTCTTTGCACTGTCACACCGCCCAGAAAGTCTTCCTGAGCAGCGACGGGGCCGAGATCACCCAGCGCATCACGGAGAGCGGGGGCGGCTTGGAGGTGAAGGCCGTCGCGAACGGGGAGGTCCAGCAGCGCTCCTATCCGGCGGCCCACGGCGGGGACACGGCCGCCCGCGGCTTCGAGTTCATCGAATCCCTCCAATTGGTGGAGAACGCGGAGCGGATCCGCGAGGAGGCCCTCCAGCTCTTGCGGGCGGAGCCCTGCCCCACGGGCGAGTTCGATGTTATTCTGGACACGAACCAGCTCGCGCTGCAGATTCACGAGTCGTGCGGCCACCCCGTGGAGCTGGATCGCGCCCTGGGAATGGAGCTCAGCTTCGCCGGCGGGAGCTTCCTCACGCCCGATCAGCGGGGGAAGCTCCGCTACGGCTCCGAGCACGTCACGATCACGGCCGACGCCACGATCCCCGGCGCGCTCGGGTCTTTTGGGTACGACGACGAGGGGGTGCCCGCCCAGCGCTGGCCCATCGTCGAGCGGGGACTCTTCGTCGGCTATTTGAGTTCCAGGGACACGGCCCCGCGCATCGGCCAGCGGAGCACCGGCGCGTGCCGGGCCGAGAGCTGGAACCGCGTCCCCATCGTGCGGATGGTCAACCTCTCGCTCGAGCCCGACCCCGACGGGCCCTCATTGGACGAGCTCATTGCGGACACGAAGCGGGGGCTCCTCTTGTGTACGAACAAGGCCTGGAGCATCGACGACCGCCGCTTGAACTTTCAATTTGGCTGCGAGATCGCCTGGGAGATCCAAAACGGCAGGCTGGGCCGGGTGCTCAAGAACCCCGTCTACACCGGGATCACGCCCCAGTTCTGGGGCTCGTGCGACGCCGTCTGCCACCCCCGAGAGTGGCGGATGTGGGGGCTCACGAACTGCGGGAAGGGGGAGCCCATGCAGACGATGCACGTAGGACACGGCGCGGCGCCCGCCCGCTTCCGCGGCGTGAAGGTGGGAGGAGGGCGATAACCGTGACCTTGGGAAAGAACATCGCGATCCCCGAGGACGTCCAACGCGAGGGCGGGCTGCTCGGCCCGGATGCGCTGCTGGAGCGGCTCCGCGAGGTGGTCCAGCGCTCGCCTGCCGAGCGCACGGAGGCCGTGTACATCGGCGGGCGCTCCGATCTCACGCGGTACGCGGCCTCGGCCGTGACACAGAACGTCTCCGAGGTGAACGCCCAACTCTGGGTGCGCGTCGCCAACGGGCGCAGGCTGGGGGTGGCCAGCGTCCACGCCTCCGACCGCGAGGCCTGGGCGGACGCTGTACAACGGGCGCACGAGCTCAGCCGCAAACAGCCCGAAAATCCCCACTTCGACGACTTCGCGCCCCGAGCCGCCTACGAGCGGGTCGAGACCTTCTTCGAGACGACGGCCCGGACGACGCCCCTCGAGCGGGCCGAGGCCCTCCGTCGGGCGTTCCAAGCCGCGGAGCGCACCGGGAGGGAGCTTTCGGGGACCTTCCAGACGAGCGTCGGCGAGGTCGCCGTCGTCAACTCCAACGGCGTCGAGGCCTATCAGCCGCTTACGGGTGCGTACCTCAAGGTCGTGGCGCTACCCAAGGGCGCCTCGGCGGACGCGGTGGCGGGCCTGGCGATGGCCGACGGCTTCGCCCGCGACTTCACGCAGCTCGACGTCGAGAAGATCGCCCACCGAGCGATGGAGACGAGCGCCCGCTGCGAAGACGTAAAGGAGATCCCCGTCGGGGCGTACGACGTGATCCTAAAGCCCCCCTGCGTGGCGGAGGTGCTGCAGTGGCTCTCGTTCATCGCGTTCGGGTCCCGGGCGTTCCTGGAGGGGAGCAGCTTCCTGGCGGGCAAGCTCGGGCAGAAGCTCCTGGGGGAGAACGTCACCCTCTACGACTCGTTTCGAGAGCCCGAGATCGGGTCGCTCCCCTTCGACTTCGAGGGGACGCCCAAACGCAAGCTGCTGCTGATCGAGCGCGGGATAGCCCGAGGCGTCGCGTTCGACCGCCTCGATGCGCACGAGGCCGGGACGGAGAGCACGGGCCACGCGGGGCCGCCGGGGAGCGGCTTCGGCGCCCTCCCCTGGTTCCTGTGCATGGAGCCCGGAGACGCCTCCCTCGACGAGATGATCGAGGGGTGCGAGCGGGGCTTGCTGATCGAGCGCTTCCACTACCTGAACGGCTTCCTCGACCCGCCTCAGGCCGTGATGACGGGGATGACCCGCTACGGGACTTTCTACATCGAAGACGGGAAGATCAAGCACGCGGTGCCCAACTTGCGCTGGCTCGACAGCATGGTCCGCGCGTTCTCCCAAATTCAGCGCGTGGGCCGGGAGCGGGAGGCCTGCGTCGAGGGGGCGAGCGGGACCTTCTACCAGCTTGTGCCCGCGCTCTACATCCAAGGCTGGCAGTTCACGGGGCAGACGGGGTAAGCTCCCCTTACCGAGCAGAGGGGAGGGTGAGGTCGATGCCCAAGGTGCGCATCCCGTTCACCGTGCGGGACTACAAGGCGCTGCCGGAGTCGGAGACGAAGCGCTACGAGCTCTTGGGGGGTGAGCTGGTCGTGGTCCCCTCGCCCACGTGGAAGCACCAGGAGATCTCCTCTCGATTGCAGTTTCACCTCCAGGCCTTTGTCGACGAGCACGATCTGGGGCATGTGGTCGGTGCCCCTCTGGACGTCGTCTTGAGCGAGGAAGATGTCGTGCAGCCTGACATCCTCTACATCTCGCACGAGCGGGCCTCGATCATCCGAGAGGACGGCGTGTACGGGGCGCCCGATCTGATTGTGGAAATCCTCTCGCCGTCCACTGCAGAGCGCGATCGCACTTACAAAAAGACCCTCTACGCTCGTCACGGTGTGCAAGAGTACTGGATCGTCGATCCCGCTCTGAGCGCCGTGGAGGTCTTCACCCTGAAGGAGGAGAGCTGGGAGCGGGCCGCCCTCTGTAACGTGGAGGAGGCACTGCGCTCCCCCCTGCTGCCGGGACTGGAGATCTCTCTGACGAAGGTCTTTTTCTCGCGGTCGCGGTAGCGCCGCAGCCGAACGGCGATGATTCGACTGGGAAAGCGGGGCTGGCTCGGAGTCTTCGGGATCCTCCTGCTGCTGGGAGCCTATAGCGCCGCTCAATCCGTGGTCTCCCAGCTCGTGCTTCTGGGGCGGGAGCGCCCTTACTGGCCCTCTATCGGCTACAACTTCCTGCTTGCCACGCTTTGGTTGGTCGTCATACCGCCCTTATGGGCCATAGCGGATCGGGTGCGCCCCCGACGCTGGGGTTGGCTCCGTTGGATCGCCCTTCAGGTCCCGATCACCGCAGGATTCGCGCTGCTCCACGTGCTGCTCTTTTCGCTGTTCGTGTGGGTGCCCCGATGGGTGCTCGGCAGCGCGGGCTCGCTCCTCGCTTGGATGCTCCACCTCGAGCCGACGGTGTACATGAGCAGCTGGCTCAACGCTTGGGCCGCGCTGGGGGCCTTCTACGGCGTGGACGCCTACCGCCGCTGGCGGGAGGAGCAACTCCGGGCCGAGCGCCTGAGCGCCCAGCTCCAAGAGGCCAAACTGCAAGCTTTAAAGATGCAGCTCCACCCGCACTTTCTGTTTAACACGCTCCAGACGATCTCGGCGCTCATCCCCCGCGACCCCCAAAGGGCCGAGGCGCTGATCGAGAAGCTGGGGGAGTTGTTACGAACGGCCCTGGAGCTGGGCGACCGGCCCTTGATCCCGCTGGACGACGAGCTGGCGTTTGTGGAGCGCTATCTCGACCTCCAGCAGGCCCGCCTCGGGGAGCGGCTCCGGGTGCGTTGGGAGGTCGAGCCCTCCGCCCGCGAGCGGCCCGTCCCGGCCTTCGTGCTCCAGCCCTTGGTGGAGAACGCGATCAAGCACGGGATCGCGCCCCGCCCCGAGCCGGGATGCCTCGCCGTCGGGGCCCGGCTTCGTGAAGACCAACTCGTGCTCTGGGTCCGAGACGACGGGCCGGGCCTCAACGGACGGCTCCAAGAGGGCCACGGCCTGCGGAACCTGAGGGAGCGCCTCCGAACGCTCTACGGCTCGGAAGCCAAGCTGGAGCTTCTCGACGGGACGAAGGGCGGGCTTATGGCCCGCATCGAGATCCCCCTGGAGGAGCAACGGGGCTCATGAAAGCGAAGTGGTCCGTGCTGGTCGTCGAGGACGAGCCCGTCACCCGAGAGCACATCTGCGCGCTGGTGCGGGAAGACTCCGATTTGGAGTTGGCGGGGAGCTGCTCCACCGCGGAGGAGGCCCTTCGGCTTCTGGACGAAAAGCCCGTGGACCTGTTGCTGTTGGACGTTCAACTCCCCGGGCCCGATGGGTTTGAGCTGCTGCGCGCCCTCCGGGCCCGGGGGCGGGAGCTGCCGCTGGTGATCTTCATCACGGCCTACGATCAATACGCCCTTCGGGCGTTCGAGGTCCACGCTCTGGACTATCTGCTGAAGCCCTTCTCCCAGAAGCGCTTCCGGGAGGCCATCGGCAGGGCGAAATCCCGGCTCGAAAGTGCCCGGCTCCACGAGACGCTCGAGCGCTTACAAGCGCTCCTCAACGCGCAGGGGCAGGGGCAGGGACGGGCTCCCCAGCGCTTGTTGATCAAGTCCGGCGGGCGGATCGCGTTCCTGCCCTTCGACGAGATCGACTACATCGAGGCCGAGGGGAAGTACGCCCTCGTTCACGCGAAGGGACGGACGCACCGCCTGCGGGAGTCGCTGAGCGCGCTGGAGAAGAAGCTCGATGCCCGCTTCGTGCGGGTGCACAGGAGCGCGATCGTCAACGTCGAGCGCCTAAAAGAGATCCACCCCTGGTTCCACGGGGACCTCGTGTTGGTGCTGCAAGACGGCACGGAACTCAAAGCGAGCCGCCGGTATAAGTCCCTCCTCGAGGAGCGGCTGGGCGGAAAGCTCTCGCTCTGACCCCGCAAGCCTGTCCGCTCGTTCCCGTCTCCGCGCCGCTTAAGGCCATCCGAGGGCCGTTCAGGCCAAATCGCTTCTCGGTTTTCGCCCTTCGGGTTAGACTTCCCTCCGCATTCCTGAACCTCCACAGGTGAAGGAGACATGCACAAGATGAACATGGAGAGAAAAGGAGGAGATCGTATGCGAAACGGAGCGAAGACGCTCGGGATCGTGACCGGGACCGCCTTGGCCCTGCTCTTGTTGGGACACCTCCTCCTCTCAGGTGCGAGCTTGCAGGCTCAACCTCCTTCGTCGCCAACCTTCGTGGATCGCGGGTTCCTGACGGTTCGAGTGAGCGGGGAGGGGGGCACCGTCCAAGCAGAGGAAGCCTACGCCGTCCTACGCACGGCTGAGGAATGGGAGTTCTCGCTGAACGCGCGGTTGGTTGCGAAGGAGAAGGGGTTTGAAGCCCGGACCCAAAGCGTGCTAACGCTCTCGCCGGAACTTCAGCCCGTTCGCTATCGGGCGAGTCGGGTGGCTCAAGCCCTTGCCGAGGGAGATCGGGAAGTTTGGGAAATCAACTTGCTCTGGGGGGAGGTCGTAGCGGGGGAGTTCCGGCTGGGCGAGGAGGACCTCGCGCTCGTGGAGCCGAACGCTCCGGCGAAGACGTTCTCAGGAGGCGATTCAATCCCCGTCCCCGTTCAGGCACCGTGGATCGTGATCGAGATGGACACCTTTAGCCCCTTCGCGCTCGTCCCCCTGCTGTTCCTCGAGGCGCGGGACGCGGAGGAGCAGCAGGTCCTCACCGTGATGCCCCTGCCGCGGCGCTCCTTCGAGCGGACGATCCAACGTGCGGACCCCGTTCGCATTGTGGACAACGCAACGGGAGCAGCCCAGCAGGCCGAACGCCTCCTCTGGATCCGCGGTCCGGAGACCCCTCCCTTGGAGGTCCTCTTCCAGACCCAAGGGGCCGGGGAGGGCTACACCTTCCTAGGGATCCGGGTCGCTGAGGAATCCCAAGCCTTCGTGTATCGCCGGGACCTCTTCCCGCAGGGGTTCCGAGTGGAGCGGGACTGACCTCGTCGACTACAATGGCACTCGCATCCAACACGAGGAGGAAAGACCATGACCCGCGCGTGGCTCCTTGCGCTCGTGGTGGTGGCCGGGATCGTCGGGCTGCTCCTCGCCCTCTCGAATTGGGGTGGGTTCTCCCCCTCCCACCCTCGGGATACCATAGCCTCCGAGATGTTCGAGAGGTACGAAGGAGAACTTCCGGGGCTTCCCGAGCTGCTCCGGGCCGCGGAGGAGGCCCGCTCGGACGCCGTCGTGATCCTCAAGGATGGCAAACTCGTCGGGGAGTGGTACTTCAACGGAAAACCTCGGCTCCTCGAGACGATGTCCGTCACGAAGTCCATCGTCAGCTTGGCCATCGGACGCCTCCTCACCCTGGGGCTCCTTGAGTCCATCGACGTCCCCGTGTACACGTTCTACCCCGAGTGGAAACAGGGCCGCAAGCAGGAGATCACGATACGGCACATCCTCTCGCACACCTCCGGGCTGCAGAACGTCCCCGACGCCCGCGTCGAGATTTACCCCAGCCCCGACTTCGTGCAGTTGGCCCTCGCCGCGGAGCTGAAATCCCCGCCGGGGACGAGGTTCGAGTACAACAACAAGGCCGTCAACCTCCTCGCGGGGGTCGTCGAGAGGGCCTCCGGCAAGAAGCTCGACGAGTTCATGCGGGACGAGGTCTTCGCACCCTTGGGGATCCGGGAGTTCTCGTGGCAGCGGGATCGGGCGGGCAACCCGCACGCCATGGCCGGGCTCGCGCTCTTCCCCATCGATTTAGCGAAGCTGGGCCAGCTCGTGCTCAACAAGGGCGTGTGGCAGGGAGAGCGGCTCATCGACGAGGGCTGGTTCGAGGAGAGCTTCCGCCCCTTGGACGTGATGCCGGAGCACGGCCTGCTCTGGTGGCTCCTGCGCGATCCGGAGGGGAGCGTCTTCGGGTACTGGGCGCAGGGGTACTTGGGGCAGTACCTCGTGATCTACCCCGACAAGAAGCTCGTGGGTGTGCGGATGATCGCGCCGTTCGAGGGCTACGACGAAGAGAAGCACCTGTTTAGGGACCTCCCGAGGTTGCTGTACGAGGTGGACGGGGAGCCCTTCTCCACCGCCCGGAAGCCCAAGCCTTCGCCGTCGAGGGCAAATCGAGGGACGGAGGCCGCCGCAGCCCAACGAGGGGGCTTGTGGGTCGAGCAGGGGGTGTTGGCCCGCGTTCGCCGCGGAAAGATTATCGAGAAGGAGACGTTCACGCTGTGGCAGCAGGGGGAGGGGTTTGTGCTCCTGGCCGTGTCCGAGTTTGAGGAGCCGTCGGGAGCGGGAGGAGGAAGGAAGGGGCGTCAAGTCGTCTCGTGGGCGCTGGGTCCGGGGTATCGTCCCCAAGCGTACACGTTTTTGAGGACGGTGGAGCGGGAGGATCCGGGGGAACCGGAGATCTTGAGCGCTCAGGTCGTCTTCGCGGGCTCCGAGGGCCGAGCGCAGGCCGAGGTCCGCCGGACCCACCCGACGCCCTCTGTGGAGCGGCGGGCCTGGGAGCTCCCGGATCTTCCCGTGGTGGTCCTGCAGCCGGGCGTGTTGAGCAGCGAGCTCGTCTTGCTCAAGCTCTTCGTGAGCTTAGGTCAGGACGAGCTGACCGCCGTGTACCTGAACCCTCTCCACGACGCGATGGAACGTGTCCGCCTCCGGCGGCTTCTGCCTGCCGCGATCGTCCGCAACGACACGGGGGAAGAGATGACGGCAGAGCGGCTGGAGCTGGCCCTCGAGGCGGACGGGCGGGTGTACGACTACGAGCTCTTCCTCAAGGACGGGGAGTTCCTTGGACTCGTGTCTGTGGGCTTCGGGGACACGCAAGCCCTGATCTTCCGCTGGGATCTCTTCCCTAAGGGGTTTCGGATCCAGCGATAGAGAAGCCGCGCTGAGCATTCGCGGCTCGGTGGGGTCTCGACTCGATCGGTAGGGGCTGGATCCCCTCGTTCGGATGTTCGGAGCCTTCTTGGAAGGGGGGGTTGTCCCGTCCTGACCGAAGCGGGTACGATAGCCTCGGTTGCGTCTGCCGGCTGCCGCCACAGGCGGATCGGTACCGAGGCCCGTGGGGTGGGACCGTACGGGGAGGATCGCCGGCCGGACAGTGCCTCATCATGGGCAAGAAGATCCTGGTTGTAGACGACGAACCCAAAATCGTGCGGGTGGTAAGGGCGTATCTAGAGAGGGCGGGCTTCCAAGTGCTCTCGGCCTACTCCGGGCAGGAAGCTTTGGACCGCTTCCGACAAGAAGACCCGGCCCTCATCGTGTTGGACCTGATGCTCCCCGACCTCGACGGGATGGATGTGGCGCGAGCCATCCGGCGGGAGTCGGAGGTCCCGATCATCATGCTGACCGCCCGCGGGGAGGAGGCGGATCGGGTGGCCGGACTGGAGCTGGGCGCCGACGACTACGTGGTCAAGCCCTTCAACCCCCGGGAGCTGGTCGCCCGGGTCCGGGCGGTGCTCCGCCGCGCCGAGGGGATCCCCCGACCCCGGCTGATCGAGGCGGGGGATCTCCAGATCGACCTGGACCGCCACGAGGTCCGGCTCGGCGGCAAGCGCGTGGACCTCACCCCCACGGAGTTCCAGCTGCTCGCGACGATGGCCGAGCAACCGGGCCGGGTCTTCACGCGCCTCCAGCTCATCGACGCTTTGTACGGCACGACCTACGCCACCTCCGACCGCACGGTGGACACCCACATCAAGAACCTGCGCCGCAAGATCGAGCCCGACCCCAAGAACCCGCAGCACATCCTGACCGTCCACGGGGTGGGCTACAAGTTCCACGCCCCCGATGCCTCCGAGACGCCGTCCCCCCAGCTCCGGGCGCGACGGGAGGAGCGATCGGCCTCGTGAGCACGCGGAGCGCGATCCCCAACCTCCCAACGTCGACTTCCCACCGGCTGCGCCGTGGGCTCCAGCGATTCAACGACGTGCCCCTAGGCCTCAAGCTCTTCGGCGTCGTGCTGGCGATCATCGTCGTGGGAGTTCTCGTCTCTACCTCGTTGCTCAGTCGTCTTACCGTGGAGCAGTTTGCGCGGTTCAACACGACCCGAGCCCTGACCTATGCCCCCACCCTCATCCCCCTCTTCGCGGACTACTACACCCAAGCCGGGGGCTGGGAGGGCATCGACCGGGTGCTGGGCTTCGACGAACCCCGGGGAGGCGAAGTGCCGTCCCTCCATGAGGGCATGATGCAGGAGCACACCATGACCCCCCTGATGATGGCCCGTATGATCGTCCTTCTCTACGATCTGATGCTTGCGGACGCGTCAGGAAGGATCCGGCTGGACCCGGATCGCGTCCACACGGGGGAACAGGTGCCGGAGCCGATCCTACAGCGGGCGGGCATCCCCATCGAAGTGGGGGGGCAAACGGTCGGGTGGCTGATCTCCGCTTCGGCGCTAAGCCTTTTCACCCCCTTGGAGCAGGCGTTCCTGCGTTCCGTCCAGCGCTCCATCTTCACCGCCGCGCTGGCCGCGGGAGCGATCGCGCTGCTGTTGGGAGGGCTCTTCCTGCAGCAGGTGATCGCCCCCCTACGACGCCTGGACGAGGCCGCCCGGAGGCTCGCCCAGGGGGACCTCTCACAGCGGGTCCCCGTCCACGCGCGGGATGAACTGGGACGGCTGGCGGAGACCTTCAACGAGATGGCCGCCCGCCTCCAGCGCTCCGAGGAACTCCGAAGAAGGATGATCCAAGACATCGCGCACGAGCTGCGGACCCCCCTTACCGTCATCCAGGGAGATCTGCAGGCGATCCTCGACGGGGTGTTCGAGCCCACGCCGGAGACGATCGCCTCCATCCACGAGGAAAGTCTTCTGCTGAGCCGTCTCATCCACGACTTGAGGGAGCTGAGCTTGGCGGAGGCCGGGGAGCTCCCGCTGCACAAGCAGCGGGTGGACCTTCGGGACGTGGTCCAACAGACGGCTCAGGTCGTCCAGCCCCGCCTCGAGGCGAAGGGGATCGAGCTGCGGGTGGAGCTCTCGGAGGAGCCGTTGCCCGCGGAGGCCGACCCCCAGCGGATCCGCCAGGTGTTGCTGAATTTGTTGAGCAACGCGGAGCGCCATACCCCCGAGGGCGGTCGGATCGCCGTGCGGGCCGAGCGCCGCGACGGGGAGGCCCGGGTGAGCGTCTCGGACACCGGGCCGGGTATCCCGCCCGGAGACCTGCCGTACGTCTTCGAGCGCTTCTGGCGGGGGGACCGCTCCCGCACGCGCACCAGCGGCGGCACCGGGCTGGGCCTGGCGATCGCCAAGCAGCTCGTAGAGGCCCACGGCGGGCGGATCGGGGTCGAGAGCGCCCCGGGCCGAGGGGCTACGTTCACCTTCGCGCTCCCTCTATCCCTGCAAACCTCGAAGGAGATGCAAGCGCAGCCTGCCCCTGCTTCTGTTTCCTCAGCCCAGCAGCAGGGCTCCTAGCCCCAACAGGAAGAAGAACCCGCAGATGTCCGTGACGGTCGTGAGGAAGATCGTCGAGGCCAGGGCCGGATCGGCCCCCACGAACCGCAGCCCCAGGGGGATGAGCGCCCCGAAGACCCCGGCCATGATCAAGTTGAAGACCATCGCCAGCGCCACCACCCACCCCAGCATGGGGTCCCCCTGCCATAGATACGCGATCCAGGCCACGATGACCCCGATCACGATCCCGTGGACCGCGCCCAGCAGCCCCTCCTTGAGGACGATCCGCCAGCCCTCGCCGGGCCGCACCTCTCCCAGCGCGATCCCGCGCACCACGACCGTGACGGTCTGGGAGCCCGCGTTCCCCCCCTGCCCGGCGATGATGGGCATCAGCACCGCCAGCGCGGTCACCTTGGCGATCGTCCCCTCGAAGAGCGCCACCACGCCCGCGGCGGCAAACGCCGTCACCAGGTTGATCAACAGCCAGGGGAGCCGTCGTCGCAGGGACTCGTGCCAGGGATCTAAAACTTTGTCCTCGGGGGCCACGCCCACCATCCGGTGCATGTCCTCCGTCTCCTCCTCGCGGATGGCGTCGATCACGTCGTCGAAGGTGACGATCCCCAACAGACGATCTTCCGAGTCCACCACGGGAAGGGCCAGGAAGTGGTAGCGGTCGAAGATCCGGGCCACCTCCTCGGCGTCGGCGTCCACGGGGACCTTGACCACGTCGCGGCGGAGGACCTCGCGGATGGGGGTCCTCGGGCTGCTTAGGATGAGGTCCCGCATGGAGAGCACGCCCCGGAGCCGGCGGTCCTCGTCCACGACGTAGGCGTAATACAGGGTTTCGGCCTCGTCGGCCATCTCTCTTAGACGCTCGATCGCCTCCTCCACGGTGAGGTCTTCGGGGAGGGCGACGACGTCGGGGGACATGAGCCCTCCGGCGGTGTCGTGGGGATAGGCGATGAGCCGACGGATCGGGGCGGCCTCGGCGGGGGCCATCCGCTCCAGCACGTCCCGACGCCGCTCGGCGGGGAGCTCCTCGAGGACGTCGACGGCGTTGTCCGGCCACATCTCCCCCAGGAGCCGGGCCGCCTCGGCGTCCTCCAGCCGCTCTAAGAGCTCGGAGGCCCGCTCCGGGTCCATGTGCTCCAGGACTTCTACGGCCAGCTCCGAGGGGAGCTCCTCCAAGCGCTCCAGCGTCTCCTCCGGGGAGCGCTCCTCCAGCTCCTCCGTGAGCCGGACGACCTCCGGCTCCGGGTACTCTGGGGGCCTCCGGGGGCGGGAGTCCTCCCGACGCGCCCGTCGAGGCTCTCTGCCTGCTTCCGTCATGACAAAAAGGCTCCTTCCTCCTACTCCCTCTACTACCGTACGGGCCGCCTCCGGGCGGCCTGCGCGATTCGATTTCAGTGGAGAGGATAGGGAACAGAACGCGACGCGGCGGCTTGATCCCCGAGACGGGATATTTTAAACTCTTTTCGGAGGGGATCAAGATGGCGGGCCACTCGAAATGGGCCAACATCAAATACCGTAAAGAGCGACAAGATCAGCTTCGCGGGAAGCTCTTCAGCAAGCTGGCCAAGGAGATCACCATCGCCGCGCGGCTCGGCGACCCCGACCCGGAGAAGAACCCCCGGCTCGCCCAGGCGATCGAGCGGGCCAAGTCCGCGAACATGCCCAAGGAGAACATCGAGCGGGCGATCAAACGGGCCACAGGGGAGCTGCCGGGACAGCAGTTCGAGGAAGTGATGTACGAGGGCTACGGCCCCTTCGGGGTGGCGGTGATGGTCCGGGCGGTCACCGACAACCGCAACCGGGCGGTGGCCGCCATCCGCAAGGTCTTCGACGACTTCGGGGGCAGCCTCGAGGGGTCGGTGGCCTGGCTCTTCGAGCGCCGCGGGGTCCTCACCCTCAAAGCGAGCCCCGGCCAAGACCTCGATGACCTGCTGATGCGGGCCATCGACCTGGGGGCCGAGGACCTGGAGGAGAAGGAGGGCGAGGTCGAGATCTACTGCCCGCCGGAGCAGCTGCGGGCCGTCAAGGAGGGTCTAGAGGCCCAGGGCGTGCGGATCGAGCGGGCCGAGGTGACGCTCGTTCCCAAGCAGACCGTCTCCCTCCAGGGGCCGGAAGCCGAGAAGATCCTCAAGTTCATCGACAAGCTCGACGACCTCGAAGACGTCCAGGAAGTGTACGCCAACTTCGACGTCCCCGAGGAGATCATGGCCCAGGTGGGCTAGGTCTAGGCCCCCCTCGCTTCCGCCGGGATTCGATGAGAACCAAGGAGGCCTTCTGTTGAAGCGTATAGGTGCCGTCGTGCGTGCGGGTATCGGAATTTGGATGGCGGTGGCCCTCGTTGCGCCTGCGTATGGGTATGGACAGGCGATCCCTCCTGTGGAAGTCGGCCTTCGGGTGCCGCTTTCGGGGTTTGTGGCCGTGGACGCCCTGGACTGGGTGCGGGTGGAGGCCTCGGCGGCCATCCCGGGCTTTAGCGCCCCCTTGGTGGACTTCGAGGGCCGGGCCGCCGTAAAGCTCTTCCCCGTGGGCTGGGAGCGGGAGGTGGCGGGTCTGCCGCTCCGACCGTTCGTGGGCGCGGGGATGGTCTTCCTGCAGTCTGTGGAGGGCTGGGTATCGGGCGGGGTCCTGTTGGCGGGCGCGGAGGCCCCGGCCCCGCAGTGGGAGCTTCCCCTCCCTCTAACCCTCTCGGTGGAGGGGAGCCTCACGCTCCTTCCGGGAGCCAGCGCCTCTACGGTCGTCTTCCAGCTGAGCATGGGGGCCTCGTTCTCCCTCACGAGCTTGCTCCCTTAGCCGTTTTCCCTCCGTCTGGGAGAAGAGAGAACCGGCCCTGCCAAGAGGGTCAGGCAGGGAAGGATTTTCTCAAAGGCAGGGTCTTCTTGCGCATTTTACGGAGCCTCGGTATAAATCTATGCGGACTAACCAGTTAGTATGACTCGTGCGTTGCGAGCTCGGAGGAGGTGAGTGGAGATGACGACACAGGTCAGCGAGCGGAAGCAAAATCCCTGGCCCGCGTGGCTGACGGTGGTCGTCGGCGCTTGGGTCATCCTCTCTCCCTTCTTCTTGGGCTTTAGTGGCCTTACGTCCGGGCTGTGGAACAACCTCATCGCCGGAGCCCTCTTGATGATCTTCGCGCTGTGGGCCTACTTCAAGGAGCGCCCGCAGGCCTACTGGGGGGACGTCGTCGTCGGGGTTTGGATGGTCCTCTCCCCCTTTGTGTGGGGGTTCTCTGCCGAGGCGACGCCCCTCTGGAACAACTTGATCGCCGGCGTGCTCGGCGGGGCCTTCGGCCTGTGGGGCGCGCTCAAGGCGGAACCCACGGGATAAAGCAAACAGAGTACAGCCGAGCACGGAGCCGCTCCGGGGCGGGTGCTGCCCTCCCGGGGCGGTTCTTTCGTCTCTCGTCTTGCAGGTCAGGCATTGATCCCCCTCTTCGGCTTCCGCAGAATGGCGGGCGGAGGTGTAGGGGAATCTCTCGTATCGAGGGCCGGCGGGAGGGGGGCCACGGCAAACCGAAGGGCCAAGGGACGGGTCCCGGGAGCGCGCGAGCGGCTGTTGGAGGCCGCGCTGGAGCTGCTGACCGAGCGCGGCTCCGGCTTCCCCGTGGAGGAGCTCGCTCGGCGGGCCGGGGTCACCAAAGCCACCCTCTATTACCACTTCCGCAGCAAGGAGGCGCTGATCCGGGAGGCCCTGCAGCGGGAGATCCGGGGGATGCGCCAAGCGTTGGAGGTCCAAGCGGACTCCCCGGAGGAGCAGCTCTGTCAAGCGGTCCGGGGACTGGCCGACTGGGCCGCGGAGCGCCCTCAGCGCCTGCGGCTCTTGGTGCTCCCCTGGCAGCCGGACTCCGGGCTGCGCACACAGACCGTCCTCCGCTTGCAGAGGGAGCTCGTCCGCCTCTTGGCCAAGGTCCTCCTCGCGGGACAGGCAGCCCGCCTCTTGGATCCCTCCTGGCCCACGGAGCTGCTGGCGGTGGCGCTCTACGGGGCGCTCAGCCACGTGGTGGAACACCTGCGGCGCCAAGGCCATCCCCTCGATCCCCAGGAGCTCTCCGAGGCCCTGTTGGCCTTTCTGCTCCGGCGGCCCCTCTCCGCCCACCGGGGCCCTTGACTCCCTCCCCTCCGTCCCGTATACTGCGGTTAGCACTCTCGGGAGAAGACTGCTAATCCCGGGGGGTCGAACGAGGAGCGAAGATGATCCGCTTCGACCGGCTCACGGAGAAGGCCCAAGAGCTCTTCCAGGACTCCGCGGAACTCCTGGAGCGATTTAAGCACAACCAGCTCGACGTGGAGCACCTCTTCTACGCGTTGGCCTCCAAGGAGGGCGTGGGACGCGAGCTCCTGGAGGAGATGGGGGTAAACGTCGAAGAACTCCTCCCGGATCTGGAAGCCCTCCTCGGCGAAAAGCCTCAGGTGTCCACGGTGGTGGGGCAGCAGATCTACATCACCCCCCGACTCGACGGCATCGTAAAAGCCGCCGAGCGCGAGGCCCAGCGCCTCAAAGACGAGTACGTGGGCGTGGAACACCTCTTGATCGCCCTAAGCCGCGAGATGAACCCCAAGCTCCGCCGGGTGCTTGACAAGCACGGCATCACCCCCGAGGCCGTATACAACGCTCTGCAAAAGGTGCGGGGCGCGCAGCGGGTCACGGACCGGGCCGCCGAGAGTCGGTATCAGATCCTGGAGCGCTACAGCGTCAACTTGACGGAGCTGGCCCGCCTGGGGAAGCTCGACCCCGTGATCGGGCGGGCGCGGGAGATCCGCCGCGTGGCGCAGATCCTCTCTCGACGCAAGAAGAACAACCCCGTGCTTATCGGGGAGCCCGGCGTGGGCAAGACGGCCATCGTCGAGGGCTTAGCGCAGAGGATCGTCCAGGGCCAGGTCCCCGACACCCTCAAGGACAAGGAGCTCATCCAGCTCGACTTGGCCGCCATGGTCGCGGGCTCGAAGTTCCGCGGGGAATTTGAAGAACGCCTCAAGGCCGCGATCCGCGAGATCGAGGCCGCCCACGGGAAGTTTCTCGTCTTCATCGACGAGCTGCACACCGTGGTGGGGGCCGGGGGGGCCGAGGGGGCGATCGACGCCTCGAACATCCTGAAGCCCCCCCTCGCCCGCGGGACCTTCCAGGTGATCGGGGCGACCACCCTCGACGAGTATCGGGAGCACATCGAAAAGGACCCCGCGCTGGAGCGGCGCTTCCAGAAAGTTTTGATCGAGGAGCCCTCCGTGGAGGAGACCGTGGAAATTCTCCAGGGCCTTAGGCCCAAGCTGGAGGAGCACCACAAATTGACGATCACGGACGAAGCGATTGAGGCCGCGGTGCGCCTCTCGGACCGCTACATCACGG
Source organism: Candidatus Bipolaricaulota bacterium (assembly GCA_026982655.1). Taxonomy (GTDB): domain Bacteria; phylum Bipolaricaulota; class Bipolaricaulia; order RBG-16-55-9; family RBG-16-55-9; genus JALUUA01. Next base: position 25,110 of record JALSGO010000023.1, read on the forward strand.
ATCGCTTCCTGCCCGACAAGGCGATCGATCTCCTCGACGAGGCCGCCTCCAAGATCCGCATCGACAAGACGTTCGCGCCCCAGATCGAGGAGCTGGAGGCCCGCCTGCGGCGCCTGGATGAATCGCTCAAACGGGCCGAGAGTCACGCCCGTGAGCGCTTGGAAGCGAAGCGCGAGGAGCTTCAACGGGAGCTCGAGCGCCTACAGCAAGAGTGGACGGCCCGCAGGGAGCGCACCGAGGTGACGGCGGAGGACGTCGCGGAGGTCGTCTCCCAGTGGACGGGGATCCCCGTGGAGCGGATGTTCGAGGAGGAACGCGCAAAGCTCGCCCACATGGAGGAGAAGCTCCACGAGCGCCTCGTGGACCAAGACGAGGCCGTACAAATCGTTTCCCAAGCCGTGCGCCGCGCGCGCGCCGGCCTCAAAGACCCGAAGCGGCCCATCGGGTCCTTTCTCTTCCTCGGCCCGACGGGCGTGGGCAAGACGGAGCTCTCCAAGGCCCTGGCGGAGTTTCTGTTCGACGACGAGGAAGCGCTCCTGCGCATCGACATGAGCGAGTACATGGAGAAGCACACGGTCGCGCGCCTGATCGGGGCCCCGCCCGGCTACGTGGGCTACGAGGAGGGCGGCCAGCTCACGGAGGCGGTCCGCCGAAGGCCCTATCGCGTCATCCTGTTCGACGAGATCGAGAAGGCCCACCGCGACGTCTTCAACGTGCTGCTGCAGCTCCTGGACGAGGGGAGGCTCACGGACGGCCAGGGGCGCACCGTCGACTTCCGCAACACCTTGGTGATCATGACGAGCAACCTGGGGAGCGAGCACTTTACGCAGCCCAAACGAATTGGGTTCGACGCGGGCTCCGCAGAGGAGAGGAAGCAGCGGGAGCGGGCCTTTGACGCCGTACGCGCGCAGGTGCTCTCCGACGTGCGAAAATTCTTCCGGCCCGAGTTCCTGAACCGTCTCGACGGCGTGGTCGTGTTTAAGCCCCTGGAGCCGGAGCACATCCGGCAGATCGTGGACCTCAAGCTGAAGGAGCTCGCAGCCCGTTTGGCGGAGCAGGAGATCGAGCTGGAGGTCACCGACGCAGCCCGGGCGAAGCTGGCGGAGGAGGGGTACGACCCCCTCTACGGCGCGCGGCCTCTGGCACGGGCGATCCGCGAGGAACTCGAAAACCCGCTGGCGAACCGAATCATCGACGGCGAGCTTCAGCCCGGCGACCGGGTGCGCGTGGACGTGGAGGGAGAAGGCGATCGGTTCACCTTCGAGCGGGTGGCGGCGGAGGCCGCCGTAAGCTCCTAGTCGGAGCGGTTGACCTCTCCCCCCTCGGTATGTTAGTATCCCTTAGAAGGCCGGTTCCGCAGGGCCGTAGGGAGATCCGGAGCGGGACGCACGCGGGAAGGTGGGCTAACAAAGTGAGAGAGCTCCCCCAAGGCTTGCGCGAGCGATTTGCTCTCCGCGCAGAGACGGAAAAACGCCGTAGGCCACACTCCCCCGCAGGTTCCCGAGCCACTCATCAGCCCGTCTTTCCGTACTTGGGGTGTGGCCTACGGCGCTTCCCCCTACCCCCTCTCACCCCGGCAGGAAGGAGGAGCGCTTGGCCGGCCTGGCCCCCGCGTCCTGAGCAAAAACCCGTGGGCCGTCGTAGGAGGTGGGAACCCCGGGAAAACTCTGGGACACAGGGGAAGGAAGCTCTACGCTTCCTGCGCCGGCCAAGCGCGTCCTGCCTGCAAGGAGGTGGTGTCCAAAGGGAACCAACTCTATGTGCACACTCTCACGCACCCTCTTCGGCAGCCCGGCTGCCCTAGGTCCCGTTGCCCGTAGGCCCGTGGCTTTGCGTCCCCGCCTTTCGGCGGGTTTGCCCTTTCGGAGGCTCATTCCATCATACCCGAGATTCTCCGAGTTGTCAACCCTTTATCCCCTCGTATAGGAGACAGCTGCTGTACGGAGAGGAGAAAAGCCGGGCCGGCCGGCGCGAAGATCGGATCGCTCCGCTGCGAGTGTCAAAGGCCCCAGAGCCCGTAGATGTACAGCGGCGTAAGGACCGCCAGCAGCAGGTTGAGCGGCCCGCCGACGCGGGTGAAGTCTAGAAACTTATAGCCGCCGGGGCCGTAGACCATGGTGTTCGTCTGGTATCCCACGGGGGTGGAGAAGCTCGTCGAGGCCGCAAACATGATGGCCAGGACGAACGCCTGGGGGTCGAGTCCCAGCAGGCGGGCCGTGGTCACCCCCACGGGGATCATCACCACCACCGCGGCGTTGTTCGAGATGAGCTCCGTGAGGATCATGGTCGTGACGTAGAAGAGCCCCAGCACCACCAGGGGCGGGACGTACTGCGCGGCCTCGGAGGCCAGACCGGCGAGCCACGCCGCCGCGCCCGTGTTCTCCAGCGCCAACCCCAGGGGGATCACCCCCGCCAGCAGGAAGATGACGTCCCAGCGGATCGACTCGTGCAGCTCGTGGACCTTCAAGCACCCGGTGAGGACCATCGCCACGCAGCCCACGAGAGCCGTCACCAGGATGGGCATCCCCAACGCCGCGAAGACGACCACGCCCGCGAGGATCCCCAGGGCCACGGGGATCTTCTCCGTGCGGAAGGCCTCCAGCTCGACCTCCTCCGTGACGATGAAGCCCGGATCGCGCTTGACCCTCTCCAAGGCGCTGCGCTCCCCCTGGAGGAGGAGCGTGTCCCCGAAGTCGAGGCGGACCTTCCCCAGCCGCTCCCGGAGGAGCACCCCGTGCTTCCACATCGCGATCACGGTGCAGCCGTAGCGGTTGCGGAAGTTCGTCGTCTCCAGGGTGCCGCCGATGAGCTCGGAGTTCGGGGCGATCACCACCTCCAAGAGGGCGATCTCGTCGCCCTCCTCGGCGAGATGCGCCCCGTGGCGCACCTCGGGTGCCAGCGCTAGGCCCTCGGCGTCCTTGATCTTGAGGAGCTGATCGCGGCTCGCTCGGATGAAGAGCACGTCCCCCGGCTGCAGCACCCGATCCGCCAGCGGGGGGCTCAGCTTGTGGCCGTCCCGCAGGATCTCGAGCACCTGGATGTCGAACTGCTCGCTCAGCTTGCTCTCTAAGAGGGTCTTGCCCACCAGCGGCGAGTCCTCCAGCACCACCACCTCGGTGAGGTACTCCTTCACGTGGTACTTCTCGGCGATCTCCTCCGCGCGGCGCTCGGGCAGGAGGCGACGCCCCACCAGCAGGAGGTAAAGCACGCCGGTGGCGAAGATGAGAAGCCCGATGGGGGTGAACTCGAACATCCCGAACCCGCCCGCCCCCTCGCGCGCCGAGAGGGTGCTGGCCAAGATGTTCGTCGAGGTCCCGATGAGGGTGATCACGCCCGCCAGCTGCGAGGTGTACGACAAAGGGATGAGGAGCTTGGAGGGGGCGCGCTTCCTCTCCCGGGCCAAGGCCATCACGAAGGGGATCAGGATGGCCACGGCGGCGGTGTTGTTCAAAAACGCGGAGATGGGGCCTACCAAGAGCATCACGACCAGGAGCTGGCGCAGCTCGCTGTCGCCCGCCAGGCGGATCGCCCGCCGCGCCAGGAGGTTGACGGCCCCCGTACGATAAATCCCTCCGCTGAGGATGAACATCGCCAGCACCGTGATCGTCGCCGGGTTGCTGAACCCCGAGATCGCCTCCTCGGGGGAGACGTTCAGCCACGGCCCCAGGAGCAGCACCGCGGCCATGAGCGCGAAGGCCACGAAGTCGATGGGGAAGAGATCGAGCGCGAAGAGGATGAGCGCGACGAGCAACAGGGCGAAGGCGAGCAGCATCGCCAGCGTCATCGCGTCCTCCTCAGCTTGGGCTGGGGCTGGGGCTTGGGGGTTGGGATAAGCATGGAAGCCTTACGAGAGGGGGACGGTCTCGGCCTCCTCCGCCTCGGCCTTTTGCTTTTGCGCTCGGAGCCGGTGCCAGGCGAGCGTCTCACGCAGGCCCTCCTCTAGGGACGTCTTCGGCTCGTAGCCCAACTCCCCGCGGGCCTTGGAGATGTCGAAGTGGCGGTGGTGGCCCATGGCCTTGACCACCTCCCACCGCAGGAACGAGGGGACAGGCACCGACAGGAGGCCTCCTAAGGCGCTCGCGGCGCGAGCGAGGCCGTAGCCCGGCCCGTAGGGCACGGAGAGGAAGCGGGGGGACCTCCCGAGCGCTTGGGCGAAGGTCTCGACGGTCTCCCGCAGCGTGCGCCGCGCCCCGTCCGTGATGTTGTACGCCTGGCCGATCGCCTCCCGGCTTCGGGCGGCCAGCCAGAGCGCTTCGGCCACGTCCCCCGCGTAGACGACGTCGAGGAGCACCCGTCCCCCGGCGATGAGGGGGGTCCAGCGGCGGGAGAGCAGCTCGAGCACCGCGGGGATCAGGTGGCGATCGTGGGGGCCGTAGATGAGGCAGGGCCGCAGGATCACGCAGGGGAGGCCCTCCTCGTCGTAATAGCGGACGACGGCGTGTTCGGCCTCGATCTTCGACCGGGAGTAGAGCCCGTCCGGGCGGAAGGGGGTCCGCTCGTCGGCCCCGTCGTGATCGACGTAGCCGTAGACGTCCACGGTGCTCACGTGCACCAGCCGCTCGACGCCCGC
>JALSGO010000024.1 GCA_026982655.1 Candidatus Bipolaricaulota bacterium
CCGGGGTCGTCGTGCATCTTCTCCGCGCCCACCACCAACACGACGTCATACACCCCGGCGGCGACGGCGAAGCACGCCTGGCGGAAGGCGTCGCTCCCCGTGGCGCAGGCGTTCTCCACCCGGGTTATGGGGATCTCGAAGAGCCCCGTGGCATGGCTGAGCACCAGCCCCGTGTTCCCCATCGCGGGGTAGACCGTCCCGAACCACGCCGCTTCGATCGCTTGGGGGTCGAGCCCCTTATCCACGCTTTGAAGGGCGTTCAGATACGCCTCTTCCACCATGTCCTCTAGACTTTTATCGTAGAGTTCGCCGAAGCGGATCATCCCGGCTCCGACGATCGCCACCTTCCCCCGAAGGCTCTCCATCAGGATCCCTCCCGTTCCCGCTCCCGAGGCCGGAACTTGTAGGAGTACACCCGTGCGCCCTCTTCCTCGTACATCACCCGCAGGTCGGCCTCCACCTCCAGGCCCACCCGGACGTCCTCGGGAGCGCACTCCACGAGGTGCCCGTAGACCCGCAGGCCGTCCGCCAGTTCGACGACGGCCACGGGCAGCGGCGTCTCGAAGCCCTTCGGGAGCCGGTGCTGCACCACATAGGCAAGCACGCGGCCATAGGGCTTCAGCTCGATCTCCTCGAAGTCCGCCGGAGCGCGGCAGCGCTTGCAGACCCGCTTCCGTTCGGGGAAGGCAACCCAGCCGCAGCTTGTGCAGCGATACCCCACGAGCCGCGCGTTCTCCCGGGCGATCCGCCAGATCTCAGGGGTCGTCATCGTCGTTCCTCTCCCAACAGCCCCTGATAGCGCAGATACACGGGATAGCTCACGAGCTCTTTCCGCTGCAGTTGGGCCTCCACATCGGCCTTCGGCGGGGATTTCGTGACGCGAAGCGCCAAAGCGTCGCTCCCCCCGGGGCCGTACGAGACGACCAAGAGGAGCTCCCCCGGAGCGGCCTGATCGAGCGCCCGGGCGAGGTCGATCAGCAGGGAAGCGCATCCGGCGTAGCCCAGCTGCGGAAACGTCGAGACGAGCTTCTCCGCGGGGAGGCCCAGCTTCTTGAGGGCCCGGACGGCCCAGCGGCCCTCCGGGGCCTGCACCACCACATGAGCGAACTCCTCGGGTGGGATTTCGATGGCCTTCAACAGGCGTTCCACGGACCCCTGCACGTGGGCGAGGAACTGCTGCATCATGAAGCGCTCATCCACGAGCCCATGGGAGCGCCCCTCGCGGCGGGAGCGGCCCACGAACCCGCTCGTGTGGGAGGCAAAGCCGACCACTTCGGCAAATCCCCCTTGGGAGGCGAGGAGGAGCGCCCCCGCGCCGCCGGAGTAGCTCAGCTCGTAGGAGGAGCCCGGCTCGGCGATCAGCCTCTCCGCCGCGACCGCCAAGGCGAAGGCGTGCTTCCCTTGACCGGAGGCCAAGGCGTCCATCGCCGCTCTCATCGCCGCCGTCACGGAACGGGAGCTGAGCCCGAAGTCCCCTACGAACACGTCCCCTTCCGCTCCCAGGTGATAAGCCAAGGGGGCCGCCAGGGCCCCCTCTGCGTACCCCGTGGAGGTGCTGGCGGCCAGGACCGCGCTGAGGTGCCGTCCCTCCACTCCGGCTTGTGCGAGGGCCGCTCGGGCGGCTTTGACACCCAGGGTGAGGGGGTCCTCGTCCGGGGGCACGACGGCCTTCTCCCCCCGCCCTCCCCGTCCCCCTCCCGAGCGCCCCCACGCGGCGTGGATCTCGGAAACGGCTATGCGGTAGCGCGGCAGATACACTCCATACCCCACGAGCTGCGGCATCTTGGGCAGCCCCCCTTAGGCGCTGGCGTCGTGGCGTGGCGTGGCACGGCGGGGGGATGGTACACCGTCTCCGCCCTCGGGGTCAATTCGGGGCACCCGCTTGGGTTGGATCGGGAGAGGATCAGCGCGAAAGCTCTTTCGACTTCTGGGTGGCCCGGTCCACAGCTTTGATGAGCGATACGCGCACGCCGCCCGCTTCCAGCTCGAGCAGTCCATCGACGGTGGTGCCCGCCGGGGTGGTCACGGCGTCCTTGAGCTTGGCGGGGTGCTCCCCCGTCTCCAGGACCATTTGGGCCGCTCCCAGCATCGACTGGGCCGCCAAAAGGGTGGCCAGCTCCCGGGGGAGCCCGACCTTCACGCCGCCCTCGGCCAACGATTCGATCATGATGTAGCAGTACGCCGGTCCGCTGCCCGAGAGGCCCGTGACCGCGTCCATGAGTTCCTCGTTGTCGATGACCTCCACCCTTCCCACGGCGGCGAAGATCTCCCGCGCGATCTCCACGTGCTCCGGGGTCGCAAAGCGCCCCGGGCACAAGACGGTCATCCCCTGCCCCACCAGGCAGGGGGTGTTCGGCATCGCCCGCACGACGGAGATCTCCTGCTGCAGGCCCTCCTCGACGAAGCGGGTGGTGATCGCGGCGGCGAGGGTGATCACCAGCTGTTGGGGGTCCGTGTGCGAGCGGATCTCCTCGAGCACCCGGGCCATGCTCTGGGGCTTTACGGCCAGGATGACGATGTCCCGCCCTTGGACGAGCTTCGCGTTGTCCGTGTGGACTTCGATGCCGTAGCGTTTGGAAGCCTCTTGGGCCGTGGCCTCGTGGGCGGTGCTCCCCGCCAGGTTCTTGGCGGGCACGACCCGGCGCTGGACGAGCCCGCGGGCGAGGGTGCCTCCGATCTTACCCAGTCCTACAATCGCAATGCGCTTATCGGCCAGCATCTTCCTTCCCTAGGAGGGCCTCCGCGCCCCGCACGCCGGCAGGGCCGGCAAGGCAGGGGGGGGATCACGCCGCTTCTTCCTTCACCTCGTCCACGGTGTAGGGATCCACCGCGTCCCGCAGCGCGTCCCCCAGGAAGTTGAAGGCCAGCACGGTGACCACGATGAAGGCTGCGGGGATCAGCAGCCACGCATGGTATTGGATCTCAAACTGAAACCCCTGCCCCACGAAGTTGCGCAGCAACATCCCCCAGCTGGTGAGGGGGTGCTGGATCCCGTAGCCCAGGAAGCTGAGGATGCTCTCGAGGATGATCACGTCGGGCACCGCTAGGGTGGCGGCCACGACGAGATAGCTCATGATGTTCGGCAAGATGTGCCGGAAGATGATCCGCAGGTTGCTCGCCCCCAACGCGCGCGCGGCTTGGGTGTATTCCGACTCCCGCAGGGCCAAGAACTGTCCACGGATCACCCGAGCCACCGGGGCCCAACTCACCAAGCTCAAGAGCCCGACGATCGTCCAGAAGCGGACCATGGGCGGGATCTGTCCAAAGCTGGAGACGATGCCGGAGATCGCCAGCAGCAACGCCAGCCGCGGCAGCGACATGACGATCTCGATGAGGCGCTGAATCAGCATGTCGACGTTCCCCCCCAAGTACCCCGACAAGCCGCCTAGGAACGCTCCCACCAAGAAGGTGATGAGGATGACCAAGGGCGCGATGGCCAGGGTGACCCGCCCTCCGAAGAGGATCATGGAGAAGAGGTCTCGCCCCTGTTTGTCCGTCCCAAAGGGGAAGAACTGGCCGGGGCTGTTGGGAGGTTCTCCCGTCCCGAAGAGGTGGACGTTCGTGGGAAAGACGCCAAAGAGCTTGTACTCTTCCCCGCGCACGAAGAGCTTGAGATAGTACTTCTGATCCGTCTCCTTGTAGACCCAGACGCCGGGCATGCGCCGCGCCTTGACCTCGGGAGGGAAGTCCTGACAGGCCCGCAGCTCGGCCGTCTGTGGGTCGATGCAGGCCTGGCGCTTGGCCAGACCGTAGACATACGGCCGCAGCCCGTCGAACTGGATCCGGGTAATCATCGGCGGGACATAGGGGAAGTTCTTATGCAGCGCGGTGTAATTGTAGGGAGCGATGAACTCGGCGAAGAGGAAGACGATCGACAAGAAGAGGATGAGGATCGCGCCGATCATGCCGAGCTTGTGCCGGCGAAAGCGGCGCCAGATCAGCTGGGTTTGCGAGAGGGGCTGGTATCCCAACTCCTCCGTGGGCGACGGTTGCTTCGGCTCAACGGCCATCGGTGCTGTGGTGTTCCCCATGGTCTCCCTCGTTCGCTCGCTCGTTCGTTTCCCCGAGCCCGCCCTTCTCCTCCTACCCTATCGGTCGCGGGGTATCGGCCCGGCCCCTCTCCCTCTTTCTTGCTTGGCTTGCGCGCGTGTCCGTCTCACTCGTAGCGGATCTTGGGGTCCGAGATCGCCAGCAGGATGTCGGCGATCAAGTTGCCGATCATCAAAATCAGGCTGAAGACGAACAACCCGCTCATCACCACGGCGTAGTCTCGGTTCTCCAACGACTCGATGAACGTCTTCTCGATCTGGGGCAGGTTAAAGATGATCGCGATCACCAGCGCGCCCTCGAGCATATAGGGGATCCAGAAGCCCAACATGCTGATCAGCGGGTTGATGGCGTTGCGCACGGCGTGCTTATAGATCACGATCCGCTCCGTCAATCCCTTGGCCCGGGCCGTCTGGATGTAGTCCATCTTGAGGACGTCGAGGAGGCTGCCCCGCATGTAGCGGATCACGGCGGCCGTGTTCGCCGCCGCCAAGATGATCACCGGCGGGAGAAAATGCCACAGGAAGTCGATCACCTTCCCCAAGCTCCAAGGGGCGTCGCGGCAATTAGGGCTGAAGAACTCCCCCACGGTGAGCTTCTCCATGCAGTCGATCTGCACCGGAACCTGTCCGACCTTCAGCACCCCCACCATCAGCCAGATGAAGATCAGGCCCAAGACGAAGTTGGGGACCGACAACCCTAAGAACCCTAAAAACGTGAAGGTATGATCCGCCGGGGAGTATTTATGGGTGGCGGAGTAGATCCCGATGGGAATCGCGACCGCCCAGCTCAACACCAAAGCCGCTACGACCAACAACAGGGTGTAGAGCCACCGATCCTCCCCCATCAACGCCTCCCAGGCCCCCATGTTTCGGGTGGGGGAGTAGCCGAAATCGAGCTCCGTCAGGACGCCCTTCACCCAACGGGCATACTGGAGGAGGAACGGATCGTTCAGACCGTAGACTTCCCGCAACCGCTCCCGCATCTCCAGGGGACAGCTGAGACCGCACATCGCGTCGACCACGTCGCCGGGTTGCAGGTAGGTCAGCAGGAAGATGATGAACGTGACGACGAAGAGGATCGGGATCATGTACAAGATCCTTCGGAATATGTATCCTAGCAGCATCTCCCGGCTCCTTTCGGCTCACCTTCCCCGGCTCGGCGGCGGGAGCATCCTCCCGACGATGCAGAGCGCGTTCGGGCTGCCATCATACTCCATGCGATGATAGCTCGCAAGGAGCGCGTTCCGACGCGCGGTGCCGCACACGAGGCCACGGAGCCTGCCGCTTGGACAACTCGAAAAAGAGGGAGAGGGGAGCGTGCCGATCGCTCCTTTTCGAGCACGCTCCCCTCCGCTTTCTCTCACCGGTCGTCTCTTTCCCTGCAGGCGGAGGGTAGCCTGCGGTTATTCGCTACCCTGCCTCGCCTGCCTCTTGCCGTCGTGCGTCGCTTGAGCTTACGGGTTGGCCTGCTGACAGTTGGGCGACTGGCCGGGCAGGTCGCAGCGGAACTTCACGTTGGTGAGGCCGTTGATCGCCCGACCCGTGTTGGCGATGCGATCCGTCCGCTGCACGAACAGCGAGTTGGTGGTGGCCAGGTGCAGGTACAGCGGCCGCTTCACCCACTCGATCTGGTAGCGGTCGTAGGCCGCCCGTGCGCTCTCCACGTCGGTGGCGTTGAAGCCCTCGAACCAGAGCTCTTCCAGGACGAGCTCGTCCTCCGTGGGCTCCTCACACCCGACGTTCCAGAAGTGGAGGACCGTCCCACAGGGGATCACGTTGATCGCGCCCTGCGGGTTGCCGCCCGTAAGGCCGATGGTGATGAAGCCGGTGAAGGTCCCCGTCAGGAGCTCCCGGACCAGCTGCGGGAAGGAGGCGGTCCCGGCCTGGCACTCCACGCCGATGGCCTGCCAACCGTCGCAGATGATCTCGTCATAGGCCTCGCGGATGGTGTTCCCCGCGTTGGTGCGCACCTGGACGGAGAACTTCCCGCCGGGGTTGCCCCGCCCGTCGAAGTCAGCCGGGATCTCCCGGATGCCGTCCCCGTCCGTGTCCACGATGCCCACGGAGTCGAGCATGGCGGCCGCCGTCTGCAGACAGCCCTCGAAGTCGACCAGACAGCTCAGCGCCTGGACGATCTCCTCGCTGACCGGCTTGGGCAGCGTCGTCACGTTCAGCTCCAGCCCCGAGGGGAGCACCCAGGTGGTGCCGTCGCAGTCGGCCGCCGTGGCCAGCCCGGCGTCGATGAAGTCCTGGCAGGTGTTGTCCCGCCCGATGAAGTACGAGGACGGGATGCTCACCGTGAGGAACTGCGGGGTTCCGATGCCCAGGAGCACGTTGTTGACGAGCGCGGCGCGGTCGATCGCCAGGTACAGCGCGCGGCGCACGGTGGTGTTGCGGGCTACAGCGGCCAGGTTCGGGTCGGGGTCGATGAAGTTCGGGGTGGTGAAGGTCTCGCCGAAGTTGGCCTGACCGGCGTCGATGTCCTCGTTGACCTCAAAGCCTCCACCGGCCGCTTGGGAGAGGATCACCGCGATGTCCTGCGGGCGCGGGCCGTAGGCGTCCGTCTCCCCGTTGAGGAACTTGGAGATGGCCAGGTTGAACCCCTGGGTGGGGATGATGATGATCGTGACCTCATCCAAATAGGGGAGCTGCGTCCCGTTGGAGTCCGTCTGCCAGAAGTTGGGGTTCCGCTCGTAGGTGGCGATCTGGTCGGAGATGAGCTGGGTGATCACGAACGGCCCCAGCCCCCGCAGCAGCTCGAGGGGAGCGCTCAGCCCCAGGAACTCCTCGGTCGCCAGCTCGATGGCCACGTCATCGCCCTGGGGGGTGAGGTCCCCGACCAGGATCGGGCCGAACGGCTCCCCGCCCTCGGTCTGGAGCACCCCATCCGGACCGGGGGCCACCGCGGGCTGGGTGGCAATCCCCTGGGCCTCGATGAGGTCCAGCGCCATCTGCTGCGACATCACCACGAACCCGCTGGCGAACGCCTCGAAGCTGAGGAAGGGCTCCGGACAGCTGATCCGGACCTGGTTCTCGCCGACCACCTCCAGCTTGAAGGGGGAGCCGTCCGTGCACAAGAAGGCGTTCTGCAAGGAGTTCGGCAGGTTGGGGTTCCAGACCACGGCGTAGTACCAGTATACGATGTCGTCGACGGTCACGGGCGAGCCGTCGGAGAAGGTGGCGTCACGGAGGGTGAAGGTAACCGCCGTCCCCTCCTCGTTGAGCTCCGAGGCGACCGCGAACTCCCCGAGGGTGGAGTAGTCGGCGAAGAAGGTCCCGAACATCTGGTCTTGGATGGAGAGCGAGGCGGTGTCCTCCGCGGTGACGGGGTTCAAGGTCGAGGGGCTGGCGATGATCGAAAAGGTGTAGCTCCCTCCGGTCACCGACGGGCAGAAGAAGCCCTCCGGCAGGTCCTGGCAGTCGAGGACGACGGCGGGCTGGGCCGAAACCGCAAGCCCCAGGCTCCCGACCAAGAGGAACAACCCTGCGACTGCACCGATCAGATACTTCATCCTTTTGACCTCCTCCTTCGATTGGGTCTGATGTGGAATTCGACCTGTGGAATTTTGCCGTGCGTGGATGCGGTCCTCCCATCACATCCGAGGACGCGCGAGTGAAAGGTGTGTGCTACCCAGTCCCACCCCCTTTGCATCGCTGCTTGGCCTGAGACAGCGAAGGTTTCACCCCTTGCGGAAGCGGGTGCTCCTTCCCTCTTGCTCTTCTTTTGGTTTCCATTATAGGCTTTGCGGTCCCTCTGTCAAGACCCTCGCCGCTCGGGCCGGGTCGTAAACGGGCTGCGTATCTCCCTATTATCATAGGGGCGATCCGCCGATTCTGACGCCCACGGGTCCCCGGAGGGAGCGCCTGCAACCGAGATCGCTTACATGCTGGCCGAATCCGGTCCGGGGAGGTGGCTTGACGGCCCGCGCCACGCTCGAGGGGAAAAGCCTAAAATACAGAGCGGAAGAGGCGAAACCTCTTGACAATTCGGGCAAGCTGTGCTAAGATTTTCAATAAACAAAAGGAACAGCCGTGAACTAGGGCAACCTTGTCGCGCGGTAGCGGTAAAGGAGGTGGTGCCCGGACCCAAGCTGGAGCACTCGGCATGCGGCTACACTTCGCCGTCCCCATTCCGGGAAGGAAAATGGGAGCCCAATCTTCTACTCAGCCTTAAGGAGGTCAGGAAAATATGCAGAGAAAACTCACCCTTGCTGCAGGATTTGCTCTTCTCGTAGCTCTCTTCATCTCCTTCAACGGTGTGCAATCCGTAGCCGTGAGCACCCCGGACCTCATCGCGCAAAACCTGGCGACGAACCCCGACCCCATCGTCCGCGCAGCGGCTTCCGACGTGATCGGGTACCGCTGGCTGCAGAGCCCGCCCCCTGCCAGCATGCTCTTCGACTTCAACGACGTAACCCCCCTCGGAACGCCCGAAGGGCGCCGCACCGGTTTCGAAGCCCAGCTGGACTACATCTTCGCCGTGGGCGACCCCTTCATCGGGGCCACCCCCCTCGATGACGTCGTGTCCTATGACGTGCTGATCGGCATCAGCCCGCTCAACCCCGAGCGGGATTACATCCGGGCGTACGCGATGTTTGTGACCCTGCGCAACGCCTTCTTCTTCGGGGGAGCCGAGAACACCTTCGCCTTGGTCCAAGGCTGCGTCAACGGCGACGTGATTGAGCCCTTCGGCCTGCCGGTCGTCTGCGGGTACGAGCCCGTGCGCCGGGCCTTTGCGGACGTGATCGCCGCCGGCTGGTACGTCGCCTTCGGAGACCTGCCGGCCATCGGCTTCGACTGCGCTGCACGGCTCGACCAAGCCGTCAACGGGACCACGGTGGAGGCCCGCTGGGCCGCGGCTAAGGCGTACCTCCAGGGCGAGTGCGCCGACCCGGCCGAGGTCGCGCAAAACGGGGCCAGCCTCGAGCTGCGTCAGGCGGCGGTCGCACCCTTGGCCCAAGCCTTGGCCCAGGGCGGGAACGCCGGAGCCCTCCTCGACGCCGCCGCCGGCGGAGGTTCCTACGAATGGCGCTTGGCCAACGCGTATGCCGCCGGTTTGGTCCTGGAGAAGGACGTCCAGGCCCGGGAGCTCGACTGCATCCCGACCGTTCCGGGCTTGACGGACAACCTCTACCAGTTCACGCTCGCCCAGATGGGCACCCCTCTGGCCGCCGTCGGCGCAGCCCCGTTCGCCCGCTACTTCGCTTCCGACCAGGTCTTTAGCGGCAATCGCTGCTCCCTGGCCCGCAACACCGACACCCTCAAGCTGACCATCTACCGGGACATCGGGACGGATCTCCCGCTCACCAGCTTTGTGAACACGCTGCCCTAGCCGATCGACGGTCGCCGAATTTCTCGAATCGTCCTGCGTAAAGGGACCAGCGGGGGTCGGCTCGCGAACGGAGCGCGCTCCCGTTGGTCCCTTTCTCGTATCGTTCGGGAGCCGTCTCCCCCCACCCCATCCGCCGGCAGCGTGAACGGGCGATGAGGCGAGCTGCCGACGGAACGCAAGAGATGCAATCCCCTCCCTCACCGGGTAGTATAACGGGTCGGAAGCAACCGACGTAGAGAACGCACGCATCCCCCGCTCCGTGGCGTCGCGGATTGAGGTGCCCAGGCGACAGCGGGAGGGGGACCGAACCCACAGGGGGTGGATGGAGCGCACGATGAGCGCACAGCGGCGAATACGCTACGGCATGATCGGAGGCGCCTTGATCCTGCTGGGGATCGCGGGGTTGCTCGGGTGGTGGTCGATCCGGCCCGAGAGCGAGAGCCCCTCGCCCCCCCGAGGCGGAGAGGGAGAGGAGCAGATCGTCCTTCGCGTCAACGGGGAGCCCATCCCGCAAGAGGCGTTGCGAGAGGAGTACGCGAAGCTGCGGGAGGTCTACCGCCGGATCTATGCGCAGAGCGGTCGGGACCTCGATCAGGTGCTGCGCGAGGGCGCGCCGGGGGCCTATCTCGACCTGCAGATCCGCTACCAAGCCGCCCAGCGCCTCATCGACCGGGCGCTCATTCGCCAGGAAGCTGAGCGGCGCGGTCTTCGCCTCCCCGAGGCGGAGGTCGTCGAGGCAGCGGAGGAACGCTATCGACGTTTCTTGGAGACCCACGGCGTCCGGGAGGAAGAACTCGTCGAGCTGTTCCGCGACCCGGAGCAGCGGCGACTCACCCAACAGCTGTTGGGCATCCGCGACGAGAGCGTCGAGGCCCTGCGGGACCGTTTCCTCCGGGAGACGGAAGACGTCCTGATCCGCCGTCGCCTCGCCCGCGCGCTCCTCGGACCGGACCTCTCCCCCGACTCCGAGGAGGGTCAAGCTCGACTCGACGCCTGGCTGGAGGAGCAGCGGGCTCAAGCCCGAGTCGAGTACCTCGACCCGCTCCTCTGGGCGTACGACAAGGAAGCCCGCATGGCTCAACTCGAAACCCCGGAAGCCCGCGAACAGGCTCTGGAGGAAGCCATCGCCGCCTACCGGGCACTCAAGGAGCGCCGGGCCGTCAACGACCCCTATCTCGATTTCTACATCGCCCAACTCTACCAGATGCGCGTCAGTGTGGGACAAGCACGGGAACAGGAGCTACGGAAGCGGCTCCAGGCCCTTCAGGAGGAGCGAGCGGCCGAGGAGGCGGATCCCGAATCCCTCGCCCAGGAGCTCTCCCTGCTGGAGGAACGCATCGAGGAGAGCCGCGAGAGGGCTACGGAGTTCTTCCTCTCCGCAGGGGTAGACGACGAGCGCCAGATGCAGGCGCTCGTCATGGCGGACCCCAACAACCCCTTCTACCTCTACATGTACGCCCGCATGCTCCTCGCCCAACCCGAAGGGCTGCGCCGGGCGCTCCGCCTCCTCCCTCGGGCGTTGGAGATCGACCCGCAATACGTAGATGCCTACGCATTGCTGGGGGATCTTGAGAGGAAGCGCGAGCGCTACACGCGGGCCATCGAGCTCTACCGACAGGCCCTGGAGATCGCGCGCGAGATCGAGGGCGAGAGGGACGCCAAGTTGAAGATGCTGGACAACGATCCGCTCACGATCCGCCGCAAGATAGCGGAGGCCTACCTCGCCCTGGCCCGCCGGTCCGCCCTGCAAACCCTCGACGGCGAAGGCGAGGCCGGGGCTTCCCCTCCCGCGCCGCCGTCTCCCCCTTCCGACCCCGAGGCCGGGCGGGCGCTTGCGGAGGCGGAACGCCTCTTCCAAGAGGTCCGAGAGGAGCTGGCAGGGGCCGAGGGGAAGCGGGATCCGATGCTCGCAGCCGTCTGGGCCGGCCTGGGCGAGGTGGCCTACCTGCGGGGCGAGTACGAGAAGGCCCGTGCGCGCTACGAACGGTCCCTGGCCCTTCAAGACGACGACCGCGTGCGCACACAGCTGGCCGAGACCCTGCTCGCCGCCGGCGACCTCGACGCCTCCGCTGCGCAGTTGGAGATCCTCTTCGAGCGCTCCCCCCGCTGGGCCCCTGCCCATTGGGTCCGGGCCCGTCTGCTGCGGGCCCAAGGGCGACCGGCCGAGGCCCTCGAAGCCTATAAGGACGCCCTGCGCTACAGCAAGGAGTTGGGCTACCTCGAGCAGCGCCGCATCGCCCGCGAGGCCCTGCGCCAAGCCCCGGAGGACGCCGAACTCCAGCTGCTGGCGGGGCACATCTACTTGCAAAATCGAGTCTACTCCGCGGCCGCAGAGCAGTATCGACGCGTCCTGACCCTCGATCCCACGTCGGTAGCCGCCCACGGCGGTCTCGGTCGCGTCGCCCTGGAGCGGCGGGACTTCGATGCAGCCATCGAGCATTTCCGCCAAGCCTTGGCCCTCTCCCCCACCCTCAAGGAGGAGATCGGGCTCTACGAGCTCCTCCTCCGGGCGGATCGGGAACGCGTCGGACCCGGAGCCCCCTTGACGGAAGAGGGGCAGGAAGCCCTCTTCCGCCTCGCCGAGCTGTACCTTCGTGTCGATCGACCGGCGGACAGCTACGCCAAGCTCGCCTGGCTGCGCGAACAGTACCCCGACTTCCGTCGGGCGGAGGTCACCGACCTGTGGAACCGCCTCGCGGAACGGGCAGCCGGCCAGAGCCTCCCCGGGGAACCGGTGCCCGATCAGGGGCACGCGACGATCGCCCCGGGCGACCCCCACCCCCCCTACAACTCGAAGCCGCCGACCTCCGGACCCCACTACCCCATCGCCGCCGCTTGGGGCGTCCACGCCCGCCCCGTGCCCGATGAGGTCCAGGTGCGCAACCTCGCCGGAGGCGGAGTGCTCATCCAGTACCGCCCCGATCTCGACCCGGAGGTGCAACAGCGCCTGCGAGACCTCGTGGAGGAACTGCGATCTTCCGGAGGGGACCGCTACTGTCGCCTCCTCCTCGCCCCCTATGAGGACCTCCCCAGCCCGATCGTCCTCACGGCCTGGACCCGCATCGATCGCCTCGAAGAGTTCGATCGGAACCGGATCCTACGCTTCATCGACGCCTTCATCGGCCGAGGGCCCGAGGTCCACGAGGTCGCCTGCACGCCCCCCTCGTCCCCGGAGGGGGAGTGAGCGAATGGGGGTGCGTGGCTAGTCGCGCCGGATCCAGATGTCCCCGTCGCCGTCCCCGTCGAGGTCCAGCACCTCCAGGCCGAACCCCGAGGCCTCCGCAGGCCGGAGGTCCTTGACCAAGACGTCGTCGTCTCCGTCCCGGTCCGCATCCAGGATGGCGTCGATGGTGGCAATCGGGGTCCGTCCTCGCTCGTCGAGGACCCCCACCCAGAGGACCTCGCGGGGATCGGAGGCGGAGCGGTTGATCCCGAAGCTCTCCACAAGGTAGTCTCCGAGCTCTCGGGTCAAGTCCAGGACGACGATCTCGGGGTTTCCATCCCCGTCGAGGTCGCCGGACCCCACCACCCGACCGTTCTCCTCCGGCTCCACCGTGCCGTCCCCGTCGAGGTCCCGTCCGCGGGTTCCCACCCAGAGGAGATCGGCGTCCTCGTCGTTGTCGACGTCGACGGCGTTGACCCTCCCCGTCGGGATCGTCGGGTCTGAGACGTAGACTTCGGCTTCCGGGGGTAGGCCGTCGAAGTCCCGCCAGCCGACGAGGCGGGCTCCTCCCCCCAAGCCCACGATCAGCCGGTCGAAGTCCCCGTCGCCGTCGTCGTCCGGGGCCTCGTAGAAGCCCGCCGCCCGCTCTCCCTCCCCGAGGATGAGCTCTC
Organism: Candidatus Bipolaricaulota bacterium; assembly: GCA_026982655.1. Classification (GTDB taxonomy): domain Bacteria; phylum Bipolaricaulota; class Bipolaricaulia; order RBG-16-55-9; family RBG-16-55-9; genus JALUUA01. Next base: position 13,216 of record JALSGO010000024.1, read on the forward strand.
GCTCTTCGGGGTCGTTGTCCAAGTCCGCCTCCCCGAAGGGCTCCGGAGCTTCCCCGAGCGTTCCGGATCCCGAGAGGAATCCCAAGAGGACGGCCCAAGCGGCCCCCAACACCACACGCCGGAGCCTGCGGCCTCTTCCGTCTCCTTCTCGTCGAGAGCGCATTCGATTCGATCCCTCCTTGCTCTGACACGTCCATCGCAGGGGCCAGGGGCGCGGCGCCTCCGCCTCCCCCGACCCCGACCGTTCACCGTCTCGCCCCGTCGCGTCGACCTATCCTCGGGAGTGAGGGTCCACGGCGTCCCGGAGGGCATCGCCCATGAAGTTGAAGGCGAGCACCGCGACCACGATGAAGATCCCCGGGATCATCAGCCAGGGGTAGGTGCTCAGCGCGGCCCAGTCCTGCGCGTCGCTGAGGAGCTCCCCCCAGCTGGTAAGGGGCTCCTTGATGCCGAGACCCAAGAAGCTCAGGGTCGCCTCGGCGATGATCAACCCCGGGATGGCCAGCGTGGCCGAAACGATCAAGTAGCTCATCGTGTTCGGCAACAAGTGCTTGAAGATGATGCGCAGGGGAGAAGCCCCCAGCGCGCGGGCCGCCAGGGTGAACTCCACCTCCCGCAGGGCGAGGAACTGCCCGCGCAGGACCCGGGCCAAGCCCGTCCAGCCGATCCCCCCGAAGATGAGGATGATCCCGATCACCCGCCACACGTTCGGGAGGTTCGGCGGCAGGATCGCGCTGAGTGCGAGCAGCAGGGGCAGGGTAGGGAAGGACTGCAGGACCTCTAGCACCCGCTGGAGGAACATGTCCACCCACCGGCCGAAGTACCCGGAGATCCCTCCGACGAAGGAGCCGATGAGCAGCGCGATCAGCACGGATGCCGGTCCGATCAACAGCGAGATGCGCCCTCCGATCAGGGTTCGGGTAAAGAGGTCTCGCCCCCAGATGTCCGTGCCGAACAGGAAGACCTGCCCGGGGGAGTCGGGCGGCTCCCCGGTCCCGAAGAGGTGGATGTTCGTCTCGAAGAGCCCGAGGAGCTTATAGGAGTCCCCGCGGACGAAGAACTTGATCGGGTAGATCTTGGTGCGGTCCTCGGTGTAGATCGTCTCGAACGTCACGGGATCCCGGGTGCGCACGATCCCGTAGACAAAGGGGCCTACGAACTTCCCTTCGTGGACGAAGCGGATCGGGGTGGGCGGCGCGTAGGAGAAGCGTCGATGCACGGCTCCGGAGCCGTAAGGCCCGATGAAGTCGGCAAAGGCCGCGAGCAAAAAGAGGAAGAGCACCACGCCCGTGCCCAGCATCCCCAACCGGTGCCGGCGGAAGCGGCGCCAGATGAGCTGCGTCTGGGAGAGGGGCTCCTCGTAGCGGAGCTCCGTCCCCTCCTCCGGATCCCGCGGCAGGCCGGAGGCGGGTCTACCGCGGCGGGCGCGGGGCTCCTCGGCGGTCGGGGTGCGCACGGATCGAGCCGCTACGCGGCGATTGCGGAACCGTTCAATCATAGCGAATCCTCGGGTCTACCAGGGCTAACAAGATATCGGCGATGAGGTTGCCCACCAACAGCACCACGGCGAAGAACGTTAGGATCGTCAAGATCAGGTACTCGTCTTTGTTGAGGAGCGATTGGTAATAGAGCAGCTCCACGGTCGGGATGTTGAGCACGATCGCTGTCACCAAGGCCCCCGAGATCAGGAACTGGAGGGACTGGCCGAAGATGGAGATCATCGGGTTGATGGCGTTGCGCACCGCGTGCTTCCAGATGACGATCCGCTCCGCCAGCCCCTTGGCACGGGCGGTCTGCACGTAGTTCGAGCCGAGGATGTCCAGGAGCTGTCCGCGCATGATGCGGATCAGCCCCGCCAGCGAGCTCGTCCCGAGCACGAGGACGACCGGCCAGAGGTGCCAGAGGTAGTCGAGGAACTTCCCCCAGTTCCACTGCCAAGGCCAGATCCCGCCCAGGCCGATGTACTTCTCGTAGAAGATCCCCCCGACCCCGAGGCAGTAGCGTCCCACGTCGGCCCGATCCCAGCAGTACTGCCCCACGTCGAGGGGACCGGCCAGGACGTAGATCACGATGAGCGCGAGGAAGAAGTTGGGGATCGACAGCCCCAGAAACCCCAGGAACGTGAGCGCATGATCCCCGGCCGAGTACTGATGGGTCGCGGAGTAGATCCCGATGGGGATGGCCACGATCCAGATGAAGAGGAAGACGGGGATCGTCATGAGGATCGTGTACGGAAGGTACTGGGCCAGCAGCTCCGTCACCGATCGCTGGTACTGGAACGACTCCCCGAAGTAGGGCTTCCAGACGGGCAGGGGGATCTGCAAGGACGTAAAGGGAAGGGAGACCGGCTGGAGGCTCCAGACCTGCCACCGCTCCCCCGTGACGGGGTCGATCGCGTCGGTGGTCACGAAGATCCCCAGCATCCAGCGGAAGTACCGTTCGTACCAGGGGAGGTCCAGTCCCAAGCTCTGCTCCAACCGCTCGACCGTCTCCTCGCTTACCGTGGGGTTAAACCGAAACTGGTCCACATAGGTCCCCGTGTAGCGCTCGTAGAGCAGCAGCATCAGGAACGAGACGAAGCTCACCGCCACGAGCGTGGGGATCATGTAGAGCGTCCGCCGCACGATGTACCCGAACATGACGCGAGTCGGATCCTCGATCCGAGCGGGTTAGAGCCCGGTGCCCGCGGTCTCCAGCCGTCGGGCCTCGTCCTTCCACCAGAGCAGATGGGCCAGCTGGGGCGCGCCGTAGTTGGGCTTGAACATGCGGGCGTTCCCCAGGCTCTTGAGCGTGACGTAGAGGAAGCGCTGATTCACCAAGTAGATCATGGGAAGGTTGTCCCGTACCAGGCGCTGGAACTCGGTGTAGATCTCCTTGGCCTTTGCGAAGTCGTACGTGGCGACCCCCTGATCCACCAGCTCGGCCAAGCGCTTCTCCCACTCGGGCGGATCCTCCGCGGCGGAGTATCGCCAGAAGTGGAGGTGACCGCCGGGCTTCCAGACGTTGGGCGCGTGCGGTTCCACGCCTCCGGTGAGCCCCAGCAGGACCGCCTCGTATTTGCCTCCCAGAAGATCCCCTACCAGGGCGTTGAAGTCGTTGGGCTTGTAGTTGACCCCCACGCCCAGGGCGTTCCAGTCCGTGGTGATCGCCTCGCTCATCTCCTCCCGGACCTCGTTCCCCTCGTTGGTAGAGAGGATGAACGAGAGGTCCCGCTCCGGTTCGGGGGGCAGTTGGGCGAGCTGCTCCGCGCTCCAACCCCGGGCCTGCAGGAACGCGTCGGTGATCTCTCGTATCCCATCGCCGTCCACATCCACCAGTTCGATCTCGTCGAGGAGCGCCTTCGCCCGCTCGGGGTCGTAGGCGTACGGGTCGTAGTCGGGCCCCTGAGAGTCATCATAGAAGGGAGAGGGGATGCTGATGGGGCTCCACTGGGGGACACCCAACCCCTGGTAGATGTTGTCGATCAGGGTCTGTTTGTCGATGGCAAACGCCAACGCCTGCCGGAATTTCACCTCGCGGAAGACCTCTTGGAGGGCGAGCTTGAGGGGGTCGCCGGGATAGCCCCGCTCGCCGACGTCCTGGTTGAGGACGACCCACGTCGTCCCGAAGGTCGGTCCGCCGAGGATGGGGAGCCAGCCCTTGGCTTCCGCGTTCTTTACGATCTCCGGCCAGTCCCGCGGTCGCGGAGAGAAGACGTCGATCTCCCCCGTCCGGAACTTGGCGAACTGGGTGTTGCGGTCCTTGACGATGAGGAAGACGTACTGCTCCAGATACGGCAGCTGCACCCCGTTGGGATCCACCCGCCAATAGTAGGGGTTGCGCTTGAGCACCACCTGTTGCTCCACCACATAGCGCTCGAGGACAAAGGGGCCTAGCCCCACGATCTCCTGCGGATCGGTGGCCGTCGTCCAGGTGTCCATGAAGGTGCCGGGACGGGTGCCCCACTGTCCGGCTTCGATGGGGGCCTCGATGCCCGCAAGCTCGTCCCGGGCCTTCTGGAGAGCGGCACGGGCCTGTGATATGGCCTCCTCCGACTCCGCCTCCGGCGTATCCGGCAGGAGGTCCAGGAGCTTCTGCAGGTTTTGGGAGAGGACCAGGGCTGCGCCCTTGGCCTCCTCGGGGCTCTCGGCGTTGAGGGCCTCATCGAGCGCTTGGTAGGCCTTCTTCACCTCGTCCATCAGGCCGCTTACCCGAGCCTGCAGGTCCTCCTCGGACAGGTTCTCGTCGGTCGCACGTAGCCCTTGGGTTATGGCTTCCGCGATCGTCTCTTCCCCATCGAGGAACGCGCAGCGCGAACGGCTGTAGTGCCGCCAGGCCCCGGGGGCGGTGCGGGCCACTCGGTCTGCGAGCACGTGCTCCGGCAACACCAGGAACTGCGACGCGGTGTCGTTGAAGAAGGGGCGGTAAACCGAGGGGAGGATGGCCTTGACGGTGTAGTCGTCCACCTTGACGTAGCGGATCGGCTTCCCCTGGACGAAGAAGGAGTCCCGCGCGTTGTTGGGCACGTCGCAGTTGAGGATGATGTCGTTGACGGTGAAGATGACGTCATCGGCGGTGAAGGGCTCTCCGTCGGAGAACTTCACGCCCCGGCGCAGGTAGAAGGTGACCTCGAGCCCGTCCTCGGAGATCTCCCAGCTGCGGGCCAGCCCGGGCATCGGCTGGTAGTCCACGGGGTTCTGATCGACGAGGGCAGCGTGGAGCCGGAAGATGACCACGGTCGAGCTCGTCTCTTGCGCCGCGTAGGGGTTGAACGTCCGTGGGGGCTCGAAGCTGGAGTCGACGAAGCGTCCTCCGGGGATCCCCGTCTCCACCAGGCCGAACCCCTCATCGATCACTTGGGCGTCGGGAGGAACCTCGCCCGGGCGCACGTTGGGGTCTACCGCCGGTTCGATCACGTTCAGCGCATATCGCCAGTCGAGGACCTCGATCGCATGGGGGCCTGCTCCCTGGAGGTTCGAGAGTTCAAAGCGCACGGCTTGCGCCGTCCCCGGCGTGAGCGCGAGGGTGCGACGCTCCCTCTCCTCCCCGTCCAGTCGGAGCGCGACGGATATCTCGGTGGCTTCCGCGCCGGTAGGCTCTATCCAGAGGGTGAGGGTCACCGACCCTCCCGCGACCACGGCGCCGTTGGGCGGGAAGACCTCCGCGCGGACCACGGTGGCCGGGAGCGAGGCCGGCGGCGGGGTCGGCCGGGGTTCCGGGCGAATCGGTTGCTCCTCCCCTCCCATCGGCTCCTCCTCCGTCAGCTGCAGGCCCTCGTCGTCCGCGTCCGCGCCGGCACCGGCTCCGGCAGGCGGGGGCTGGGCCACTCCGCCGGACGGTTCCTCCGGTTCCGGCTCCGGCTCCGGCCCCGCCGACGGTTCCGCGGGAGGTTCCGGCGTCTGGGCCGACGGCGCTTCCTCGTCGGCCGTAGGCGCTTGACCCGTCGGCGCTCCGGCACAGCCTGCCAGCAGCAGTCCCAGGCCGAACAACCCCATCCCTACGAACAGCACTCGCCACTGTCTCATCGCGTTCGCCCTCCTCCCGGCTCGCTCTTCCCTTCTCTCTTCCCTTCTCAAAGACAAACCATCTTACCCCAAGGGGGCGTCGGTGTCGACACCCGGCCCCCCCCCTTGAGCCCAACCCTCCCGACTCAAACGGCCTTGACGACCTTGCCCGCCTTGAGACACTTCGTGCACACGGTGAGGCGCACCCGTCGGCCATCGACGAGCGCGCGCACCCTCTGGAGGTTCGGCTTGCGGGTCCGCTTGTTGCGGTTGCCCGCGAAGCTCACCTTGTTCCCAAAGCTCGTCTTCTTCCCGCAGATCTCGCACACGGCCACCGTTCTCACCTCGCTTGGCTTGACTTGACTTGCGCTCGCTTAGCCCGCGTATGGCGCGTTCCGGGCTTTGCCGAGCTTGCGTTCCGATTCCGCTTGGATTTAGCTCTCGCTCTAACTGCTCTTTCGCTTCTTGATCTCCTCGACGAGGGCGGGGACGACCTCGTGGAGGTCGCCGACGATCCCGAAGTCGGCCCGCTGGAAGATGGGGGCCTCGGGGTCCTTGTTGATGGCCAAGATGTATTTCGCCCCCTTGACGCCCACGATGTGCTGGATGGCCCCGGAGATCCCGCAGGCGATGTACAAGTCGGGGGCAATCTGCACGCCGGTCTGGCCGATCTGGTCGGAGTGGGGCCGCCAGCCGTTGTTGGTGGCCACCCGCGAGCCCCCCACGGCGCCGCCGAGGAGGTGGGCCAGCTCCTCCAGGATCTTGAAGCCTTCCGCGCTCCCGACGCCGCGACCGCCGCCGACGACCACCTTGGCCTCGGTGAGGGGGACGCCCTCCCGCTCGCGCTCCTCGCGGGCCGAGACCCGCACCCGGAGGTCCTTCTCGTCCAACGTCGGGCGGAAGGCCTCCACGGCGACCTCCCCGGCGGACGCGGGCTCCGGGGAGAGGGCGTGCGGCGCCACGGTGAGCAGCTTCGGTTCGCCGTGCAGCTCGGCGTCTTCTAAGAGGCTGCCGCCCCAGCGGAGGCGGGTGACCTCGTAGACCCCCTCCCCGGGGCGGACCTCGGTGCAGTTGGCCGCGACGGGCAGCCCGAGCGCGGCGCCGACGTGGGCCATCACCTCGTTGCCGCGATCCGTCCCCGCGGCCAGGACAGCTTGAGGGCTCTTGGCCCGGACGAGCTGAACGACGCTCGTTCCCCACGCCCGCGGGGCGTACTCGCCGAGTTGGTCGTGCTGGACCTCATAGACCTTCGTTACCCCGTATTCTTTCAGGGTTTCCCGGAAGGGGCCCGCATCGGCCCCGATGAGCACGGCCTCCAGGGGGGAGCCCAGCGTCCGGGCCAGGGTGAGCATCTCCAGGGAAGCTTCGTTGAGCTTTCCGCGATCGTGTTCGATGACTCCGAGGATCATTTAGATCACCCCAATCTCCTTGAGCTTTTCGACGGCCTTGGGGACGGCGGCCACTCCTTCGCCCAGGATCTCGCACTCCCCTCCCCGCTCCGGCGGCTTGCGTAGCCGTCTCTTGACGAGCTGCATCGTCGGCTTCTCGGGCGTAAGGCGCCGGATCTCCTTCTTCTTGGCCGTCATGATCCCCCGAAGCGACGGGTGGCGCGGGACGTTGATCCCCTCCTTCACCGTGAAGACGCAGGGGAGGGGCAGCTCGTAGATCTCCCAGCCGCCGGGGACCTCGCGCTTCGCCCGGGCCTTGCCGTCCTCCACCTTGAGGGCCTTGATGCCCGCCACGCAGGGGCGGTCGAGCCGGTCGGCCACGCGCACCCCGACCTGGTAGTATCCGGCGTCCGCCGACTCGTTGCCGAAGAGCAGGAGGTCGAAGGGGCCCTGGCCCTGCTCCGACTCCAGCTGCTGCACGGCCTGGGCGATGGCCTCGGCGGTGGCGACGGGGTCCCACTCGCTCCCGTCCGTCTCGAGGAGGACGCCCTTGTCGACCCCCTTGGCCAGGGCCTCGCGCAGCTGCTCCGCCGCCGCCTCCGGCCCCAGGGTGAGCACCACGGACTCCCCGCCGTGCTGCTCGACGAGGCGAATCGCCTCCTCTACGGCGCACTCCTCGTGTGGGCTGATCGTGAATTCCAGATTGCGCGTGTCGATCTCCTGGCCGTCGGGTGTCAGCTCGAAGCGGGCACCCGTGTCCGGCACGCGCTTGATGCAGACGAGCACCTTCATCGTCGATCCCCCTTCTGGCAGTGTTCGTTCGTATCTTGCATCACGCGTATCTCGCATCACGATGCGGGCGAGACGGCCTTCTGCGCTCGCGGCTGCCGCTGCGATGGCCGCTGCGACGGCACCCGAATCGGCGGCTCCTGGACGTAGAGGGGCTCCAGCTCGCGGAGCTCATCCCGGCCCTCCCGCGAGAAGCGCTCCCGGCCCAGGCGGGCGATCTCCACCCCCGACGGGAGGTTGAGCGCCGCCGGGGCCAGCACGCCCGGGCCCCGAGCTTGGGCGAGGGCCTCTCGATGGGCCTCCACGCCCGGCCCGAGGAGCAGGGCCCTCTCGCCTTCGCGGACGGACTCGCCTGCGCGCAACCGGGCGAGCAGCTCCTCCAGGGCGAGGACCTGAGGGGCGAGGATTTCCTCGCCGGAGCGGAACACGCTCACGTACAACCACTCGCGCCGATCGGGGAGGAGGACCCACACGGGCCCCGGCCAAGGGGCGACCTTTCGGGCGTAGACGGCAAAGCCCGGAACCCCTACGAGGGGGATCCCCAAGGCGCGGGCGAGTCCCTTGGCGATGGCCAACCCGATGCGAAGCCCCGTAAACGACCCGGGCCCTCGGGAGACGGCGATGAGCTCCAGATCCCGCTTAGAGATCCCCGAAAGCTTCAGGGCGGCCTCGATCGCGGGCAGGAGCTTTTCGCCGTGGGCCATCGTTGCCTCGAAGACCAGCTCGCACAGGGGCCGATCGTCCTCCAAGAGGCCGACGCAGCCTTGCTCGCTGGCCGTCTCGAGCCCCAAAACGCGCATATTGTTGCATTGTAAGCGACGTGGGGGTCTTCCGCAAGCGGGCTTCTTCCGCTTTCCGAGGAGCTTTCAGAGCCATCGACGCACACGCGCCTTGTACTCCAAGTACTCCTGCCCGAACTTGCGCTCCAGATAGCGCTCCTCCCGCACGATGACGCCGAAGTGCATCGCCCCGAGGACCCAGGGCAGGAGGAGCAGGGGCCAAAGGGCCCCGAGCACGAGCGAGAGCCCGATGTAAAAACCCGTAAGCCCCAGGTAGATCGGGTTGCGCGAGTAGCGGAACGGCCCGTGGGTGACGAGGACCTTGGCGGGCAGCTTGGGATAGACGTGCGTTCCCGCTCGGAGCAGCGTCCGATCGGCCCAGATCGCCAAGCCCAAGGACAGAGCCATGAGCGCCCCGCCGAAGAGCCTCCACGCGATCCCGAAAGCCACCCCTAAGGGGAGGAGCCACTCCAGGATCAACCCGGGGACAAGGCCCGCAAGGTAGATCAAGGGCGGGAGGGCGATGACTTCCGGATGGTCTTGTTCCGGCTCGACGTCCTCGCTCCGATGGCGGTTCGTTGGGTCCATAGCGACGCGCATTATAGCGCATAGGGGTAACGCGCTGGACACCGCCCGCCCCCATCGCGTACCCTAGGGCTCGGCGAACTCGTGATGTGACTCCAAGGGGGGAGTATCGTGCCGAAGCCGATCACGCCGGACCTTGTCTACGAGCTGAAGGTCGTCTCCGGCCCGTCGCTTAGCCCCGACGGCTCCGTTGTGGCCTTTGCCCGCAGCCGGGTCGACCGGGATGCCCAGGAGGGCCGCTCGCAGATCGTCCTGCTGTCGCTTGCAGACGGAGAAGAGAAGCCCTTCACTCAGGGCAAGCAAGACACAAGCCCCAAGTTCTCGCCCGACGGCTCGTACATCGCGTTCCTGCGCCCGGACGAAAGGGGTCGCAGGCAACTCTGGCTCATCCCCGTCTCGGGAGGCGAAGCCCGGCAACTCACGGAGCTGCCCGGCGGGGTGAGCGAGTTCTCGTGGGCCCCCGATTCGAAGCGCTTGGCCGTCGTCTCCGACGTCGATCCCGACCGCCCGCCCGACGACCCCGACCCCAAGAAGGACCCCCGCGTGAAGGTCGTCCGGAGGTTGAGATACCGCTTTGACACGCTGGGGTGGCGCGGCGAGGCCCACCGGCACATCTTTCTCGTCGATCTCGACGACGACGAACCCAAGCAGCTCACCGACGGCGACTGGGATGACTTGAGCCCCGTCTGGTCCCCCGACGGCACGAGCATCGCGTTCATCTCCGGGCGTCGGGAAGATCGAGAGTTACGTTATCGCACCGAGGCCTATGTCGTCCCCGCCGAGGGAGGGGAGCCGGAGCGCCGGTCCGGCGAACTCTTCAGTGTGGCCGCGCTGGCCTGGGCACCGGACGGTGAAAGGCTCCTGGCGATCGCTTCCGATGACGACGAGGCCAACGCGATCTGGCAGGGCTTTCTATTTGTGCTTCGGCCCGACCGCGAACCCCAAAAGCTCACGGACGACGCGATCCGCCCGGTGGCGGGCTTCCCGCCCATCATGCCCCCGCCGGAGCTGCGCTGGACGTCCGATGGGCGAATTCTGTTTTTGGCCGACCGCCGAGGGGAATCATTCTTGTGGGGAATGCGCGAGGACGGCTCCGAATTGCGAAAGATCGCGGGCGGCGGCTGCCTGATGACGGCCCTCACCCTCGACCGCGAGGCGAAGAACGCCGTCGTCCTGGCCGTTCCGCCCGACTCCGCCGGAGACCTTCGGCTTGTGGATCTTGAAGAGGGCACCGTACAACCGCTCACGCGCGAGAACGAGGGGTACTTCCAAGAGCGTCCCCCGGCCCGACTGGAAAAATTCTCCATCGAGCGTGCGGGCGCGGAGATCGAGTGTCGGCTGCTCCTCCCGCCGGACTTCTCGCCCGATCGCAAATACCCTCTCGTGGTGGACGTCCACGGCGGGCCCCATGGGGTCTTCTATGATACGTTCAACCCCGTGCAGCAGATCTTAGCCACCTCGGGGTATCTAGTGCTCTGCGTGAACCCCCGAGGCTCCTCTACGTATGGGCTGGAATTCGTCAAGGCCGTGCTGCGCGATTGGGGTGGGGAGGATTTTCTGGACATCCTGGCAGCCGTCGACGAAGTGTGCAAGCGTCCCTATGTCGACGCCGAGCGTTTGGGCGTCCACGGCTACAGCTACGGCGGCTACATGACGGCCTGGATCGTGGGCCAAACGCAACGCTTTAAGGCCGCCGTGGTCGGCGCGCCCTGCATCGATCTCTTGAGCTTCTGGGGCACTTCCGACATTGGCGTTCCCTTCGGCGAAACCCAGTGGGGCGGGACGCGCTTCGAGAACTTCGAGGAGTACGTGAAGCGCTCGCCCATCACCTACGCGCCCAACGTGAAAACTCCCGTCTTGCTCTTGCATGGGGAAGAGGACTACCGCTGTCCCATCGAGCAGAGCGAGCAGTACTTCGTCGCCTTAAAGCGCCTGGGCAAGGAGGTCGAGTTCGTGCGCTTCCCCGGCTGTTCGCATCTGTTCCTGCGGATGGGCCACCCCAAGCTGCGCGAGGAATACTTAAAGCGCGTCAAAGACTGGTTTGATCACTATCTCTCCTCCCCCTAACGAGCCCTAACGAGAAGGAGGGATGGGATGCCCGGTGCCGACGGTCGAGGGACGCGTCTGAGGAGCTCCCTCGTCTCCGCCCGAAGCCCTTCGGAGCTCCCGCGCCAGGAAGCCGGCCACCGCCCCCCAGGCGTCGAGCCCGTAGCGCTCCTCCACCCCCGGGGAGTAGTTCGTGTTCGCGTTCACGTCGTAGGTCACCCGTCGTCCCGTGCGGTCTTCCACGAACTCGATCCCCGCGATGTCGAGCCCCACGGCCCGGGTGAACTCGAGATAGCGCTGCACCAGCGGGTCGTCCGCCGTCAGGTCCGCCCGGAGGTCGAAGAGGCTCTGGCGGTCGAACTCCCCCTCATCGTCGGCCGAAGGGGGTTGATCGGTCGTGGGACAGAACGCCTCCCCCGTCTCGCAGCGGTCGGAGGGACAGAGCTGAAAGCCCCGGCTCGTATCGGCTCGGATGGCATATTGAAACTCCCCGCCCACGATCTCCACCCGCGTGATGAACGCCTCCCGCGGCTCCACGTACTCTTGCAGCAACGTGATCCCGTCGGGCGAGGGGACGAACGCCTCGGACTCGACGTAGCGATCGAACTCCTCCAATGAGCGAAAGAGGAAGACGCCGAGGCCCTTCCCGCTGCAGTTGTGCTTGGTGATGAAAGGGAGCGGCATCCGCCGGGCGGCCTCCTTCAGCTCTTCGGGCCCGCCCACCACGGCAACGGTGCGCGGGGTCTCGATCCCGAAGCGTCTCAGCGCTTGGTACTGTCGCACTTTGCTGATCTCGAGATCCCAGGCGCGGCTCCCGTTGACCACCCGCCGCCCGTACCCCTCGAGCCATGCCAGCAGCGCCCCCGTCCGCGAGAGCCCCGCCCGATGGCCGCGGGTGTGGGCCGACGGGCTCATGCGGTTGAAGAAGACTCCGGGCGGGGGCTCCTCGGCTAGATTCACAACCCCCGAGTCTACGAACCACTCCTCGAAGGGGACTCCCTCTCTTTGGAGCGCTTCCCTCAGAGGGGGCATCCACTCCTCGTTCTCGTAGAGGACGTACACCCGGGGCTCCATCAGCTTTCTCCCCCGTCCCGGCCCTTCTCCAGGAGGATGCGCCACTCCGCGGGACCGAGCTCCTCGATCGTTAACACCCGGTGGCCCTGCTGCTGGGCCCAGCGGGGGATCGTCTCCAGCGACAGCGGGTAGTCCAGCACGACCTCCAGCCGCTCGCCCGGTCCCAGCTTTGCCATCGCCTTCTTCGTCTCCGTGAGGGGATAGGGGCAGATCTCCCCTCGCACGTCCAGCTTGTGAAGCGTATCCGTCTTGGCCTGCGCCTTTTCTTCTACAGGCGTCGCCAGCTTGCTCATCACGATCCCTCCTTTGGGGTTGTTGTTTGCGTTTGGATTTCCATCGGCACCTGGGTGGGCTGTACAGGGACACGGGCTGCTCCCTCGGGCTCGGGAGCGCGGAATCGCCCTCGGAGCGCCCGCAGGCGCTCGCCCACGCCTCCGAAGAGCAGGGCGCTCGCCGTCCAGGCCCCGAGCACGATCGCGGCCGTGGTGAGGAGGCTCCCCAGCGAGAGGACGGCCAGGCCCGTGAACCCGTGGCCGATGTTGCACCCGCCCGCCAGCTGCGCCCCGAAGCCCATCAGCAGCCCGCCGCCCAGCGCCTGCAGGGTGCGGGCAGGCGGGGGCAGCCGCAGCTTCGCCTCCCCGGACAGCCGCGCGGCCAGGAACGCGCCCCCGATCAGCCCCAAGAGCATCCAGCTCCCCCAGTCCAAGAGGCCGGGGTCGCCCGTGGTGAGGTAGAGGAACCACGAGCGGATCGGCCCGGTGATCGAGAGACCGTACGCCCGCCCCGCGGCCGCCGAGCTCACCCACGCCAGCAGTCCGATGAGCCCCAACACCAAGCCCGTAAGCAGCCAGGGCCAGCCCCGCTGGTACGGCGCCCGTCCCCGAGAGCGGGCTGCCTGCCAGAGCAACGCCCCCAGCAGCGGCAGCCCGAGCCCCAGCCCCACCGCCCACGCGGGGGCTCCCAGGAGCGCGGGCAGCGTGGCGGCCTGCTCCGTCCCCGTCAACAAGGGCGTCCGCAGCGCGTCCTGAAGGGGGCGCAGGGGCCCGGCGTCGACCACGACCGTCATGAGACCGAACCCCAGGAGCGCGAGCAGCGAGCCGAGCATCCCCTCGCCCACGCGGTAGCACGTCCCGCTGGCGCAGCCCCCCGCCAGCACCATCCCCACCCCGAAGGCGAAGCCGCCCAGGGCGTTCGCCGCGGGCCACAGGGGCGGCACGTCCGGCTCGAAGAGGCCCGTGAGCCCGAGCAGCGCCTGCAGCCCCAGCATCTGCACCACGACGGCCAGCGCCCAGGTGCTAAGAAGCGTCCCGTCCCGGATGAGCACCGCGTCCCGGAAGGCGCTGTTGACGCAGAAGCGCCCCCGCTGCAGCGCCCAGCCGAACGCTACCCCTACGCTCCCGCCCAAGAGCATTTCTGTTAGTTCCATCGGGGATCACCAACACGTGCTCCGGTGCTCCTCCCCTTGCCCTGGGGAGGGCAGAGAGCGCTCGATCGGGCCGCCGAGGTGACGCCACTCGGCGAGCCCGCCGTCGTACACCCGCGGGGCCAACCCCAGCATGACAAGCCCGAGGTAGACCAACGAGGCCCGCAGCCCCGTCCGGCTGTAGACGACGACCTCCGGCCCTTCCGCCTTCAACGATGCCCGGGGGAGGCCCGCCTCTTTTGCCTTCAGGGTCAATTCATGAGCGCCCCGGAAGCGCCCGTCGGCCCCAAGGAGGGCCTCGGCGGGCAGGAGCCGGGCGCCGGGGAGGTGTCCCTCGGCGAACTCCGCGGGCGTACGGGCATCGACCACCGGGGGCGCGTCTCCGGCTTCGAGGGCGGCGCGCAGCTCGTCGAAGGCGATGAGCACCTCCGGGCGGGGTCGGGGCTCGAACGCCGTGGGCTCGACCCGAGGGGGCTCCTCCGTGAGCCCGCCTCCGTGCGATGCCCAGGCGGGCAGGCCCCCGTCCAGCAGTCGGACGTCGGGGTGGCCGAGGTAGTCCAACACCCAGAGGAGCCGCGCGGCCCAGACCCCTTCGCCGCCGTCGTAGACGACCACGGGCCTCTCGTGCCCGACCCCGGCCCGGCGCATCGTCTCGACCAGACGGTCCACGGGGGCCAGCCGCCGAGGGACGTCCTCCCAGACGTGGAGGTCCAGATCCCAGACGTTCACAGCCCTGGGGAGGTGGCCCCGACGGTACGCCAGCGGGGGCCGCGCGTCCAACACCCGAGCCGTCCCTTCCTCGAGGAGCCCCCGAAGCTCCGGGGGCGGGAGGAGGCGGTCACGGGCGTAGGGGCGGCTCAGCGCCCAGAGCCCGTACCCTCCGGAGCCGAGGAGCCCCAAGAAGACCCCGACCTCCGCGGCCCGCCTCAGCAGCTCCCTCCTCGTCAGTCCCTTCGTGGGTGTGGGCATGGCAGGAATGAGCATGCCGTAAGCGTTACACCCGACCGCAGCAGGGGAGGTCGCAACCGTGCTCCTCCGGGGGATGGAGGAGCGGCAGCGAGCCCACGGCTACCCCTTCGACGGGCGGCACCTGGGTCCTCAAGACGACGGCCCCCACGGGGTTCGGCCCCACGGGGATGGTCTTGAGAACGCGCAGCTCTCGAGCATCCACCACGACCACGAGATCTTGATTGTGCACGGGGACGTAGAACTTCTTCCCGTCTAAGGAGAAATCCCCGGCCACGGGATTCCCGCCCTCGACCAGGGGGATGCTCCCGACGATTTGAAGGTTTTCTACATCCACGACCGTGAGGTCGCTGCTGTCGCGGTTGATGATGAAGTTGAGCTTCCCGTCAGGGGTGAACTCGTCCGTGAGGGGGCGGACTCCTAAGCCCTGCTCCTGGGTGAAGCGCTCGACCTCTTGAGGGCTGGCGGGGTCGCTCACATCAAAGACGCTCACGGTGCCCTGCCCCTCGATGTTCTCCACGAAGACGTACCGCCCGTCGGGCGAGGCCGTATCCATAAAGGGCTCGATGGGGGGCTCGGCCACCAGGGGCGGCACCGGCACCGTGGTCACGACCTCAAGCGTCTCGACGTCGAGCACGGTGAAGGTGTCCGTCCCCCGGTCGGGGGCGTAGGCGAACCGCCCGTCGGGGGAGAGGGTCATGTCGCAGGGTTGGGCGCCCTCGAGGTGCTTCCGGCGCGCCAGGACTTGCCCGAACGTCTCGCTCGCGGGGTCCACGTCGATCTTCAGGAACTCGTCCGTGAAGCGGGCGGCCACGATCGCGTAGCGCCCGTCGGGCGTCGTCTCGATGTAGTTCTGCGTCGAGCCCGTCTCGATGCGGGCCACGAGCTCCTCCCGCCGGAGATCGACGATGTGGACGGCGGGGTCGTTGTCGACGTGGAGCCCCGTAAGCAGCAGCGACCCCCGCTCGTAGCGCTTGTTCGCCGGAAAGCTCGCCGTGGTCCCGACGAAGTAGGTCTTGAGGACCTCGTCCGTTTGAGTGTCGATCACGGTGACGCTCTCGTCCCCGTTGTTGACCACGAAGAGGAGGTCGCGCTCCTCGGCTTCGGCCCCCGCCTCGTGCGCGGAGCCGAAGGCGTCCTTCCGTGACGCCAAGAGCGCCCAACTCGTCCCGAGGAGCGCGCCCGCTCCGACCCGCCGCAAGAACTGCCGCCGCGTCAGCATCCCAATCGCATCAACCCCCTTTTTTGTCGAGCTTTCCTTTGCATTTGCCTTTCGCGTTCGGATTCGTCTAACGCGCTGGCTCCACGATACGATAGGCTTCCGGCCAGTCCGCGATGTACTCGCGGGCCTCCGGCGGGACGGTGAGCCGCCCGCCTTCCCCGCCGACGCGCCCGATGATCCGGGGTCGATGTCCCAAAGCTTCGAGTTCTGCGGCGACGCGCTCGACCACGGCGGGGGCTGCGACGACGGCGAGGGCCCCGTTCGTCCCCGCGGTCCCGTTGGGCAACAGAAAGTTCCGGGAGGCCCAGCGGACCAGCTCGGGGTGGGCCAGCGGGATGCGCTCGAGCACGAGGTCCCGCCCGGCGAGCTCCGCCAGTTCCCGGAAGACGTCGATCCCTGGCCCCGAGAGGTCCGCGGTGGCCTTGATGTGCCTCTCGGGGTCGAAGGGCTCGTCCCACTCGGGGCAGAACCGCTGGATGACCTGCCCCACGTCGAGGTTGGGCCTCCGCATGACGGCCACCCTCTCCTCCACGGCCTCGCGGACTTGATCGAGGCGGAATCCCGCTTCTGCCAGGG
>JALSGO010000025.1 GCA_026982655.1 Candidatus Bipolaricaulota bacterium
CAGTTCGACGGCTTTATGCCTCCGGCGTTTGATCAGATCGTGTCGCACGCGGCCCGGATCCGGTGGCGTTCCCGGGGGCGGTTCCACGTCCCCCTGGTCATAAGAGCCCCCTACGGCGGCGGCATCCACGCGCCGGAGCACCACTCCGAGAGCCCGGAGGCCTATTACGCCCACACCCCCGGACTGAAGGTGGTGATCCCCTCCAACCCCTACGACACGAAGGGGCTTCTTATTGCCTCGATCCGCGACCCCGACCCCGTGATCTTCTTCGAGCCCAAGCGCTTGTACCGGGCGTTTCGGGAGGAGGTTCCGGAGGAGGACTACGTCGTTCCCCTGGGGAGGGCGCGGGTGGCGCGGGAGGGGGAGGATCTCACGCTCGTGGCGTGGGGTTCGATGGTGCCCATCGCGCTGCAGGCGGCGGAGGAGGCCGAGGAGCGCGATGGCCTCTCCGTCGAGGTCCTCGACCTGAGAACCCTCGTCCCCCTGGATGCCGAAACGGTTCTGACCTCGGTGCGCAAGACCCGGCGCTGCGTGGTCGTGCAGGAAGCCCCGCGCACGGCGGGCTTCGCGGCGGAGATCGTCTCCTTGGTCAACGACAAGGCCCTCTACGATCTTGAGGCTCCGGCTCTGAGGGTAAGCGGCCTCGATACTACGATCCCGCTGGCCCGCTTGGAGGAGCTCTATTTGCCGGACGCCGGACGCGTCCTCTGCGCTTTGAAAAGAGTTTCGCAATTTTAGCAGATCGTTGACACCGGACGAACGGACGGACGATGGATAGCCGACGGCGGATCGCTGAACGCTCATGTAAGAGGTGATCGAGATGCCACCGCTG
Organism: Candidatus Bipolaricaulota bacterium; assembly: GCA_026982655.1. Taxonomy (GTDB): domain Bacteria; phylum Bipolaricaulota; class Bipolaricaulia; order RBG-16-55-9; family RBG-16-55-9; genus JALUUA01. The sequence continues at coordinate 833 of JALSGO010000025.1, forward strand.
AACATCGTACAGGCGGTAAACGATGCCCTTCGCACGGAGATGCGCCGCGACGACCGGGTGGTGGTGCTGGGGGAGGATGTGGGCGTCGACGGCGGGGTCTTCCGCGCCACCGAGGGGTTGCTGGAGGAGTTCGGCCCCGACCGCGTTATAGACACCCCCCTGGCGGAGTCGGGGATCGTGGGCACGGCCATCGGGATGGCCGTCTACGGGCTGCGGCCCGTGGCCGAGATCCAGTTCGACGGCTTTATGCCTCCGGCGTTTGATCAGATCGTGTCGCACGCGGCCCGGATCCGGTGGCGTTCCCGGGGGCGGTTCCACGTCCCCCTGGTCATAAGAGCCCCCTACGGCGGCGGCATCCGTGCCCTGGAGCACCACTCCGAGAGCCCGGAGGCCTACTACGCCCACACGCCCGGACTGAAGGTGGTGATCCCCTCCAACCCCTACGACACGAAGGGGCTTCTTATTGCCTCGATCCGCGACCCGGATCCCGTGATCTTCTTCGAGCCCAAGCGTTTGTACCGGGCGTTTCGGGAGGAAGTTCCGGAGGAGGACTACGTCGTTCCCCTGGGGAGGGCGCGGGTGGCGCGGGAGGGGGAGGATCTCACGCTCGTGGCGTGGGGCTCGATGGTGCCCATCGCGCTGCAGGCGGCGGAGGAGGCCGAGGAGCGCGATGGCCTCTCCGTCGAGGTCCTCGACCTAAGAACCCTCGTCCCCCTGGACTGGGAGACGATCGCGGGGTCCGTGGAGAAGACGGGGCGCTGCGTGGTCGTGCAAGAAGCCCCGCGCACGGCGGGCTTCGCCTCGGAGATCACCGCGCTCATCAACGAGCGCCTCTTGTTGCACCTGGAGGCCCCCGTGGTACGGGTGACGGGCTTTGACGTGGCGATTCCCTATCTACAGATGGAGCACTTCTACCTCCCCGACGCGGGCCGGGTGCTGCGCGGCATCCGCAGGGCGGTGACCTTCTGATGGTCGTGGGCGAGATCGCGATGGGGACCCAGCTCCTGGTGATCGGGGGCGGCCCCGGCGGGTACGTGGCCGCCATCCGCGCCGCGCAGCTGGGGGTTGAGACGACCTTGGTCGAGCGCGAGGAGGTCGGCGGGATCTGCTTGAATCACGGGTGCATCCCCAGCAAGGCGTTGATCCACGGGGCCACCCTGGCGCACAAGATCCCCCAGCTCAAGGAGCTGGGCATCGAAGTCAAGGGGCTTAGGGTAGACGCGGCCCAGCTTCAGGCGTGGAAGCAGGAGGTCGTGCGCAAGCTCACCTCGGGGGTGGAGCAGCTCCTCCGGGCGAACGGGGTACAGATCCTCAAGGGCACCGCCGTCTTCCAATCCCCCAAGAAGGTTTTGATAGAGAGCGAGCACGGTACTCAAGCCGTCGAGTTCAAGCACTGCATCCTGGCGACGGGCTCTCGCTCGATCGAGCTTCCCGGCTTCGAGTTCGACGGCGAGGTGGTGCTCGGCTCCCGCCACGCCCTCCAGCTTACGGAGATCCCGGAGAAGCTCGTGGTGATCGGCGGCGGGTACATCGGGCTCGAGCTGGGGACGGTCTTCGCCCAGCTCGGGGCGAAGGTGACCGTGATCGAGATGATGGAGCAGCTCCTCCCCGGCACGGACCCCGAGCTGGTCCGGGTCGTCGAGCGCCGCCTCAAGGACCTGGGCGTCGAGGTGCACACCCAATCCAAAGCCAAAGCATTGAGAAAGGGCAAGTCCGGCGCAACGCTCACGGCGGAGACCCCCAAGGGCGAGATCTCCGTGGACGCCGACCGTGTGCTCGTCTCGGTAGGCCGAAAGCCCAACACCCAAGGGATCGGCCTGGAGAAGGCCCAGATCGAGCTCGACGGGCGCGGATTCGTGAAGGTCGACGATCGGCTCAAGACGACCCATCCCCGGGTGTGGGCCATCGGCGACGTCGCGGGCCCGCCGATGCTGGCCCACAAGGCCTCCCACGAGGGCTTGGTGGCCGCGGAGATCATCGCCGGAAAGCCCGCAGGCCCCGACTGGCAGGCCGTCCCCGCCGTCATCTTCACCGACCCCGAGATCGCCTACGTCGGGCTCACGGAGCGGGAAGCCCGTGAGCAGGGCTACGACGTGGTCACGGGCCGGTTTCCCTTTACCGCGCTGGGTCGGGCCCTCTCCCTGGGCGAGACGGACGGCTTCGTCAAGGTCGTGGCCGATAGGACGAGTCACGTGGTGCTGGGCGTCCAGATCGTAGGCCCCGAAGCGAGCACCCTCATCGGGGAGGCGACGCTGGCCGTGGAGATGGGCGCCCGCCTCGAAGACCTTGCGCTCACGGTTCACGCCCACCCCACGTTTCCGGAAGCGCTCATGGAGGCCGCCGAGGCCGCCTTGGGACAGCCGATTCACATCCTGGCTGCTCCGTCCGCTGCCCGGAAGGCTCGCTGACCCCAAGCCCCAAGCCCAAGACCCTACGATGAGCACTCCAAGGGGAACATCCGCTGGAGTCGCTGCAAGGCTTCGGGGGTGAATCGAGGGAGACGGTCTCCACTATACGGAGAAAGGTCGGCATTCGCGGCCATGATATCGTCGGCACGGGTCCTTGAGCTGTGAGCCAGCCCGAAGAGATGCCCGAGCTCGTGGGAGCTCACCGAGCCTAGGATCACGGCCAGGCGCGTGAGGGGCAGCCTTTGTAGCGAGCGCCGGGAGAGAAAGCTCCCGATGAAAACGTAGGCCGTTCCGAAGCGACGACCTAAGGGAGCGCGACCGAGCGTACTGCCCATGTCCCGCTCGTCGAAGAGGATGGTAGCATGGCCCCGCGGCGGACGGCGGAAGAGAAACCGCACGTTGACGCCCTCGTACTGTTCCTCCATCACCCGTTTTACCTGAGGGAGGAAGACGTTTACGACCGCCTCCTCCGCCAGTCCGGTCAGCTCTTGGAGCTGGAGGAGGGCCCCCGGCTCCACGTCCAAGAAGACGTACTGCCCGCAGGCGTTGAGCGGCGGGCCGAACTCTTGGACGTGTACCCGCACGTTGTTCTCCTCGTCGACCTCGGGGATCCGGGCTTGGGAGTCCGCCCGGACCCGCAGCCGCCGCTCCCCCGCTTCCACGACCCAGGGGACGCTCACCCGGACGCGCTCTCCCGGACCTAAGCCGGCGACGGTTCGGGTGGCGATCGGCTCCCCGTCGGCCAGGAACTCGACCTCAAACGCGGGAGCCGCACCGCTGCCCTCGTTTGCGAGGACGGCCTCCAACGTGACGCTCTCCCCCGATTGAGCCTCCGCCGGGGTCAGCGTCAGCTCCGCGACGGCCAGATCCGCCCCCGTAAACTCCAAGGGGGAGACGTCGAGGATTCGGGTGAGGGCGTTGTTCCCCTCGTCGGCTTCGGGAACGGCGTCGAAGGGGTCCACCCAAGCCCGCAGCACCCGGGAGCCTTCCTCCGCCCGCCACGCCACCTCGGCGGTGACGGATGCCCCCCGGGGCAGCCCGGCGAAGAAGCGGGTGGCCAGCGTCCTGCGCCCCACGGCGACCCTGAGCGCGAAGTTCTTCTCCACATCCCGCGTCCCTTGGTTCGTGATCGTGACCGCGATCTGGGTGGATTCCCCCGGCTTCGGGAAGCGGGGCTCCCACCGGAACTCCGTGAGGACGAGATCGGCCCCCAGCTGGATCTCCTTCCGCAGGACGTTGTTCTCCTCGTCCGACTCCTCCACCCGGTTGGGGGAGTCCACGCGCACCTCGAGGGTCTGGCGCTGCGGGGTGGCGATCCAGATCGCCTCGACGGTTGCCTCCTCCCCGGCGGCGAGCCCCGGTAGAAGCTGCGAGCCTAAGGGCCTGCCGTCGGCGGTGAAGACCACCCAGAACGATCGTGCATCGGCCTCCCCCCGGTTGGCGACCACGGCGCGCACCGTGGCGGGCTGCCCCGGCTCCACGTCCGGCGGATCCAGCTCCAAGCTCAGGGGCAAAAGGTCCGGAAGCGGGGTTGGGCCCGATCCGGGTTGAGCCGCCCAGCTCCCCGATCCGGGCGACAGCGCCAGCCCGATCAGCAGGGAGACGAATATATAGAAGCGAAATGCCTTCGAAACCTTCACGGAAGGATCACCTTGGAGGGATGACGTCCGTCTTGAGGTAGTCGCGCAGCGCCTCGGGGACCCTCACCCGACCGTCGGGCTCTTGGAACGTCTCCAGGATGGCCACCATCAAGCGGGAGGTGGCCAGTCCGGAGCCGTTGAGCGTGTGGACGTACCGGGGCTTCTCGCCCCGGGCGGGCCGGTAGCGGATGTTCCCCCGCCGCGCCTGGTAGTCCGTGCAGTTGCTGCAGGACGACACCTCGTAGTAGCGCTTTTGAGAGGGGATCCACACCTCCAAGTCGTACGTTTTGGCCGATTGGGCGGCCATGTCCCCCGTGGGCAAAAGCGCCACCCGATAGTGCAGCTCGAGCGCCTGCAGGACGGCCTCGGCGTCTTTCACTAAGCTTTCCAACTCGTCGAAGGACGTCTCGGGGGTCGTAAACTTGAAGAGCTCCACCTTGTTGAACTGGTGTACGCGGATGAGCCCCCGCTCCTCCTCCCCGGCGGCCCCGGCCTCCCGCCGGAAGCAGGCCGTGTACGCCATATACTTCAGCGGAAGCTCCTCGGCGTTCAAGATCTCCCCCCGGTGGAGGTTGCACAGCAGGGTCTCCGCGGTAGGGTTGAGGTAGAGCTCATCCCGCTCGATGTAATACACGTCGTCTTGGAACTTGGGCAGCTGCGAGGCGGTGAACATCGACTCCGGGTTCCCCAGATAGGGGGGCAGCACGGGGATGTACCCTGTCTTCTCGCAGTGAAAATCCCAGAAAAACTGGATGAGCGCCATCTCCAGGCGGGCGCCCCAGCCCACGTACATCGGGAAGCGGGAGCCCGCGATCCGCGCCGCGCGCGGGAAGTCCAACAGCCCCCGCTCGTGGGCCAGCTCGAGGTGGTGCTTCGGCTCGAAGGGGAGCTCCGGCCTCTCCTTGTGCTCCCGCACGATCACTTTATCGTCCTTGGAGAAGCTTACGGGGACGCTCTCGTGCGGGAGGTTCGGAAGCCGCACCAGGATATCCCGAATCTCTTCCTCCAGTCGGGAGACCTCGTCGTCGAGCTGCTTGATGCGCTCGGAGAGCGCCCGCAGCTCTCGGATGCGCGTTTGGGCCTCCTCCTCGCGTCCCTCGCGCTTGAGGCGCGCGACCTCCTCGGAGGCCTCGTTGCGCTCGTGCTTTAAGCCCTCCACCTCTTGGAGGATCCGGCGGCGGCGCTCGTCCTTCTCCAAGAGGGGTTTTAGGGTCACCTCCGGATCGCGCGTCTTGAGCCTCCGTTCGATCTCCTCGGGGTTTTCGCGGATCGCTTTGAGGTCGAGCATCGTCGTTCACGGCGACTATTATAATGGGCTGCCGGAGGGATGCCATTCCCAGGGAGCTTTGGATTCGATATGATCCTCGAACCTCAGGCCGACGAGAGCTTCGGTCGCGAGCACCGCCTCACCCGACGGCGGGACTTCGAGCGCGTCTACCGCGAGGGTCGGCTCCTTAAGAACGACGAGTTCCGGGTGTATGTCCTCTTTCGCGGGGAGGGGGAGCCGCCCCGGCTGGGGCTCTCCGTCTCCAAGAAGCTGGGGAAGGCCGTCCGGCGCAACCGCGTCAAGCGCTGGATCCGGGAGTGGTTCCGCCGCCACAAACAGGAGCTTTGGGGGTACGACCTCATCGTGCAGCCGAAGCCCTCCGTCGCGGGGCTGGACTACCGCCGGGTCTGCCGGAGCCTGGAGGAACTCCTCGCCCAGTTGCAGGGGGAAGCCCCCGCGTGATATACTTTCGGCGCTTCAAATCCCTGCAGTTCGAGAAGAGCAAGCGAGAGAGCCCTCCCGAATCTTCCGCCGGACGCGGGAGGTTCTTTCATCGAGAGGAGGCCGGGCCCATGGAAGCGGAGAGCGAAGTATTGCTTACCAAAGAGGGCTTTGAACAGAAGAAGAAGCAGCTCGAGGAGTACCGCCGCATCCTCCACGAGGAGATCCCTCAACGGCTCAAGATGGCCAAGGAGCACGGCGGGGAGCTGCGGGAGAACAAGGAGTACCTGGACATCCAGACGGAGAAGGAGTTCTACGAGCTGGAGGTCCGCCGGCTGGAGGAGCTGCTCGAGCGCGCCCGCGTCATCGAGGAGGAGGAGATCAGCACCAAGGAGGTCGGGATCGCCAACCGGGTGACCCTCAAGAACCTCGACACGGGCGAGCAGATCACCTTCGAGCTCGTGAGCCCCGCCGAGGTGGACCTCGAGCACAACAAGATCTCCTCCGAGTCCCCGCTGGGCCGGGCGCTCATGAACCGGCGCAAGGGCGACGAGGTCGAGGTGGAGACCCCCTCGGGACTGGTCCGCTACAAGATCGTCGGCATCCAGAGGAGCTGATCGGTGAGCGCCGAGGAGAGGCTGCGCGCAGAGCGCCTGCGCAAGCTCGAGGACTTGCGCGCTCAAGGGATCGACCCCTATCCCGCCCGCTGCGAACGCACCCACACGGCCCAACAGCTCCACGAGCGCTTTTCCGAGCTCCCTCCGGGGGAAGAGACGGAGGAGTTCGTCTGGGTCGCGGGCCGGATCACAGGCCGCCGCGTGCTGGGGAAGGCCTCCTTCTGGGACCTCAAAGACGGCACGGGCAGGATCCAGCTCCTCCTCTCGCAGGACGCCCTGGGCGAGGAGCGCTACGAGCTCCTGTTGCGGGATGTGGACCTCGGGGACTTCCTGGGAGCCTACGGGAGGGTGGTGCGCACCCGGAGGGGAGAACTCTCCGTCCGCGTGGAGGATGTTCAGCTCTTAGCCAAGGCGCTGCGCCCCCTCCCCGAGAAGTGGCACGGCCTCAAGGACCGAGAGGCCCGCTATCGCCAACGCTATTTGGATTTGCTGGTGAACGAGCCCTCCCGGCGGACGTTCGAGACCCGCTCCCGGATCGTCCGCGCCATGCGCCAATTCTTGGACGAGCGCGGCTTCCTGGAGGTGGAGACGCCCATCCTGCAGCCCATCTACGGGGGCACCGCCGCCCGGCCCTTCACCACCTACCACAACGAGCTGGAGCAGACCCTCTATCTGAGAATCGCCCCCGAGCTCTACTTGAAGCGTTTACTGATCGGGGGCTTCGAGCGCGTCTACGAGATCGGCAAGAACTTCCGCAACGAGGGGATCTCCACCCGCCACAACCCCGAGTTCACGATGCTCGAGTGCTACCAAGCCTACGCCGACTACGAGGACATGATGGAGCTTACCGAGCAGATGGTCTACGCCATCGCCCAAGAGCTGGGGAAGGAGAAGCTGAGCTATCAGGGACACGACGTGGACGTAACCCCGCCCTGGCGGCGGCTCCCGCTGCGCGAGGCCCTTCTCGAGCACACGGGCTTGGATCTGGAGGAGCTGCCCACCCACGAGGCGCTCTGGGAGGCGGTCCAGCGCAAGGGGCTCTTCGTGGACCAGCAGCCCACCTGGGGCAGGCTGGTGGACGAGCTGGTGAGCGAGTACGTGGAGCCCAAGCTCATCCAACCCACGTTCCTGTTGGATTACCCCAAGGAGATCTCCCCGCTGGCGAAGGCGAAGCCCGAGGCCCCGCATCTCGTGGAGCGCTTCGAGCCCTTCATCGGGGGCTTGGAGCTGGGGAACGCCTTCTCGGAGCTCAACGACCCGCTCGACCAGCGGGAGCGCTTCCGGGAGCAGGAAGAGCAGCGCCGCCGCGGCGACGAGGAGGCCCACCCCCTCGACGAGGATTTTCTACTGGCGCTGGAGTACGGGATGCCTCCGACGGGCGGGCTGGGGCTGGGGGTGGATCGGCTGGTGATGCTCTTTACAGACGCGCGCTCCATCCGCGATGTGATCCTCTTCCCGGCTCTTCGCCCTAAGAAGGACGGAGCTCGAACCCCTTAGGCCCTTGCTTGGACAAGTCGTTGCTGTCCGACCGTGCCGTTCGATGCTACAATGGGAAGATCTCCGTTGAGGAAGAGGGAGACGAATCGGATCGGAGCTCGATCCATGCACCAGAGGGTCTGGAAAGGAGGAGCGGTGCGCAACAGAGGGAACGGGAAGGCGCTTTGGAGGAGTGCGGTAGTTGCCTTCGCACTGGCGATCTTCGCTTGGGAGGTGGGGAAGGGAGAGGACGTACAGACGAATGCGCCCGACTTCCCCGCGGAAGCTCCGGTCCTGGCCTCGGGGTCCGCTTCCTCATCCCTGTCCCTGTTTGCCGACCGGGATGAGGAGACCGGGCAACCGGCGAAACTCCAACGGGTTCTCGAGACCCTGATCGAGGAAGGGGAGGCCGGAGTGTACAAGGCCGTTGCAGCTCCGGTGCAACTCCTGACCCGCGGTTCGGCCTCGAGAGAGGTAGAGGCGGATTCCTACTTTGCCCTCCGCGTGGAAAAGGGGCGCGTGCAGGTCGTTGTGGAGGTCGCCCCCGGGGCTTCCCCGGAGACCGTCACTCGGGCGGTTCAGGGCCTCGGTGGAGTTGTGGAGATCGTCGAAGAGGCAGGGGTGCAAGCGTGGGTTCCTATCGAGCAGCTCCGCACCCTAAGCCGGGTGGATGACGTAGCGTTCGTGCGCTTGCCGGTCCGACCCCGTTTGGCGCAGGGACGCATCCGCAGCGAGGGACTCGAGGCCACCAACGCGCCTCTCTGGAACGAGGCCGGGCTGGACGGCGAGGGCGTGAAGGTCGCCCTGGTCGATCCCGGCGGCTTCTACGGGTACGAACGCCTCCTCGGTCGGGAACTGCCGCCGGAGGATCGAGTGGTCGCCCGCTCCTTCCGCTCCGACAAGGCGATGTATGAGCCCCAAGCCTCTCGGGGGGCTCAGGTCCACGGGACAGGTACGGCGGAGATCGTCTACGACCTCGCCCCCGGCGCAACGCTCTATCTGGCCATGTTCAGCACGGATCTCCAGTTCCGTCGCGCGGTCAACTGGCTCATCGAGGAGGACGTGGACGTCATCAACACCTCGCTGGGCTTCCCCTCGGGCTGCTTCCGGGAGGGGGGCGGGATCTTCGCCGATCTCTTCGAGGAAGCCAAAGCGAGCGGGATCACCTGGGCCACTGCCGCCGGGAACGAGGGCGACGTCCACTGGCAGGGGGACTGGAACGACCCCGATGGGGATAACCTCCTCAACTACACCGCCAACGACGAGGGCAACACCCTGGACGTCGTGTTGACGGAGTATCAGTACCCCGACGGCACACGGGTGGCCACTTCGATCATCAGTGTGGTCTTCGCCTGGGACGCTCCCTGTCGGGGAGCCCCTCAAGACTACGAACTCGTCGTGATGCGCGAGGAAGGCGGCCAGCTCGTCCCCCTTCCCGACTGGAACGGCTCGGTGGGGCAGCTCACCGACTGGATCTGGCGTCCGGGCGTGCCCGTACAGTTCGTCTTTGCCAGCGAGGACTTCGACGTAAGCCGTGTCGGCGAGATCCAGCGCTATCATCTCGTCATCCGCAAGAAGCGGGCGGGCGCTCCGGACTCCCGCTTTGACCTCACGATCAACTGCCCCTGCCGCCGGATTCAGTTCCTGGAGCGAGCAGGGAGCGTGAGCATCACGGAGCCGTCCATCTCCCCGCACGTGATCACCGTAGGTGCCGTACACCACTCGACGACGCGGTGCCCTCGGACCCTCTGTCCCGACGGGCGGTTGCTCGTCTACTCCAGTCGCGGCCCCACCAAGGACGGGCGAATCAAGCCCGATCTGGCCGCCCCTTCGCACGTCTCTACCAGCAGCTACGGCCGCTGGACCGGGGACGGTCGCGGACGCAACCCCGGCTTTACCGGCACCTCCGCGGCGTCGCCCCACGTGGCGGGCGCAGCCGCCCTGGTGATCCAGGCCCTGCGCCAAGAGCGGGGGCGCGATCCCACTCCCGACGAGGTCCAGCAGTTCCTAGAGGAGCGCGCGGAGGACGCGGGCAATCCCGGCAAAGACAACGACTACGGCGCAGGCGTCCTCTTCTTGGCGCAGCCTCCGGGCGCGCCCGCCGGGCCCGTCATCGCGGGCATCGAACCCGCCGAGGGGCTCCAAGGCACCACCGTGGAGGCCGTCATCCGGGGGGAGAACCTCGAAGGGGCCACGGAGGTGGCCTTCCGCGGCACCGGCGTCACCGCCACGATCCGCGAGGGAGGCACGGAGACGGAGCTTCCCATCGTTATTCGCATCGCCCCCGACGCGGCCCCCGGCCCGCGGACCTTCACGGTCACGACCCCTGCCGGGACCGCCGAGAGCGGCGAGGTCGTCTTCACCGTCTTGGAAGCCCCCCGCATCGCCGTCGAGCCCGCGAGCCTGAGCTTCTCGGCTGTATTGTGGCAAGATCCCCCGGCTCCTCAGACTTTGAAGATCACGAACGCCGGGGGCGGCGTCTTGGCCTGGGAGGCCTCCGTGGACGTCCCTTGGCTGCAACTGAGCTCCACCCAAGGCGAGGCCCCCTCGGAGCTGAGCGTCTCCGTGCAGCCCGAGGGCCTGGAGCCCGGCGTCTATGAGGGCACCATCACCCTCACGGCCCCCGGCGCGCTCAACAGCCCCCTTGCCGTCCCGGTGACGCTCACCGTGGAGGCCCCGCCGGGCGAGCTGCTGGCGATCCGCTTCGTGAGCCTCGAGTTCGTCAACCCGGACGACTGGGAGCGGGCGGTACGCGACGGCTGTGTGGTCTACACGAACATCACCGACGCCCCCAGCGTCGTGCGCTTGACGCTGGACGACGGCTCCGTGCGCGAGTTCGCCATCCCCCCGGGGAACGAGGTGATCGTCTGCGACGATGTGGCCCATATCGACACCCGCTATCGCCCGCCCGAGGGCTGACGCCCGGGGCCCGAGCCCGTCCCGCTTCGCAGCGATGATCGCGCTGCTGGGACTGGGCTTCGGGTTGGCCCTGGGACTTTCAGGCTGCGCCGAGAACGGGAAGGAGGAGGCGATAGAACCCGCAACGCCGACGACCGCGGCCCGATGGGAGGAGTACGAGGGGAAGATTCAGAGGCAGCTCTTTGAGTTGGCCGTGTCCGAGAGCCCCGAGGAGTACGCCAAGACCCAAGGGCTCGAGGCGTTCTGGGTCGTGCGCGTGGTGCTCGTGCTCGCCTCCCCCGAGGCCGAGGTCCCCGAGGGCTTTCGCGTCGTGGTGGAGGAGCGCTTCGGCAAGGAGGTGGAGGCCCTCGTGGCCGTCGAGGACCTCCTGGAGCTGGCGAAGCACCCCGACGTCGCCTACATCCGCTCCCCCGTGAAGCCGAAGCCCTACGGGCCTTAGGAAGACCCAAACGATGAGGACGACGCAGACATCCGGCACGGACGCCCTCGTGGCAGCGCTCTTGGAGGGGGACCCTCGAGCGCTGGCCCGGCTCATCTCGCTCGTGGAAGACCGCGGCCCCGGCTACGAGGCCGTCATCGACGCGCTTTACCCGAGAACGCAAACGGGAGGGGCCTATCGTCTCGGGATCACGGGACCGCCGGGGGCGGGCAAGTCCACGCTCGTGGACCGCCTCGTCCCGCGGTTCCGTCGGGAGGGGAAGCGCGTAGGCATCCTGGCGTGCGATCCCACCAGCCCCTTCTCCGGCGGGGCGGTGTTGGGCGACCGGGTCCGGATGCAGAGCCTGCGGGACGACGAGGGGGTCTTCATCCGGAGCCTGGCCACCCGGGGGAGCCTGGGCGGCCTCTCCGAGATGGCCCACGAGGTCTCCGTACTCTTAGAAGCCGCCGGATATGACGTCATCGTGTTCGAGACCATCGGCGTGGGCCAGGTCGAGATCGACGTCATGGAGTCCGCCGACACGGTCGTGGTGGTGCTCACCCCCCAGTCGGGGGACGCGATCCAGGCCCTCAAGGCGGGGCTCCTCGAGATTGCCGACGTCTTCGCGATGAACAAGGCCGACCAGCCCGAGGCCGACCGGGCCGCCCAAGCCCTTCAGCTGGCGCTTCGCCCCGACATGACGGAGGAGATGTGGATCCCGCCCATCCTCAAGATCTCCGCGCTCCAAGACGAGGGGATCGAGCGCCTCAAGGACGCGATCGAGCGCCACCGGGCGCATCTGGGCGCGCGCGGGCTCCGAAAGAAGCGGGAGGAGCGCCTGCGGGCCTTCCTGCGCCGCCTCGTCGAGGAGGAGCTGCGCCGCCGGCTGTGGGACGCCTCCGGCACGGCGCTTCTCGACAGCCAGATCGAGCGGATCGTCCGGGGCGAACAGGGGCCGTTCCGAGCGGCCCGGGAGCTCCTCCAAGAGCACGAGAAACCCCGATAGATACGGCAGATGGCCACGGATCAAGACCTCCGCCGCGTCCTGCTCCGGATCGACGGCAAGGGCTACAAGGCTTATCAAGACCTCCGGGGGCGATACGAGTTCCCGGGGTTTACGCTCTTCATAGACCGCGTACAGGGAGATCCCTTCGCCCCGCCGAGCCGCCTGCGCGTGCGGGTCCCCCTAGAGCTCGCAGGCTTCCCGCGGGAGCTCTTCGGGAACAAGAGCCGCGAGGTCGCCCTGCGGGATTTTCTCACACGAGAGTTCGACCGCTGGACGCGCAAGTTCAGCAGTCGCCGGGGGACGGGCAAGAGCGGCCTGATCGCCGTGGACCCTTGCTATCAGCAGATCCTGGAGAAGAGCTCCGTGCTCCTTGCGGACGAGTGGGTAGAGGCCCGCCTCGTGGTCGGCCTCCCCGCGGCGGGGCGGCGGGTCCTGGGCCGCGAAGCCCTCTCGCTGCTTACGGAAGCCCTCCCGCAGATCGTCGAGCGCGCCCTTCACTACCGCAACCTCGACCCTGAGGCCCTGCGAAGGCACGTCGAGACCGCCGAGGACGCGGACGCCGCGCGGGAGCAGCTTGCTTCCCTGGGGTTGATCGCGTTTGTAGCCGACGGGGCCGTGCTCCCCCGCCGAAGCGGGGTGGACGACCGGCCCCTCTCCCCGGGGGAAGGAGCTGTCCCCTTTCAAGCCCCGGATTCGCTGCGCGTAGAGCTGAAACTCCCCCATCGGGGTCGGGTGACGGGGATGGGGATTCCCGAGGGGATCACCCTCATCGTCGGCGGGGGGTATCACGGGAAATCCACCCTGCTCCAAGCGCTGGAGCGCGGGATCTACAACCACGTCCCGGGCGACGGGCGCGAGTTGGTCGTCACCCATCCCGACGCGGTCAAGATCCGTGCCGAGGACGGGCGCCGGGTCGAGAAGGTGAACATCTCGCCGTTTATCGGGGATCTGCCGGGCGGGCGCTCCACCCGGGCCTTCTCTACGGAGAACGCCAGCGGCAGCACCTCCCAGGCGGCCAACATCGTGGAGGCCCTCGAGACCGGGGCGAAGGTGCTGCTCATGGACGAGGACACCTCCGCGACGAACTTCCTCATCCGGGACCACCGGATGCAGGAGCTGATCGCCAAGGAGCACGAGCCGATCACCCCCCTGCTCGACAAAGTCCGTTCCCTCTATCGGGACTTCGGGGTCTCCACCGTGCTCGTGATGGGCGGAAGCGGCGACTACTTCGACGTGGCCGACACCGTCATCGCCATGATTGAGTTCCTCCCCCACGACGTCACCGCGCGGGCGAAGGAGATCGCGCGCGCCTACCGAACGGCCCGAAGGCCCGAGGGGGGAGAGCGCTTCGGGGAGGTCACCCCAAGGGTGCCCCTACCCGAGAGCTTGGATCCGAGCCGCGGACGGCGGGATGTCAAGCTCAAGGTGCGGGACACCGACGAGTTCGTCTTCGGGACGGAGGAGGTCGACCTCTCGGCGGTGGAGCAGATCGTCCACCCCTCCCAGGTGCGGGCGATCGCGGAGGCGATGGTCTACGCCAAACGGCAATACATGGACGGTCGCCGGACCCTGCGCGAGGTCCTCGAGGGGGTAATGCGAGATCTCGACACTCGGGGCTTAGACGTGCTCACCGGCACCGGCTCCCCTCGGGGGGACCTGGCCCGGTTCCGCAGGCACGAGCTGGCGGCGGCGATCAACCGGCTGCGGACGTTGAAGGTGCGATAGAAAGGGCCGCGGGCGGGTTCAGCGGCGCTGCTGGGATGGATGAGGGGGCTTCTTCCGGCCATCGGCTTCCCCCGCCCGCGGCTCACCCCATATACCCGCTCCCGGCGAGAAAGTTCCGTTAGGCTTAGGGGCTTCGACGGACTTAGGAGGAAGACGCTTCGGCGTTCAGCTTGTACCCAAACCCTCGGACGGTGACCACGAGCTCGGGACGGGCTGTGTCCCGCTCGATCTTGTTGCGCAGCAGATAGATGTATTTTTTGACGTCCTCGGCCCCGGCGTAGGGGCTGTCGGCCCAGACGTTCCTCAAGATCTCCTCCTGGGAGAAGACCCGCCCGGGCTTGGAGGCCAAGAACCTCAAAAGATCGTACTCTTTGGGCGAGAGGTCCACCCGCTTCCCGTAGACGCGGACCTCCTTGGTCTCGTCGTCGATGAGGAGCGGCCCGATCTCCAAGCGTTTCGGGGTTTCCGCACCGCCAACGCGGCGCATCACGGCCTCGATGCGCGCCTCGACCTCCCTAAGGTCGAAGGGTTTCGTGATGTAATCGTCGGCCCCCAGGGAGAGCCCGTGCACCTTGTCCTCGGTAGCGTCCTTGACAGTGACCAGGATCACGGGGGTGCCCCCCTGCTCCCGGATCGCTTTGAGAACGCCCCAGCCGTCCACCTTGGGCATCATCACGTCCAGCAGCACGAGATCAGGGCTCTTCTCCCGGAAGAGCCGGAGGGCCTCCTCCCCGTCCCGGGCGGGGATCACCTCGTGCCCCTTGGCCTCCAAGAACTTCGCGAGCAACGCTCGGGCCTTCGGGTCGTCTTCCGCGATCAGGATGCGCATTCTTCGTCACCGCCTTCGGCCTGAGGTTGAGGGGGTGGGGACGGAAGGGGAGATCGAGCGGGCGGGAGCCTGGGCGAGCTTGGCCGGCAGAGGGCCGCGGGGCAGGGTGAAGTAGAAGGTGCTCCCCTTCCCGGGTTCGCTTTCGACCCAGATGCGCCCTCCGTGCATCTCGACGTACTTCTTCACGATGGAGAGCCCCAGCCCGATCCCGCCCCACGCCCGCGTGCTCGAGGAGTCGAGCTGGGTGAAGGGCTCGAAGATCTTGGCCTGGTGCTCCGGCGGGATCCCTATGCCCGTGTCCCGTACGGCAAAGAGGATCTCTTCTCCCCGCAGTTCGGCGCTCACAAGAACGTGTCCTTCCGAGGTGTACTTGAGCGCGTTGCTCAGGAGGTTGATGAGGATCTGCTTGAGCTTCGTCTCGTCTGCCCACACGTACAGGCCGTTCGCCTCGACCCGGACGTCGACGCCCCTCTCCCTCGCCAGGACTTTTACGTTTTGGAGGGCTTCCTCCAGCAGCTCGTCCAGGGCGATGACCGTGGGGTGGAGCTCCTCCTCGCCCGCCTCCAGCTTGCTGAACTGGAGCACATTGTCGATGAGCGCCCGGAGGTGGTCGCTGGACCGCAGGATGTTCTCTAGATCCTCGCGCTGCTCGGGGGTGACGGGGCCGTCGATGCCCTCCAACAAGAGCTGGGCGTACCCCCGAATCGCGTGCAGCGGGGTTTTCAGTTCATGGCCCATGATGGCGAGAAATTCGCTCTTTACGCGGTTCGCCCGGCGGAGCTGCTCGTTGATGCGCTCGAGGCGTTCGTCCCGCTCTTGGATGGTGTCGGCCATGCGGTTGAACTCCTCCGCGAGCGTCTGGAGCTCATCGCCCGAGGTGACGAGGGCGCGGGCGTGGCGGTCTTGGCGGAAGCGCTTTACGGACTGGATGAGCACCTCCACCGGGCCCAAGATGCTCTTATAGAGGCCAAAAGCCACCAGGAGGCCGACGAGGATGTACAGGGCGCTCAAGCCCGCGGTGCGGAGGAACTCGCGCCGGACCGTCTGCTCGACGTACGCCAGCGAGAGGCCGAGGCGTATGTAGGCCGGGGCGGGTTTCTCCAAGGATGCGGGCTGGCCGGGGACCCAACGCACATCGGAGTCGGGGGGCGGAACGGCGATGATGAGGTCTATATAAGGCACCCCTCCCTCCTCCCAGTAGCGCACGCTGCGCTCCTCCGTCTGCTGCACCGTGCGCAGGGAGAGATCGAAGCGCTTTGCGGCGTCCGCCGGGATGGTGGCGAATTGCCCGTTTTTTGCGACTTGTACGTACAGGAACTCCCGAAGCTTGTTGACCACGCTCAGATAGAGCACCAAGACGCCGTGGAGTTGGGAGGGGGTTTGGTTCTCCGGACGGGCGACGCTCTGTTGAAGGTCGCGAGCAATGGAGTATCCCCGTGCCAGGATTTGCTTCTCCAATTCCCCCTTCAGCCGCTGGACGGAGATCACCCCAAACGACGTCGACAAGAGCACGGTAAAGAGGGTTAACGTCAGGACAAACTTGTACTTCAGGCTCCCTCTGGGCCAATGGAATATCGGAACCTTGGGAACTCCCTGTAACATGTTCTCGCATGGAAGTGTACGTGGGCATGGGGAGGAATGCAACGCGCGTCCGGGTGTGCCTCCACGCGGTGAAGGTAATTGGGAACTCTTGACGTTTTGCAGGCGGGCGTGGTACACTCCTTTGAAGGGAGGCTCAGCGTATGAAATGGCTTCTTCGCGGCGGCCTCTATGGATGGGTTCTCGTGGGCCTCCTCGTAGGAGGCGGGATCTCGTGGACCGTCGCAGCGAACAGCGATGAGGGACTCCTAGAGCGGCCGGGGGGCTTGCCTGCGGTGCCCTCGTCAGAACGCCCTGCCTCCTTGCCGGCCGGGTGGGGATCGCCCCCCGAGATCGTCGACTTCACCCTCACCCCGCTCTACCTCCTTCAGGTGGAGGAGCAGCGTGCGCCTATTCCCCCGTATCTCGAGTTGGGGGGTGGAGAGATCCGTCTCGGAGAGGACATCGAGCGGTTGGCGCGCCACTTGGACGGTCGACAAACGTTGCTGAACCTCCTTCTGGGGGAGGAGGGAAGCTCTATGGAACCGATCGGGTTCCAAGCGACCCCCGCCCGCAGCGAGGCCGTCATCGTACAGTTGGGAGATGTGGCCTCGCTCGCCGCCCGGATGGACTTCCTCGCTGGCTTTATGCAGTACTTGGTAGCGAGCCTCCTTAGCTCCGATACCGGCCTGCCCCCCTTAGAGGATGAGATCACCCTGGTGTTCACCCTAGAAGGGGAGGGCGGCCTCTCCGCCGGAGTAGCCGCTCAACTGCAAGGAGCCGATCTGCTCTCGTTAGCCTTCGGTCCCTCGTCGGACTCGGGGGCACCGGTTGAAGGGGCAGCCCCCCTAGGCATCCGGGAGATCACCGTGCGCATCAGCAACGGGACGATACGCAGCGAGGCCGAGCTGGACCCGGCAGACTTCACGATCAAGCGCGGCCAGCTGGAAGTACAGTTCCAGCTCGGCCCCAATACGATCACGAGCACCACCGTCTTCGCCAAGGGTGAAGGGGTACAAAAGGAGGTTTTAGTCATCACGGCCCAGCTCGGCGACCTGAGCTTAACCGGACAGGCGACCTGGACCGGGAATTCCCGGGAATTCAAGCTGGAAGCCACCCTCGCCGGGCTGATCTCGTTCAGCACCCTGCTCACCCCCGAAGGCCTGCTCGAGCCGACCCTGGGGCTCGAGCTGCGCTTCTGATCCCTCCTATCCTCGCCTCCGTCCGTCCTCGGCGCTTGGCACCCTATCGATTTGACCCCCGCCGGGATCCATCGTACGATCCCCCCGGATCGAGATGAGTCCCCCATCGCTGTCGGGCAAGACGATCGTCGTGGGAATCTGCGGCGGGATCGCCGCCTATAAGGCCGCCGCGGTCGCAAGCCAACTGGTGCAGCGCGGAGCGGCGGTGCGGGCGGTGATGACCCGCGCGGCGCAGGAGTTCGTCACCCCGCTCACGTTCGAGGCCCTCACCCATTGCCCCGTGTTGTGCGACCTCTTTCGGGACGAGCCCCTGGCCCACGTGGAGCTGGCCCACCGAGCCGATCTCGTAGTGGTGATGCCCGCGACCTACGACGTGGTGGGCAAGGTGGCCTCCGGGATCGC
>JALSGO010000026.1 GCA_026982655.1 Candidatus Bipolaricaulota bacterium
GTGGGCTTCGCCGCCGAGACGGGCGACCTCCTTCGCAAGGCCCGGGAGAAGCTCAAGAAGAAGGGCTTGGACGCGATCGTGGCCAACGACATCTCGCAGGAGGGAGCAGGTCCCGAGGTGGACACCAACCGGGTAACCCTGATCTTCCCAGACGGTCGCACCGAGGACCTCCCGAAGAAGCCCAAGCGGGAGCTGGCACGGGAGATCCTCGAGAAACTTTTCCAAGCCGGAGCTTGACGGGGCACACTCCGAGAAGGAATTATCGGCTTGCGCTCATGCATCGCAAATGATACGCTCCTCCTGTGGCCGCAGCAATCCGGGAGGGTGGTGTTCAACTCCGCGTTTGGCCGAATGATCACCCTCCGCCTCACGTACACGTGCTGGTAGAGGGAGAGGACGTGCGGATCAACCTGCTTACCGATGAGTTCATGGATGAGCCGCCGCCCGGGAAGCGTCGTGTCATTCTGAGGGCTTATCGCAAACATCGACAGGCCCTTCTCGACCTGTGGAAGCGCTATGAGGCTCAGAGGTGAGTCCGATGGGTCAGGTGGTGAAACTCAAAGATGCTCACAAAATGATAACGGAGGTTTGGGTGGATGAGGCCCGCCGCGTTCTCGGCGTGAGGTTCGCCGACGGCGTGCAGGGAGAGGTTCCCCTCCAAGAGCTAAAGCGCTCGGAGAAGCTCGATGTACAACGAGTGGAGCTGCCGAATCCCTATGTCGTACTGCTCGGTGTTCGAGGGGAAGCCGAACCCCTCGGTATTCCTTGGGATTTTGCCCGCTTCTACTGCGATCCGAACTACGCCGAGAGGGTTCGACAACGGCAGAGCCGGGATCGTCTCGTGCTCGCTCAGAGGGTCAAGCGGCTGCGCACTCAACTCGGATGGACCCAGCAGGAGTTGGCCCGGCGCGCCGGAATCAGCCGAATCACGATCAGTCGCATCGAGAACGAGAAAGACCCCTCACCCCGCGTGGAAACCTTGGAGAAGTTAGCAAATGCTCTAGGGGTCAAACTGGCAGAACTCTTTCAGGAGCACACCAAGTAGTAGCTACTCCAACAGCGCCTCCACGAACTCGCGGGCCTTAAACTCCCTTAAGTCTTCGGCGGTCTCCCCCACCCCGATGAATTGAATCGGGATTTGAAGCTCCTTCGCAATGGGGAGGACCACGCCGCCCTTGGCCGTCCCGTCGAGCTTGGTGATCACCAGGCCCGTGAGGGGCACGGCCTCGTGAAACGTCTTCGCCTGGGCGAGCGCGTTCTGGCCGACGGTGGCATCCAGCACCAACAGGCGCTCATCGATCTCGCGGCCCAAGCGCTTCTCCACCACCCGCTTAATCTTTTTGAGCTCCTCCATGAGGTTGTACTTCGTGTGCAACCGCCCCGCCGTGTCGATGAGCACGACGTCTTGGTCGTGTTTGAGCGCGTGATCCACGGCGTCGTAGGCCACGGCCCCAGGGTCCGCGCCCGGCCGATGTTTGATGAGCTTTGCGCCTACGCGCTCGGCCCAGATCTCCAGCTGCTCGATGGCCGCGGCCCGGAAGGTGTCCCCGGCGGCCAGCACCACCGAGCGCCCCTGCTCCCTCAAGCGCTGCGCGATCTTGGCGATGCTCGTCGTCTTCCCCGAACCGTTTACGCCCAGGACGAGGATCACGGTGGGCTGGCCGTCCGCCCGCAGCGCGAGCGATCCCTCCGCGGGCTCCAGGATCTCGATGAGGATCTCCTTGAGCCACCCCAGGACGACCTCGGCGTCTTCCGCTTGAGCTCGTTCGTTGCGGGCCCGCTCCCGCAGGCGGTCCAAGATCTCTAGGGTGGTGTCCACCCCGAGGTCGGCCCCGATGAGGACCTCCTCTAACTCTTCTAGGAGCTCCTCGTCGAGCTTGCGGCCCTGCAGCACCGAGGTGATCTGCTCCTTGAGCCGGTCGTGCGTCTTCTTTAAGCCCTGCTTGAGCCTCTCGAGCCACTTCATCTCGATCACATCTTCTCCGGGGCCTTCATGCCCAGGAGCTCCAGTCCCTTCTTGAGCACGGTCTTGGCCGCGTATACGAGCGCGATCCGCGCGCCCTCGACCTCGGAGGGCTCCCCCAGCACCCGGCAGGAGTCGTAAAACTTGTTGGTGGCCAGCGCGAGATCGTAGAGATAGTCGGACAGCAAGAACGGGTCGTACTCCCGGGCCGCCGATTGGACCCGTGAGGGGAACTGTTCGAGCTTCTTGGCCAGCGCGACCTCTTGGAGCTGCGAGAGCGCGGCGCAGTCGGGCGCTTGGGGGATCTCTCTCCCGTATTTGCGAAGAACCCCCGCGAGCCGGGCGTGGGTGTACTGTAGATAGGGGCCGCTTCTCCCCTCGAAGCTGAGCACCTCGTCCCAGCGGAAGTGGATGTTCTGCAGCCGGGAGCGGCTTAGGTTCGCGTAGACGATGGCCCCCACGCCCACGTCCTGCGCGACCCGCTCCTTCTCCTCCTCGGTGAGGTCCGTCTTCTTCTCGGCCTGCTCGATGATCTGCCGGATGCGCTCGACGGCTTGGTTTAGAACGTCCTCGAAGAAGACGACCCGCCCGGCGCGGGTGCTCATCCGCTGCTCCTCGAAGAGCACCACCCCGAAGGCCACGTGCACCAAATCCTTGGCCCAGGGGTAGCCCATCTTCTCCAGGGCCTTGAAGAGTTGCTTGAAGTGGAGCGACTGCCCCGCGTCCACCACGTAGAGCTTCTTGTGGAAGCGATACGTCTCGTAGTGGTAGATCGCCGCGGCCAGGTCCCGCGTGGCGTAGAGGGTGGTCCCGTCGCTCTTGCGCAGGAGCAGCGGGGGTTCCTCTTTGTCGTCTTTTCCGTCTTCGGAATCTTCCAGGGGGACGATGACGGCCCCTCGGCTCTCCTTGGCGATGCCCTTCTCCAGCAGCTCTTGGATGAGGGGGCCCGTCCGGTCCCGATAGGCGCTCTCGCCGCGGACCTCCTCGAACTCGATGCCCAGGATCTCGTAGTAGCGCTGGAAAACCTGCCAGCTTAGGTCCACGAACCACTGCCACAGCTCCCGGGCCTCGGGGTCGCCCTCCTCCAGGCGCTTGAACCACGCGCGTCCCTCCTCCTCCAGCGAGGGATCTTGCTTCGCCTCCTCGTGGAAGCGCACGTAGAGCCGGAAGAGCTCGTAGACGTTCTCTCGCTCGACCCGCTCGCGCACCCCCCAGCGCTTATACGCGGCGATGAGAGCCCCGAACTGCGTCCCCCAGTCCCCCAGGTGGTTGACGCCCACGACCCGGTAGCCCAGGTGCTCGTAGATCCTCTTCAGAGAGTGCCCCAACACGGTCGTGCGCATGTGGGCGATGGTGAAGGGCCGGGCGATGTTCGGCGAAGAATAATCGATGACGATCGTCTTGCCTCGACCCTCCCCGCTGCTTCCGTAGCCCTCGCCCTCTCGCAGGACCTGCCCCAAGATGTGCGCAAGGAGTCGCGGACGATCGACGGTGATGTTGACGTAGGGCCCGGCGGCCTCGGCCCGCTCCACCGAGGACAGCTCCTCCAAAGCAGATGCGAGCTCGGCGGCGATCTCCTGGGGGGAGCGGCGAAGCTCTTTGGCAAACGCGAAGCAGGGGATGGTGTAATCCCCCAAGGACTCCTCGCGCGGCGGGGCGAGAACGCCTTCCACCCGGGCCACGGGGACGCGCAAGAGGTCCGCGGCCCGCTCGGCGATCTCGCGGACGATGGGGTTCATCTTCTTTGGGTTGTCCTGGTTGGGCTCATTACGGGGCCGAGGGCTTGGGCTCGACGAGGATGCGCACGCCGGTGCGCTCCTGGCCGTCGACCTCGACCTCGATGAAGCCGGGGGTCATGATGAGGTCCTTCCCCTGGCGTTCGAGGATGCGTCGGGCGATGGCCACGGCCTTGACGGCCTGGTTGACCGCCCCGGCCCCGATGGCGTGGGCCTCCACCTGGGGGGCCTTGCGCAGGGCCCCGATGATCGCCCGGGCGACGGAGTTGGGATTCGACGACGCTGCGACCTTGAGGACTTCCACTGACCTCAACCTCCCCTTATGCGGTGCTCGGATTAGCGATCGCGTTCGATGACGAAGTCGAAGCCCTGAAACAATACCGCCTTGAGCGGCGAGTCTGCAAGCCAGCCCAGCCTCCCCTTGGCCTCCTCGATCCGGCGGCGCGCTCGGGCGGCGAACTCCTCCCGGATCCCCAAGCGCTCCATCCGGACGAGCAGCTCCCGTCTCTGCTCTCCGTCCAGGGGCCTTCGGAGAAGCTCCAAAAGCCGCGGATCGCCGGAGCGCTCCACCAGGCGGATGTAGGGCCAAGTAAGCCATCCCCCCCGTTGGTCGATGCCGCGGGGCTTCCCCAGCGCCTCGTCCCCGAAGACGTCCAGCAGATCGTCTATCATTTGATAGGCCGTTCCCAGGAGGAGTCCGGCCCGCTCGATCGAACTTAAGCGCTCCTCGGGCAGGTCGGGGTCGCCGCAGAGGGCTCCTACGGCGCAGGCGGCCCGGATGAGCGCCCCCGTCTTGCCCGCGATCACCCGGTCGTACTGCTCCTCCGTGGGGAGCCGTCCGCGAAGGCTCTCCTGGAGGAGCTCGCCCTCCAGAACCTCCTCCACGGCTTCGATGATCCGCTCGCGGATCGGGAAGGGCTGAGGGTTCAGAAGCCGAAATGCCCGGGAGAAGATGAAGTCGCCCTCTAAGACGGCGATCTGGCTCCCGGAGAGTTTCCACAAAGAGGCCCGTCCGCGCCGCTCGGGGGCCTCGTCCAGCACGTCGTCGTGGGCCAGCGTCGCGAGGTGGATCATCTCCACCACGGCGGCCAGCTCCACGGCGTCTTGATACGCTCCTTCCCCACCCAGGAGTTTATAGAAGAGCAAGACCAAGGCGGGCCGGAAGCGCTTCCCGCCGCTCTCCACCAGATAGCGCCCCAGGTCCGACACCACGGGGACGGAGGAATCGAGCCGTTGGGCGAGCACCCGCTCGACCTCTTGAAGGTCCTCTTGAAGGTAGGCAGCTCCGGCAGCGAGGAGGGGTTTTGTGCTCATGGGCAGTCGTTGGCCCTCTCCGGCCCCCGGTTGATGTGCGCGTCGATGAAGGCCCGGATGCGCCCCTCGTCGAACTCGTCTAAGAGCTCGATCCAGCCCCAAGCGGTGAGCGCAATTCGCTTCTCCGCCACCTCGTCGGCGGAGAGCCCCGCCCGCTCGCGCACGCCCTCGGACAGGAGGAAGCTATACGGGTACGGAGCCAGGATGAGCCGACAGTATTTTACGTCCTCCTTGCGCAGCCGCTCGACGAGGTCGGTGAGGTCGAAGATGAGCCCTTCATCGGCCCCGAGCGCGCCGGAGGTGCGGTACTGAACGACCACAGCCCCGTGCTCTAAGTTGTGGAGCTGCAGCTCGTGGGGAACGGGCTCCTCGTGGATCCCGTACGCCGCTTGACCGGGGGAGTGGCAGCCCGAGGTGGGCGGGCGGCTGTTGTACCCGCCGATCGTGCACTCCGGGGTATGGCCGCGTCCCTGGATGGGGACGGCATAGCCCGGTGCGTCCCCGTAGAGCATCCCCAGCAGCTGGACGGCCCCGTAGCCCACCGCCAGCACGCCCACCCCCCACAAGAGGCGGCGGATCCAGCGCTTTCCCTGCCGGGCCTTCGACTTCGACGAAGCCCGCGACGTTTTTGATCGATTCTTGCCCGTTTTCGCCATAGGAATTGAAGACATTGTACTCGGAGGGGGAGAGGCCCTGCAATCCCGAGTTGACTCCCAAAAGCCTATGGCGTACCGTTCCATCATTCCGATGTTCCGGCTTGGGGATCACGTGCGAGGGAACAAAAGATGCCCACAAGGAGTCCATCCGCCACGCAGATTCGAGCGCTGACGGCAGCGGGAGGGAGCCTCCTCCTGGCGCTCCTCCTCTGGGGTTGGGTCTTCCGCTTCGGGAACGATCCCGCGGGGGAAGAGGCAGGAGCGTTCTGGCTCCGGCTGATCCTGGTTTGGGGGTTGTTGGCGCTCGTCTCCCTTCTCCTTATGGGATCGGATCGTGGGCGGCTTTTTGCCTTCGAGCGACGCCATCTCGGGTTAGGGATCTTCTCGGCGCTCCTGCTGTACGGGCTCGCTCGTCTGGGGTGGTCGGCTTTGCAAGTGCTGTTCCCCGATGTGCCCGATCCTCTGACTTGGGCTCTTCCCCCCACGTCTCACGACGACGGGACGGGAGCGCGGCCTTTGTGGCCTGTCCTTCCCTTGCTCCTGGGAGTCGCTCCGGCAGAGGAGATATACTGGAGGGGCTTTTTGCAGCGGGTGCTCGTACGGCAGATCGGGCCGGTGAGCGGCCTCTTCCTGGGTGCCGGCTTCTACGCCCTAGCCGCCCTCTGGCTGGGGCTTCCCGCGGCGCTGGCGGCGTTTGTCGTAGGGCTGGTCTGGGGCTGGATCTTCCTCATGGAGCGAAGTCTCGTGCCCGTCATGATCTCCCACGCGCTCTGGAGCGTGCTCGTCTGGATCACCCCGTGGCCGTAATCCCGTTGCGCTAGGGCCGCAGCCGGTAGAGCATCCGCGGGAAGGGGATGCACTCGCGCACGTGCTGCACCCCCGCAAGCCACGCCACCGTCCGCTCGATTCCCAGCCCGAAGCCTGCATGAGGAACCGAGCCGTAGCGCCGGAGGTCGATGTACCACTCGTAGGGCTCCCGGGGCAGCCCGAACTCCTGAAGCTTTTGCACGAGGAGGGCCTCGTCGTGGATCCGCTCGCTCCCCCCGATGATCTCCCCATACCCCTCGGGGGCGATCAGATCCGCGGCGAGCACCACGTCCGGATCGTCGGGGTCGGGCTGCATGTAGAACGCCTTCATCCGCGCGGGGAACTTCTCGATGAAGACGGGGAGCCCAAAGTGTTCGCCCAAAGCCTCCTCGTGGGGCGCCCCGAAGTCCTCCCCCCAGGGGATCTCGAAGCCCTTCTGCTTCAAAATCTCAAGGGCCTCCGCGTACGTGATCCGGGGGAAGGGCTCCTCCACCGCCCTCTCGAGGGGTGCGGTGTCCCTCTCCCGCAGCGCAAGCTCCTCGGAGCGGCGCTCCAGCACCCTCTGTACGACGTACTTCACCAGCTCCTCTTGGAGCCGAAGGTTGCGCTCGTGGTCCCAGTAGGCCATCTCCGCCTCGGCCATCCAGAACTCGATGAGGTGTTTCCTCGTCTTGGAGCGCTCGGCGCGGAACGCCGGGCCGATCCAGTAGACCCACCCCAGCGCCATCGCCGTCGCTTCGAGATAGAGCTGCCCGCTCTGCGAGAGGTACGCCTTCTCGTCGAAGTACTCCACCTCAAAGAGGGTGGTCGTCCCCTCCACCGAGAGGGGCGTGAAGATGGGGGCCTCCGTGGCCACGAACCCCCGCTCGTGGAAGAAGTCGCGGATCGCCTGCAGGACCTCGTGACGGATTCTCAGAATGGCCGCCTGGCGCGGCGAGCGGATCCACAGGTGCCGGTGATCTAGCAGAAAGCCGGGTCCGTGCTCCTTGGGCGTGATGGGGTAATCCTCCGCCCGATGGACGAGCTCGAGCTTCGTGATGGAGAGCTCGTACCCCGTGGGCGCGCGGGGGTCCTCCTTGGGGACGCCCCGGACTTTGAGGGCCGACTCCTGGGTGAGCTCCTCGGCGGCCTCGAACGCTTCCGGGTTCTTCTTGGTGACCACGGCCTGGAGGATGCCGCTGCCGTCGCGCAGGATCAGGAACTGAATCCCCCCGCTGGAGCGCTTCTGATAGAGCCAGCCCTGGAGCTGCACCTCCTCGCCCAGCACGGAGGGGATCTCGGCGATGCGCACCGTTTTCACCGTCTCGTCCCGGTTCCGGCTCATTCGGGAATCCCCCTCATCACGTCCAGAAGCTGCCCGTGGACGCGCCCGTTGGAGGCGAGCAACTCTCGCCCCTCGGGGCCGACCTCGCCCCCCCGGAGATCCGTACAGACCCCACCGGCCTCCCGGACCAACAGATACCCGGCGGCCATGTCCCAACGGTGCAGGCTCAGGTCCCAATACGCCTCGAGCTTCCCGCAGGCCACATAGGCCAAACAGAGGGCCGCCGACCCGAACCGGCGCACGCTCTGGGCTTTCGGCAAAAAGGCCCGTAGGATCTTCAAATTCCGCTCCTTGAGCCGGGAGCGCAGCGGGAATCCCGTGGCCAACAGGCTCTTCTTGAGATCGTCGATGCGGGAGACGGAGAGGGGCTGGCCGTCCCGCCGGGCCCCCTCCCCCCGGATGGCCGTGTACAGCTCCTCACGGAGGGGGTCGTAGATGACGCCCACTACCACCTCCCCGCGCTCCTCCAGCGCGAGGGAGACCCCGAAGAAGGGGATGCCGTGGGCGTAGTTCGTCGTCCCGTCCAGGGGGTCGATCACCCAACGATAGGGCGCGTCCGTCCGCCGGGGCGGGCTCTCCTCGGAGAGGACCCCGTGCTCGGGGTACGCCTTCCCGATCCGCTCCAAGATGAGGCGCTCCGCCGTGCGGTCGGCCTCGGTGACGAGATCGTGGTGGCTCGTCTTGAGGTCGTAGCGCTCGATCGTTCCGAAGCGCTCCCGCAGGAAGGCTCCGGCCTCGCGGGCCGCCTCGACGGCCACCGTGAGGAACTCGCTGCGGAGCTGGGTTTCGGCTTCGGCTCCGGCTTCGGCTTCGATCGCCATCTCAGGCTACATGCGCTCCTTCACGAGCTTAAGGATCTCCTCGCGGAGCCGAGGAGCCTCTTGGGCGAGGGTTTCTCGCTTCCGGGCGTGCTCACTGCGGAACGCCTCGTCCTTGAGGTACTTGAGGTTGATGTCCACGTTGAGCAGCGCGGAGTGGAGCGCCGCTTCCGCGAGATACGCAGCGGTGCCGACGTCGCTGATCGCCGTGGGGGTCCCGTGCTCGGCCATGACGCGGGCCTTGTGGAGCACCTGGAGGCAGGCCTCCGCCGTGCGGCAGGGCACCTCCGTCGCTCCCTTCAGGGCCTCTTGGACGGCGGCCTTGCGCCGCTCCTTCTCCTCGTCCGTGGTCTTGGGGAGCTTGTAGGTGGCCATCACCCGGTCGAAGGCCGCCTCGTCCTCGTCCGCCAGCCCCAAGAGCTGGGAGCGGAGTTCGTCGGCCTCCGCGACGAGGCGTTGCAACTGCCCTCGAAGGCCCTCGTCCTCGAGTTTGCCCGCGGTGAGGCGTCCGACCATGGCCACCAGCGCGGCGGCCAGGCTCCCCACCACCCCCGAGGCGCTCCCGCCGCCGGGGGTGGGGGCTTCCGAAGCGAGCTTCTCCAGATACTCACGCAAAGGGTACTCTGCGGTGCTCATGGGGGATCACGCCCGTACTATAGGCCCTACGACGGAGCGCGTCAAGCAGGACTTGGGTTTCCGCAGCGTCGCTGCTTACAATGGGGTCGGTGATCGCCGGTGCTTACTAGCTACATTCGTGCAGCGATGGAGCGAGCCCGCTTCGAACGCTTGGGGGACGGGACCTTCTACGGGAGCATTCCCGGGTTCCAGGGGGTATGGGCGAACGCTCCCACCGAGGAGGAGTGTCGTCGAGAGCTCCAAGAAGTGCTGGAAGAGTGGATCCTCTTTCGTCTCAAGCACGATCTTCCCCTGCCGGCGGTGGGAGACATAGACCTCAATCGTATTGCTACATGAGCGGGAGAAGACGTCTCACCCCGGTCAAACGAGAGCGCTTTATCCAAAGGCTCCGGGAGCTCGGATTTGAAGGCCCCTTTCCCGGAGGCAGACATCAACTGATGCGCCGAGGGGACCAGACGATTCGCGTGCCGAACCCCCATCAAGGGGAGATCGGCGTAGGCCTACTGCGCCGCATCCTGCGGGATTCCGGGATCTCCCGCGAGGAGTGGCTGGGAGACCCCTAGAGCCATGAAGCGCATCACGAGACGTCGGGCGATGGCCTTGGCTCTGGGGGCGGCGCTCGGCACCCTAGCCTTGAAGGGGTTCGCCTACGGGCTTACGGGCTCCGTGGCTCTCCTCTCCGACGCGGCGGAGTCGCTCATCAACCTCACCGCAGCGATCATCGCCCTCATTGCCCTGGAGATCGCCTCCCGCCCCGCGGACGCCACCCACGCCTACGGCCACGAGAAGGCGGAATACTTCAGCAGCGGCGTCGAGGGCGTGCTCATCCTAGGGGCCGCGGCGGGGATCTCCTACAAGGCCTGGGAGCGCTTTCGCAACCCTGTCCCCTTGAGCGACCTTCCCGAGGGCCTGGGGATCGCCGTCCTGGCCGCCCTCGTCAACGGGGGCGTGGCCTACGCCCTGCTGCGCATGGCCCGCCGGAACGAGTCCATCACCCTAGAGGCCCACGCCAAGCACCTCCTCACCGACGTCTGGACCACGGCGGGGGTGGTGGGGGGCTTGGGAGCCGTGCTCCTCACGGGCTGGTGGTGGATCGATCCCCTCATCGCGACCGCCGTGGCCCTCAACATCGTCGTCTCCGGCGTGGAGCTCTTGAAGCGCTCCACCCGGGGGCTCATGGATCACGCCTTGCCCCCGGAGGAGCTCCGGATCATCGAGCGGGTGCTGCGGCGCTACACAGAAAATGGACGGGTGACGTATCATCGCCTGCGGACCCGCCGCGCAGGAAGGAAGCGCTTCATCGACTTTCATCTGCTGGTGCCCGGGGAGCGGACGGTCCAGGAGACCCACGACCTCTGCGAGGAG
>JALSGO010000027.1 GCA_026982655.1 Candidatus Bipolaricaulota bacterium
TGGTCCGATCGGGTGGCGGACGAGTTGAGGGCGTTCGAGGTCCGTTACGCCCGCCTGCGCATCGACCTTGACCCTGACCCTTAGCCTGAGAACACGCTCACTCACTTGCTCAGGAGGGCTCGCTTCCCGTCTCCCAGGCCTTCCGGATCCACGCCCGGGCCACCTCCCGGAGCTCCGACACGGGAAGGGCTCCGTCGAGGGGGCGGGTGACACGACGCCAGGCCGGCACGGCGGATACGAGCTCCTCGTACAGACGATCCCAGCGCGCGTAGACCTCGGGGGCGTGTTCTCTCTCCGCCCCCTTGCGGGCGGCCAGGACCTCTTGGGACACCCGGAGCCAGAGGATCGCTTGGGGCAGGAGCGACCTTCCCAGGTGCAGCAGGGTAGCGGCCATCCCGTTCCGCCCTCGCAGCTGCAGGTACGTCACCAAGTCGTGCAGAAACCGATCGCACACCACCACGTCGTAGCGGCGCAGC
The DNA here is from genome assembly GCA_026982655.1 of Candidatus Bipolaricaulota bacterium. Lineage (GTDB taxonomy): Bacteria > Bipolaricaulota > Bipolaricaulia > RBG-16-55-9 > RBG-16-55-9 > JALUUA01. Next base: position 477 of record JALSGO010000027.1, read on the forward strand.
AGGTAGGGCAAGCGGATGCAGAAGATCCCCCACAGGAGCAGCAGGAGCAGCACGGCCCGCCCGAGGGGCAGGCGCGGGAGGGACGACGGGGGTCGGGACCTCGGTGCCCCCGACCCCCGGGGGGGCGAAGGCCGAAGGCGAGGGATCCGAGGCCAGACGTGCAGATAGCAGACTCGATACCCCTCTTCCCGAAGGGTCTCTACGAGCTCGCGGGCGAGGGTCGTCTTCCCGCTGCCGTCGAGGCCGATCACTGCAATCAAGCGGCCGCTGCCCCTCATGCCCCTCTCTCGGGGTGCCTTCGTCCCCGGTTCCCTCGGTCGCATGGCGGATCGCCCTCAGCCGCGGAGGAGCTTGAGCCGCTTGGCGACGTGGAGACCGCCATAGGCGTACAGCGTGCGCAGCAGGTCCCCCGGCCGTCCCCGCTGCAGAGCTTCCCCCATCCGCAAGGCGAACCCCCGCCATAGAACCCGTTTCGGAAACGGGTACGCCACCTCCCGCTCCCGCCCCCGAGTCCGAGTCGATTGGGGTCCCCGGACCGAGGCCGGCTGCAAGCCCTTCAGCTCCTCGAGGGCGCGAGCCACGGCTTGTACCGCCCACCGCGCGGCCGGCGAGAGGTCCGTCGGCTCGGACGCCCGCCGTCGGCGCAGCGCTTCCTGCACGCTCTGCAGGTGCCAGACGTCCCCCCACGTCAGGGCTTCCTCCTCGAAGAAGGCGTGTAGCGCGCCGATGTAGAACTCATCTTGCAGGTCCGGGACGGGCAGCGCCAAGCCGTTCCAGGGGAGGATCCGGGCGCGGGCCAGAACCCGGTGGGCATCGAGATAAGGAACGGTATACCACGAGATGCAGGCATACAGGTGGGCCGCGGGGTCGGAGGGGGAGGGCCGACCGGAGGGCGGCTGGAGCATGGCCTTGTCGAACTCCCACGTGAAGACGGGCCGAAAGCCCTTCTCCTGGAGGGCTCGTCGCACTCGGAGGAACTCGGCCCGATGGGGGATCAAGACGTCGACGTTCGAGTCCGTATGCGGATAGCTCTTGACGGTCTTGAGGAAGAGGTAGCGGACCCCGAGCGCCGTAAGGAGGTCGTGGAGCTCGGCGACCCGGGCGCAAAACCCCTCCCAGCCCTCCGGACGGCGGCTCACGGCCCTCCCTCCTCGCGCAGAGCTTGGCGATAGAAGGCGTCCGTGCGTTGAGCGATCGCGTCCCAGGTGTAGTCGCGGAGGACGCGGCGGCGGGCGCGCTCCCCCATCCGGGCGGCTTCCTCGGGGCGATCCAACACCCAGAGGAGGCGGTCGGCCAAGCGGTCGGCATCGCCGGGGGGGACCAGCCACCCCTCCTCCCCGGACGTGATCACCTCGCGGACGGGGGGGATCGTCGTGGAGACGACGGGCTTCCCGCAGGCCATGGCCTCCAAGAGGGTTAACGGCTGGGCGGGGAGGACTAAGCCGCTGCGGAAGGGGAGCACGACGGCGTCGGCGGCGGCCAGGTACGGCATCGGATCGAGGGTCCGGTGGATCCGGTGGATCCGCTCTCGGGCGGGGTGGCGGGCGATCCAAGTCTCCACGCGGCGGGAGGCGGCATCCGGCCGGAGCACCAGCAGGAGTCGGGCGCGAGGCCGGACGGCCGCCAGGCGCGCGAACGCCTCCAAGAGCGTGTCCAGCCCTCGGAGCAGCTGAGCCTTCCCGAAGAAGAGCAGAAGGGCCTCTTCCGGAGGCAGCCCCAAAGCCCGCTTGGCCGCCGACGGGAGAGGCAGCCGTTCGGCCAGCGCGGGGTCGACCCCGGAGGGGATGTGCCAGACGGGACACTCCAGTCGGGGACGGAGGGCCCGCTGAAGCCGTCGTGTGGGGACGGCGACGGCACAGGGGGCACGCGCGTTCAGGGCGCGGGCCAGCCCCTCCACGGAGAGCGCCAGGTTGAGCCATAGGGCGGGGCTCCGCAGCTTGGGCTCTCGCCAGCCGTCGGCGAGCGCAAGGCCTTGGAGGTCTCGTCGGCGGAACCGGCCGGCGTGCAGGGAGAAGACCCACGGTCGTTCCAGCCCTCGAGGCCGCGCTGCGGTCAAGACCGTCCCCGGGCCGCCGTGGACGTCGAGGAGGTGAGGATCCGCGTCGGCCACCGCGGCGCGGATCGCTCGGGCTCGCGTCCGCATGTAGCCGTAGGGATGGCCTCCGACCGCGTGCACCACGATCCGATCCGTCTCGAGAACGGCCGCAGGGAGGGGAGAGCGCAGCCGGGTCGTCACGATCCAGAAACGATACCCCCGGGCGGCGAGCCGGCGGCTCACCTCGAGGATGTGCTTGGAGAACCCGCTGTGCGGATCGAGCCGTTCCTTGAAGATCGCGATGCGCGTGCTCACGGCCCTCCTCTCCCGTCCTGTCCTCCGTAGAGGTCTGCGCCTCGTGCGTCGTCTCGGGGGCCGGGAGCGGCCGGCCACCCTACGGGTCGCCACCCCCCGGGGACCTCGTAGAGATGTCCGATCCCCCAGGCGCGTCGAGGGCGCACCGACTCGATCGTCCCCGTGCCGGAAGGCCCCCGAACCTCCAGCGCGCGGCGCTCCCAGTATACCGGACCGTACAGGCCGTAGAGGGACGGTCCTCCCTCCCTTGGGGAGGGGAGGGCTGCGAGATCGGCGACGAAGTCGAGTACCTGATCCGGGGTCGTCGCCCAGCGTATGCGGGATTGAGCGCGCAGGGCCCGCCCGCGCTCCCGGGCTGCCCGGAGCGCCTCGGCGGGAAAGGCCGCGACGAGGTTGATCACCAGAGGGCGATTCGAGAGCGTCCGGATGCGGACTCGGTGCGAGCCCGCCCGCAGGCGGAGTCGGTCCACCTCGTAGAAGGCGTAGTAGAGGGCTTTTGGAAAGGAGCTCGGGAGCTCGACTTCGCGGGAATAGAGCCCATCCACGGTCACGCGGAGCCGCGCCCCCCAGGGGGCGGCGGCGCGCAGGAAGAGGATGTAGTCCCCCGCCTGCGCGAGGCGCAGGGGGATCTCCACCGCGGCGTCCTCCTCCGCAGCGGCGGCCAGCCGGAAGTCCCGGGCCCCTTCGACGCCGAAGAGTCCGTAGCGCTCTTGGAAGCGCACGAAGTTGAAGGCGGTGATGTTAAGCCATCGGTGGTCCCACCACCGGCGGGCTTGCGGTCCGTATCCGACTTCGGGGTAACCGACGGCCGCGCCGACCTCTTCGGACCCCAACCAGAGCGAGAGCCAGAGGTCTTCCTCCGCGAGCCCGGGCGGCCGATAGACGAGGAGCCGCGACCCCCAGGTCTCGGACCAGCGCCGAAGGGTCTCCCAGTCGATCGCTCCCTCCCCCACCGGGAGGAGACCTACGCGTCGGGGATCGATCCCCGCCTCGAGGAGGGCGACCATCTCGGCCCACGGTCCCTCGAAGAGGATCACGGCCTTCAGGGGGACGGGGGCTTCCGCGCCTCGGGCCGGGAGGGCCTCGTTCTCGAAGAGGGCGATCCCCTCCCGCTCCCAGCGCAGGCGGAGGTCCTGCTGGGCGTACAACGCTTCGCGGACCCGGAGGAACTCATCCGGCCAGAGGGGGGACTCCACGTCGTCGTGAAAGAGGAGGTAGCGTACGCTTCCCAGCGCGAGGTATCGTCCCAAGGCCTGGGAGCGCCCGGCGTAGAGGAGCTCGCGGTAGGCGTAGAGGAGGTAGAGCTGGTTGAGCAGGGGGGAGCCGGTGACGCCCTCCAGCGAAGGCCCTCCGTGGAGCAACAGGAGCGCCTCGTCCTGGGTTTTCTTGCCCCGGTTCCAGCGGAGAGGCCGAGCCCCCATCGGCGGCAGGTAGAGCGTCCGGGCGGAACCCACTTGGGCGAGCGCCTCGCGGTAGGCCGTGGGCAGGGGGACGGGGCGCAGCACCCCCCCGACGTCCCCGGCGACGAGGGGGCGAAAGGTCGGGTGGAGCCCCAGAGGGAGGATCCCTCCGAGGATCAGCGCCCCCGCGAACCCGAGGCGGAGTGCCCTTCGACGAGTCCGTCCCTCTCGGAGCGCGAGGCGCACGAGGAACGCGATCCCCAGGCCGATGAGGACGGACCACGCCAACGAGGCGAGCAGGAGCCAGCGGTCCGGGTTGCGCAGCACCGCCAGGACGATCCGGGCCGGCGTCCCCCCCCACCCCGGGAGCTCGGCCAGCGCCAGCAGCGCGCGATACCCCGACAGATCGTAGTAGACCCCGGTGCTCAGGAAGACGGATCCCAACCACACGATCCCCAGGGCTCGGACCCGGGGGGAGCGGCGGAAAACGACGAGAGCCAGCCCCGCTAGGAGCGAGAGCCCTCCCAGCGCCCGACTTGCCGCCGGGTAGCGTGCGAAGAGGTCGTCGAGGAAGACGTACTCGCCCGCGCGGGCCGTCTCCGGCAGGGAGAGCCCGAGGGGGAGCAGGAGACGCGGTCCGAGGGGCCCTGACCAGGCCTCGAGGAGGCCCGGAGGCACCGAGGCGGTCGCCGGCGTGGTGAGCCCCGGCCCGCTGACCAGCAGAGCCACCCCGTAGAGGAGACTGCCCAGTGCGCCGACCGCCCAGGCCCGCAGGGCGGCCCGCCGCCGTTCCGCGCATCCCAGCAGGCTCCCTGCCAAGACCGTCATCGCTCCGAAGCCTAACAGCACGAGGTGGATGGCGGGGTTGACCACGAGCAGCAAGGCCGCCAGAGCCGCCCAACCCCAAATCGCCCTCGAGCTGCGGGCATGAACCGCCTGCAAGAAGGCCAGCACGGTCCAGGGGAGGAGCCCCGTCCCCAGGAAGAGCGTGTGCAGCTGATGGGCCTTGGAGGTCAGGGTGAGCATGAGGTAGAGCCCCCCGGAGACGAGGGGGCCCACCCACGCCCCCCTCTCGGGCGCGGGAGACCCCGACTTAAGGGCTCTCTCCCACCGCTGCAGCGCCAAGGTCAGGCGAAAAGCGCCTAATCCGGCGAGCAGGCCTCCCACCAAGAGGCCGATGGGGATCAACGGACCGTAGCGGAACGGGGTACCCAAAAGGGAGTAACGGCCCCGCAGCTCCGGCCACTGGTAGTACTCGTTCCACGACGCGGTGAGGAAGTCCCAGACTTGGTGGGGGTACTGCAGGGGGATGAGGTCGTCGAAGGCGATCCATCCGCCTCCCCCCGAGAACAAGGGGACCCGCAGGAGGACGAGCGTCAACGCGACGAGGACCAGATACGCGATCCGCACGCCCATCGCACTCACCGGGTTCCCCTCGGTTCGTCTTCGATCGCGGCCGGGACGATCCACTCCCGCCACACCCAGCGCGTGGGTTCTGCGGTGGGGTCCTCGGCGAGGAGGAGGAGGCGAAGGATCGGCGGCGAAGGGGAAGGAGAGGGCGGGAGTGGGAGTGGGAAGCTGATCCGTCGCTCCAGACGCCGCGCGCCGCCTTGCAGGACGAGGGTCTCCGTCCGGCCGGGCGTCGGGACGCCCGCGGGGCGACCGCGCCAGGGGGCGTGCAGGAGGACGAGGGCGAGGTCGTGTCCCAGCGTCGCGGGCGAGGGCGGGTTGTGGGAGAACGCCAACCAACCGCCTCGACCGCTGCGCAGGAAGAAGGGGTTGTACAGGCGGAGCGCGCGTCCACGGATCGGAGGGGGGCCCTCCGAGAAGGTGTTGCGGAACTCTCGATAGCCGTAGAGGTCTCCCTCCGCCAGTTCCCCCACGGCGCCGTACTCGCCCCGATAGATCCCCCAGAGCAGGGCTTGGGCCGCTGCCCCCTCGCGCTGTAGCGTCGCGGTCTGCGACCACCAGGTGGTCAAGGCACCGGTCAGCGCAAGGCCCGGATTGATCGCCGCGAGAGGGGCTTGGATGCGTCCGTCGGGGCGTAGCAGCGCCCGCAGCGGATGGGTGGTGGTCGGCGTCACCAACACGAGGCCCGACTGCAGCCACTCCTGCACGCCTTCCAACAGATCCGTCCGTCCCGAGGCGGGCGCGCTCAGGAGCTCCAGGGGGAGGGCGTCCGGGACGGGTCCGCGATGGCCCTGAAGCGGGGTGAAGACGATCAGCACCCCCGGGGCCCGCGATGCGCCGATCGCCCGCAGGCCCTCTCGGTCGAGGCCCTGCACCGGCAGGGGAGGGTCCAGACGGACTGCCCAGCTCCGAAAGGCCTCGGCGTACCTGCGGGCTTCCTCGCTGAGCGGCTCGTCCAGCAGATAGAGGGCGGCCTCGGGGGCGGCGGCGTACTCGGTCCAAACCTCCAGCAGCCACGTGAGGCGATAGAAGCCGGAGACGTCCAGGGAAAGCGTCAGGGTGACCTCCGCCTGCTCCCCAAGGGGTCGCACGGTGCCGCGGAGTTCGAGGAGATCCAGACGCGGCGCAAAGGAGGGGGAGGAGATCCGGAGCGTTCGGGAACGGCCCTCCGCGTCTTCCAGGGCGATCGCGTACGGTCGCCCGGGGCGGAAGAGGTGTCGGATCTCCAGCAGGAGGTCCTCGCCGGGGGGAGCGGTGTCGGGTCGGGTCGTCCACGTGAGCAGCTCGCGACCGTCGATGAGGACGCGCCGGGGACCGGTGGGTCGCGCGCCGGAGTTCGTGAGGAAGACCCGCAGGACGATCCCGTTCGGGGTCTGGGCGAACTCCGTCCGCCACGGCGCAAGCGGGGAGGGGAGGGATCGCTCCCCGGACCGGAGGGCCGGACGGTCCCAAGCGAGCAGGAGACCTCCTGCCAGGAGCAGGAGGCCGAGGCCGCTGCCGAGGAGCGCCTGCATCGCCCGACGGGGGGTCACGAGGGACCTCCTGGACGTTCCGTCCCGGGCGAAGGGGGGACCTCCGGAAGGAGCTCCCGGTAGAGGGCCCACGTCCGTTCGGCTACGCGCTCCCAGGAGCGCTCGGCGGCCCAGGTGCGCAGGAGCGCCCGAGCGCGAGCGCACATCCCCTTCGACTCGGTTGCGCTCGAGAAGAACTCCTCTAAGGCCTCAGCGATCCCCTCCGGGGTCAGGGGAAAGAGCAGCTCCTCGGGGAGGATGCCCCGAAATGCCCGCGAGGCGAGGAAGGGACACCCGAACTTCACGCATAAGGCCATCGGTCCGCTGCTGGCCAGAACCGCTCGGTAGGGGAAGATCGCCACCTCGGCCGCGCGGAAGACCTCCCCGAGGCGCTCCTCGGGGACGAACCCCAACCGGCGGACGCGGGTCCCGAGCGCCTCCGCCTGGGCGGCCAATCGACGGAGGAACGCTTCGTAGTCTGGATCTCCCCGTCGTCTCGGGTGGGGGCCACCGCCCAACAGCAAGATCCTTGGGGGGTGAGCGGCAGCGGCTCGGGCAAAGCCTTCCAGCAGTACCTCCACTCCCTTGTAGCCCGTCAGGTACCCCAAGTACAGCACGACCTGTCCGTCGACGGGGACCCCGAGGCGCTTTCGGGCGACCGCGGGGGTGGGGAGTCGTCTCCGCTCCTCTTCGGAGAGCTCTTCGATGCCGTGAGGGATAACCGCGATCCTCGCCGCCGGGCACCCGTACTCCCGGATCAGTCGGTCGCGAAATCGATCCTCGTGGACGACGGTCCGATGGGCCAGGAGCACCGTGGTGCGCAGGAGCCATCGCAGTCCGAAGCGCATCCACGCGGGGTGGCCTCGCAAGCCGTTCTCCCGGAGGAAGGCGCGATCCAAGCGGCGCAGAGGGGGCACGCCGTGCAGGGTGACCACGACCCGAACCCTTCGGATCCGGAGCCAGAGCAGGAGGCCCGGGAAGAGCGCAGCCGAAGCTCCCTGCCCGAAGAGGAAGGGTTCGTGTTGCAGGTGGACCAGAGAGGGACGCAGCTCGCGCACCGCCCGGGCTATGTGCCACGGGAATCCCCAGCCGGGGTGCCAGCACCGTCGGACCTTCGATGCGGCGTCGGGCGCTCCGGCCGCGGCGGTCCGCTCCCACCGCGCGGAGGAGGGCGCCGGGGCGAGGACGGTGAGGGGGAGGGGGAGTCGGGGCTCGAGGGCGTCCACCAAGTTGTGCGTGTAGGAAGCAACGCCGCTCTCGGCGACGTGTCGTCGACCCGGAGGGGGGTAGGGCGCGACGAGGGCGATGCCGCCTCGGGAACCGTCCTCTGGGAGGGACGCATCGCTTCGGCACCCCATCCCGCGGACTCCCGCGGCCGCGGCCAAGAGGAGGATCTGAGCGGTGAGGACCGTCGTGACAAGGGCCTCCGGATCGCGGGGAGGGGGCCCCCCCAGGAGCCAGAGGACCTCCCCCCCGCTGAGGAGGGCCAGCGTGCCCACGAGAACCCGATCGCCCCGCGCAAGGCCGTCGGTCAGCAGCAACGCTGCGCCGGTGAAGGCGAGCATCGCGCCCGCGTAGAGGCGCAGCCAGGCCCCGGCCCCTGCGTACGCTTCCCCGAAGAGCGTCTTCAGCGCGAACTCCGGGGCGAGGGAGAGGACCAGGGCCCCCCCCGCGTTGAGTCCGATTCCGAGGGCCAAAGCCGTTCGCAGAGGACGGCCCCGCTGCTCCGAGGGCTCGCCGCCCGCGACGCGCGGAAGCAGGACCGCTCCTACGCTGAGCGCGACGAAGAGGAACCCCTTCCCCAGAACGGCCACTGCGGCATACCGTCCGGCGATCTCGGCGGGAAAGGCGTGCTGGGCCACGAGCACGTCGACGTTGGTGGGGACGGCCAGCACCGCGGCGGCCAGCCAGGCCCACCCCAGGTCCCGGTCCGGGGTCGGGGAGGCCGGCCCGACCCCGTCGATCCCCTGCGCCCGCTTGGCCGCGCGACGAGGGGGAAGGAGCGCCAGGGGCAAGACCAACAGGGCCGCCAACCCCCAGGCACCCCAAGCCCCGTAGAGTCCTGTCCCTCCTCCCACGAGGGCCACGCCCAACAGGAGCCGCGCCAGGGGCTCTACGAAGTTGAGCAGGGCCAGTAGGGCGAAGCGCTGATGGCCCTGGAGGAGCCCCTTCGCCGCGGGGAGCGGGAGCGTGAGCAGCCAGACGATCCCGACCAGGATCACCGCGTCGCGGGATGTCAGACGGAGCCAGCTCGCCAAGGGACCGCTGGCCGCCCCCATTCCGAGCGCGATGCCCAGCCCGATCGCGCCGACGGCGACCAGCGTGCGGGGCGGGGGGTGGGCCCCTCCGGCGGAGAGCCGAGCGAATCCGAGCTGCACGCTATGGTTGAAGATCCAGAGCAAATAGAAAAGCCCTAACAGGGCCGCAAAGGCCCCATAGACCCCGGGGCCGAGCAGCCGTCCGAGCGCGATATGATAGAGATAACTCAGGCCTCCCCCGAGGACAAGGGAGCCGGCGAGCAGCAGGCTCGGCCGGAGCCAGCGACCGGGGCTCCCCGGCGCGGGGGAAGGACGCGGGGGGCTGCCCGTCGTCGCCGTAGGTCGCATGGTGCCGGCATTATAATCGGGATCGGGAGCGGAGAGCTAGACCCCTTGGCTAGACCCTTTGTAAAGAGAGAGCCCACTGCAGCTCTCGGGCGGCGATCCAGCCCATCTGCACGAGGATCTCTCCGAGCCGTCGGCGCTCTCGCCGCTGGTGCCGGAGAGCCTGCTGGACTTGGTCCGGATGGAGGAGCTCCAGGGCGCAGAGGATCTCGCCGAGCAGCGGTCGCGGCCGGGAACGCTGCGGCGTAGAGCACGCCTCCCCCCGGGGAGGAAGCTGGCACCGGAGCGAGAGGATCTCGGTCAGCATCTGAGGCACCGCGCGCAGGGGGCGCAGCCGGGAGGGGCGCCCGCCGGAGCGGAGCGTCAGCGGGACTTCGGCGATGCGACACCCTCGCCGATGGAGGTGGGCGAGCAGTTCCACATCGAAGGTCCAGCCGTTCAACCGGAGTTGGGGGAGAACACCCCGAAGGGCCGAGCGGCGGAAGAGCTTCGCCCCGCACTGCGTATCTCGGAAGGGGAGTCCGAAGGCTAGGCGCACGATCGCGTTGAACCCGTGACCCGTGAGGGATCGCAGCGGCGAGGCTGCGGAGGCCCGGGCCGTCTCGCAGTACTTGGAGCCGATCGCGCCGTCCACGTCTGGGAAACGCTCCAAGACGAGGAGGAGCCTGTGGAACTCCTCCGGGGGGATCTGACCGTCGGCGTCGACGAACCCTACCCAATCCCCTTGCGCCTGAAGGAACCCCGCGCGCAGGGCAGCCCCCTTCCCCGCTTGGGGAAGGAGCAGCCAGCCGACGGCAGGGCGATCCGCGCGCACGCCCTCGACGACCTCCCACGTCCGGTCGCTGCACCCGTTGAGCACCACCAGGACTTCGTACGCCCCCGTTCCGACCCGAGCGTCTAAGAATTGGAGGTACTCGTGCAGCGTCCGGCCGATCACGGCCTCCTCGTTGTGGGCCGGGAAGATCAGCGATACCCGGGGGGGCGCAACCGCCCGAGGAGGGGAGGCTGCGATGGGATCCGCCGTCGCTGCGGTGGGCAGGGCGTGTCCACGCCCGTCCCTGAGGTGCTGGATCCTTCTCATGGCGTGGGCCTCCCTAGCTGGACGGCGGTTCGTCGCCGCCGGGCGGCGGAGGAGGTTGCGGGCCCGGTGCGCGGAGGAGGCGCTTCACCTGGGCACACTCGACGTCCTTGGCGCTGTAGTACGAGGGGGGAGCCGTCTCCAGGCGGAGCAACAACCGATCGCTCATGAGGCTGAGCGCCGCTCCGGTGAGGATATCGTCGGGGTCGGCGGGGGGCATGAGCCCTTCGCGCACCGCGATCTCGAGGGCCGCCTCCCCGGCCGCCTGTAGCCCGGCGGAGAGGAGGAGCTGATCGAGAAGCGGGGTCTCGATCTCGAGGGCCCGCAGCAGCAGAAGCGCCGCTTCCCCGAAGGTGATGGGAGCCTGCGGGTCCAAAGGGAAACCCTCGGGCAGGATGCCCATTGCACGGAAGAGCTGCACCATCTCCTCGAAGGGGGCGTTCATGGGAATCGTCTCGGAGGGGTTCAGCAGGAGGAGCATCCAGCGGAAGAACATCTCCTGTGTGATCAAGGGTTCCTCTATGAGGCGGTTGAGAAGGACGTTCACCGCAGGCGGTGCATAGCACTTCCCGCAAACGGGTTGGGGGGAGAGCGCGGCCTCCTGGGCCAGGCGCAGGATCTCCTCCGGGTGGAGGACTCGTCGGTAGAGGCGGGCCTCGTCGAGGATCCCGGGCAGCACGCGAAACGGTTCCTCCCCGGACCGGACGGTCGGATCGAGCGCTGCGCCCAGCAAGAGGGGGGCCTCGTTGACCGCGATGAGGCCGGGACCGATGCGCTCCACCGCGTCAAGCTCCCCGTCGAGGTAGAGACGGGCCTCACCGGTCGTGGCGTCGTAGGTGAAGGCCACGTGCACCCACCGGTCGTAGGGGACCGGCCGCTCGCCTTTGATGCGCACAACTCGGCCGTCTCGAAGTCGGATGGACCCGATCAAGGGGCCTTCCTCGCGGGCGATGCTGAGCTGATACGCCTCGTCAAAGGGCTTGGCGAAGAGGGTGAAGGTGTCGTCCTCGCTCTCGAGGGCCAGCTGACGACGCAGGCAGACCCAGCACGCCAGCGTGAGAGCTTCTTGAGCGTCGAGGGAGGGCGCGTCGGGGACTTGCACCGAGGCCCCCCGACGCCCATAGAAGTCGAGCGCGAACTCGACGAGGCCGAGGACCCAATCGGGGCTATCGGTGCCGACGAGTTGACCGTCGTTGGCGAAGGGGGTTTCGTCCTGAGCGATGCGGCCCCTCCCCTCGTCAAACCGCCAGTATCCGCTGAGGTCTCGATCCAAGAGGTCCGGTTGGGCGTTCGATGGGAGGGTTCCTGCAATCGTGGTCCCCAGCAGCAACAGCGTGACCCCGATTGCTCCGTATGCCCAAGGGCTCCGGCTGCCGATGTTCACTGCCTTTTGCCTCCTGACAGCGCCTCGGCAGCCCGGCCACCTCCGGCAGAGGGAGGCCCTCGGCTTTGCGCCCCCGCCTCACGGCGGGTTTGCCCTTTACGAGGCAGTCTCCTTTTTAAAAGATGGGAAAAGCCGTCTTGACGTTCCGCCTTCCCGTGGTTACCTTCCCGTTGTTGCTTTTAAAGTATACGAAATTTGAGGGAGGATGTCAAGCCCCCCCTCCCCCGCTTCCGCCCAGCTGCTCAAGAATCCGTCGATGGACCTCTTCATCGGTGGGGCGATAGAGAACAAACCGTACTCGCTTGACCTGTCGTAAGGTCGGGGCCATCTCCCACACGGTCCGCAGGGCCACCCGGGCCGCCTCCTCCACGGGGTACCCGAACGCTCCCGTCGAGATGGCAGGAAAGGCGACGGACTCTAGCCCCTTCTCCTCGGCCAGCCAGAGGGCGTTACGGTAGCATCGAGCCAAAAGCTCCTCCTCGGGACGATCGATCCCGTAGCGCGGCCCCAAGCAGTGAATCACATAGCGATTCGGGAGGTTATAGGCTCCGGTGATCACGGCCTCGCCGGGACGGATGGGGGCGTACTTCCGGCACTCCTCGGCCAGTTGAGGCCCCGCGGCCCGGTGGATCGCGCCCGCCACCCCGCCTCCCGGCAGGAGCTGGGCGTTCGCGGCGTTGACCACCGCGTCGATGCCCTCCTGTCGGGTGATGTCCCCCCGCACCAGCTCGATCTCCACGTCCCCGATTCGGGTCTTCATGGCGTCTATAGATTGCCCGCGTCTGCTGCCGCCGTCAAGCTCCCGAAGTTGGCTTTTCGCCCCATAAAGCATATACTCCCCGCCGAAGGAGGCGAGCGGCGATGGACTTTACACCTCCGTCCCGCGTCGGGGAGCTCCTCCCCCGGGTCCGGGAGTTCTTGCGGGAGGAGATCTATCCCCTGGAGCGGGACTTCCTGCAGAGGCCCTTCCGCGAGCTGGAGCCCCTTCTCGAACAGAAGCGTCGGATCGCTCGGAGAGAGGGGCTTTGGGCTCCTCACATGCCCGAGGAGTACGGCGGGATGGGCCTTTCGCTGGTGGAGTTCGCCTTCCTCAGCGAGGAGCTGGGGACCACCCCTCTGGGGCATTACGCGCTGAACTGCCAAGCCCCCGACATCGGGAACATGGAATTGTTGCTGCAGCACGGATCCGAGGAGCAGAAGGAGCGCTTCCTGAAGCCCCTGGTGCGGGGGGAGATCCGCAGCTGCTTCTCCATGACGGAGCCCGACTGTCCCGGCTCGAACCCCGTCTGGCTCGAGACGACCGCCCGCCGAGAGGGCGATCGCTACGTCCTCAACGGGCGTAAGTGGTTCACCTCCTCGGCGGACGGGGCGGCCTTCGCGGTGGTGATGGCCATCACCGACCCCGACGCGGAGAGCCCCCACGAGCGGGCCAGCCTCCTCCTCGTGCCCACGGACGCGCCCGGCTTTCGGATCGTGCGGAACATCCCGGTGATGGGCCACGTCGGCGGGGGCTGGGCGAGCCACGCCGAAGTGCTCTATGAAAACTGCCGCGTGCCCGTGGAGAACCGCATCGGCCCCGAGGGGGCGGGCTTCCGGCTGGCCCAGGAGCGCCTCGGGCCGGGGCGGATCCACCACTGCATGCGCTGGCTCGGCATCTGCAAGAGGGCCTTCGAGCTGATGTGCTCGTATGCCGTCCGGCGGGAACTCGCGCCCGGAAAGCCCTTGGGGACGAGGCAGATCGTGCAGCAGTGGATCGCCCAGAGCCGGGCCGAGATCCACGGGGCGCGGCTCATGGTGCTGCACGCCGCCTGGCGCATCGAGCGCGAGGGGGCCTACGCCGCGCGCGAGGAGATCTCGCTCATCAAGTTCACCGTGGCCCACGTGCTCCAACGGGTCTTGGATCGGGCCATCCAGGTCCACGGGGGCCTCGGGGTGACGGACGAGACGCCGCTGGCGTTCTGGTACCGCATGGAGCGGGCCGCCCGCATCTACGACGGCCCCGACGAGGTCCACCAGACCGTCGTGGCCCGAAGAATCCTCAAGGAACGGGGATTGTCCGTTCGCGACTAAGCCGAAGGGAGGGTTGGATATGGCGGCGGAACCGAAATGTCCGGAGTGCCAAGCGAGGGGCTTGCAGTACATCGTGTCCGCGGTCGTAACCGCTAAGGCTCCGGAGGCCAAGCCGCAGGACACCGGATTGCTCAAGCGCATCACCCAGGCCCTCTCCGACACGAGCGGGCACTTTGCCGTGGTGTACTGCAGCCACTGCGGCTACATCTACAACGTCCTTCCCTTGTACGTGTACAGCGTTTCCCTGTAAGGAGCTCTGCAAGGAGACCCTCCATGGGTAGCCGGGATGGCCTCAGGACTCCGAACGAGGCAGCGCTCGATCGAGCAGGCCCCGTCCGCTTCGGGGAGGAGCTCCCCTTGGAGCGCTTGGGGCCCTATCTCCGGGAGCACCTAGGGGTTCAAGGCGAGATCGTCGTGGAGCAGTTCCCCGCCGGGCACTCCAATCTCACGTATCTTCTGCGCGCCAACGGCCAAGAGTTCGTCCTGAGACGCCCGCCCTTCGGAGCGGAGAGCATTGCGAGGGGCCACGACATGGGCCGGGAGTATCGCGTGCTGGCGGGGCTCTCCCGCGTCTACCCCAAGGTGCCGAGGCCCCTGCTCTTTTGCGAGGATCGCTCCGTGCTGGGAGCCCCGTTCTACGTGATGGAGCGCGTTCGGGGCCTTATCCTGCGAAGGGATCCCCCTCCCGGTCTTGAGCTTTCGCCTCCCCGGATGAAGGCGCTCTCGGAGGCGTTCATCGACAACTTGGCCGAGATCCACGGGCTCGACCTCGAGGCCGCCGGATTGGACGATCTGGGCCGCCCCCAGGGATATGTCCGGCGTCAAATCGAGGGCTGGACGGAGCGCTACCGCCGCGCCCGGACGGACGAGATCCCCGAGATGGAGCGGGTCGCCCGCTGGCTCTATGAACACCTGCCCCCCGAGCAGGGGGCAGCCCTCATCCACAACGACTACAAGTACGACAACCTCGTGCTCGACCCCCACGATTTGAGCCTCCGGGCCGTCTTGGACTGGGAGATGGCCACCGTGGGCGATCCCCTCATGGACCTCGGGACCTCGTTGGGCTACTGGGTCGAGCCCGACGACCCCGACGATCTCCAGGGGATTCGTTTTGGTCTTACGACGCTGCCGGGGAACCTCACCCGGAGGGAGCTCGTCGAGCGCTACGCCCGCCGGACGGGGCGCGCCCTCTCCCCCGAGGACGCGCTCTTCTACTACGTCTACGGGCTCTTCAAGATCGCGGTCATCGCGCAGCAGATCTACTTCCGCTACGTGCGGGGGTTTTCTCAAGACGAGCGCTTCTCACAGCTCATAGAGGGCGTTCGGGCGCTGGCCCGGGCGGCGGAGCGGGCGATCCGGCGGGGGACTATCTGACGATCGTCGTCCCCGCCCGGCCCTCCAGCGCTTGTACGGCCTGCGTAAGCGAAGCGATCACGGCGCGCTTCCCGCCGTTTTCCACGAACCTCACGGCGGCCTCCACCTTGGGTCCCATGCTCCCCGGGGGGAACTCCCCGGCTTCGAGGTAGCGCCGGGCCTCCTCGGCGGTCAGGCGCTCGAGATCCACCTGTTCGGGGGTGTCGTAGCGCAGCGCCACGCGCTCCACGTCCGTGAGGATCAGGAGGGTGTCGGCCCGCAGGGCGGTGGCCAGCCGCTCCGAGGCGAGGTCCTTGTCGACCACGGCCTCCACCCCCCGGAGGCAGCCGTCGGTCCGCATCACGGGGACGCCGCCCCCGCCACAGGCGATCACCACGCAGCCTGCCTCCACCAGCTCGCGGATGCCGTCCTCCTCCACGATCCCCAAGGGCCTAGGCGAGGCCACCACCCGCCGGTAGGGCCGCTCGCCGTTTCCCACCCTCTTCAGCGCATATCCCTTGGTCCGGCGCAGCTCCTCCGCCTCCTCCTCGGAGTAGAAGGGGCCGATGGGCTTGGTCGGCTCCTCGAAGGCCGGGTCCCGAGGGTCGACGAGCACCTGGGTCACAACCGTGACCACCGGAGGGGACAGGCCCCGCTCCCGCAGCGCGCTCTGGAGCGCTTGTTGTAGGAGATATCCGATCTGCCCTTGGGTCATGGCCACGCAGACGTCCAGGGGTTGCGGGGGGGCCCACCGTCGGGCCTCCTCCTGCTGGAGGAGGAGGTGTCCCACCTGGGGGCCGTTGCCGTGGGTGAGGACGACTTGGGCGCCCTCGGAGATGATCTTGGCAATCTGTTGGGCGCTTCCGCGGATGGAGCGCAGCTGTTCCCTAACGTCACCCTGCCCCTCCGGGGGGACGAGGGCGTTTCCCCCCAACGCGATCACGACCTTCTCCGAAGCGCGTGCGTGACGGCTCATGAAAGGGCTCCTTCTTTTCTTTCTTTTTTTGTTACAGACGCTCGACCCGGATGAGGTTGGTGGTGCCGGGGACGCCGAAGGGGACGCCCGCGGTGATCACCACCGTGGCTCCCTTCTCCAGTCCCAAGGCGCGCGCGGCGGCCTCGATGGAGCGCTTCAGCGTCTTCTCCGTATCGTTCCTCTCCGGATCGATGCAAAGGGGATGGACGCCCCAGACGAGCGCCAGTTTGTTGCGCACCTTCTCGGAGTACGTCACGGCCACGATGGGCAACCGAGGCCGGAACTTCGCCACCAGCTTCGCCGTCGACCCGGAGGTCGTCGAGGGGATGATCGCGTCGGCATGGATGTGTTCGGCGATCTGGCAGGCCGACTCCCCGATCGCCTCGGTGACGGAGACCTGCTCCTCGTGGTATTTGTGGTACACCGAGGGGTGGCGCTCGATCCGCCGGGCGATGCGGCTCATCACCCGCACGACCTCCACGGGATAGCGCCCCACGGCGGTCTCCTCGGAGAGCATCACGGCGTCGGTCCCGTCGAGGATCGCGTTGGCCACGTCCGTCACCTCGGCGCGGGTGGGCAGCGGGCTCTCGACCATGGAGCGGAGCATCTGGGTGGCGATGATCACCGGCACCCCGGCCCGATTGCACTTCTGGACGATCTCCTTCTGCAGCAGGGGGACTTCTTCTAAAGGGAGCTCCACCCCTAAGTCCCCGCGGGCGACCATCACCCCGTCGGCGGCCTGGATGATTCCGTCGATGTTCCGGACGGCCTCCCGCGACTCGATCTTGGCGATCACCTCGATCTCCTCGTCTCCCAAGAGCCTGCGGATCTCTTCGATATCCCGGGCGTCGCTGACGAAGGAGGCGGCCAGGTACTCCACCCCCAGCTCGGCGGCGAAGCGGACGTCCTCGTCGTCCCGGGCGGTGATGGGGATCTCCGCCTCGGGGACGCTGACGCGCTTGCGGCTCCCCAGCTTCCCCTTGCTGAGCGCGCGGCAGCGTGTCTCCCCCTTCTCGGGCTTGGCCTCTACGACTTCCAAGCGGACCTCGCCCCCGGCGAGGAGCACCTCCATGCCGGGGCGGACATGGCGCGAAAAGCCCTCGCAGTCGATGGGGACCCGGCCCGCTCGGAGGGCGTCTCCGTTCGCTTCCCCTCGTCCTTCGACGAAGACGACCTCGTCCCCCTCGTGGAGTTCGAGGTCTCGGGGGAGGCGACCGGTGCGGACGGCGCGGCCCGGGGTGTCGGCCATCACCGCGACGGCCTCCCCCGTCTCCCGGGAGACGCGCCGGACCCGCTCGACCAGCGCGCGGTGCTCCTCCGGGGTGCCGTGGGAGAGGTTGAGCCGGGCGACGTTCATCCCCGCTTCCACGAGCGCCCGCAGCGTCGCCTCGTCCCGGGAGGCGGGTCCTAGGGTGGCCACGATCTTCGTCCGCTTGCTCGGAGGTGCCATGTTCTATAGGCTCTTAGTGTAATCCTGAGAACTGCAGCGTGCCAGTAGGCTCCCGTGTCCGTTATACTCCCTTGTCAAGATAACCTCTCCCGCCTATGCTAAGGGCGGGTCTAGGAGGACGCTGCGGTCGGTTCGAATCCAGAAGGGGTGGACTATGGCCTTTGAAAGGATCACCGTAGACCCCCGTCAGATGGGAGGCGTGCCCTGTATTCGCGGGTTGCGCATCCCCGTGGCCACGGTGGTGGCCATGGTCGCCGAAGGGATGAGCGAGGAAGAGATCCTCCAAGCGTATCCGGACTTAGAAGCGGAAGATATTCAAGAAGCACTTCGCTATGCTGCCGAGGCCGTCCGAGAGCGTGAGCTCCCTTTAGTCGTCACTTCATGACTTCATGAGATTTCTGATCGATAACGCGCTTTCTCCGGTCGTAGCAGCGCGTTTGCGCGATGCAGGACATGATGCTACGCACGTGCGAGATTACGGACTTCAACACGCAGATGATCCACAGATCTTCGCTCTAGCAGCTCGCGAAGATCGCGTGCTGGTCTCCGCCGATACGGACTTCGGCACGCTCCTGGCCCTCCGAAGGGAGAGGGAGGAGGGACGTGATCCGTCGTGTAGTTCGGCTCGGTTTTCCCATCTTCGCACGCGCTCAACGGGCTGCGGACATCCTGACCTGGATCATGGTCTCCTTCTCCAAGGGACCTCTACGCTATAAGCTTACCGCGGGATTTGGAATCGGAACGGCAGAAGGAGGGATCCATGGAACGGCGCTCGGTTCGACATCGGCGGGCTGCGCCCTCGGTGTGGGAGGGCCTCCGCTATCGCGGCGGGATGGGGCAGTGGGCTTGGGTGTTGCACCGCCTCTCGGGATTGGGCATCCTGCTCTTTCTGGTGTTGCACGTCGTCGACATCTTCCTGGCCGCCTTCGGGCCGGAGGTGTTTAACAAGCTCCTCTTTCTCTACCACAGTTGGGTCTTCCGCCCCTTCATCGTGCTGCTCGTCTTCGGGGTGGTCTACCACGCGCTCAACGGGCTGCGACTCGTGATCGTGGACTTCTGGCCCGCGGCCAACGCCTACCAGAAGCCGATGTGGATCGGGGCGACGGCCCTCAGCCTGGGGGTGACGGCCATCTCCATCTTGGCCTTCTTCTGGGAGGGATGAGAGCGATGTATCCGTCGGAGACAGCGAGGGAGGCGGAGGTAGGAGGCGTAGGGGCGCGTCCTCGGCCCCAAGGAGGCTTCGAGCTGTGGTCCTGGTACTTCATGCGCGTCTCGGGAGTGGTCCTCCTGTTCCTGGCCGTCTTCCACCTCCTGTGGATGCACTGGGTGATCGGACTGAGTAACATCACCTTCGATACGATCGTGGAGCGCTGGACGGGGCCGCTGGGGCCGTTCTGGCGGGTGTACGATTTGGCGCTTCTGGTCTTCGCCCTCACCCACGGGATGAACGGGGCCCGCTGGGTGATCAACGACTACGTGCACCGCCGGGGATGGAACCTCACCCTCAAGACGGCTTTGGGCGTGCTCTACGCGCTGTTGATGCTCATGGGGGCGTACGTGATCTTCACCTTCCAGGCCCCTTCGGCGCTCGTTACGCCCTAGCCACCGGCAAAGGGAGGAATGGGGGATGCAAAAGCACGAGTACGACGGGATCATCGTCGGTGCGGGAGGCGCAGGGCTGATGGCCGCCTTGCACGCCTCCCGCGGCGGTCGGGTAGCCGTCTTGAGCAAGCTGTACCCCACCCGCTCGCACACCGGAGCCGCACAGGGCGGGATCTCCGCCGCCTTGGGAAACATGGAACCCGATAAACCCGAATGGCACGCCTTCGACACCGTGAAGGGGTCCGACTATTTGGCCGACCAAGACGCCGTGGAGCTCATGTGCTCCCTGGCCCCCGAAATCATCATCGAGCTGGAGCACCTGGGACTCCCCTTCGACCGCACGCCCGAGGGGAAGATCGCCCAACGGCGCTTTGGGGGCCATACGAACAACGAGACGGGCAAGCCCGTGATGCGCGCCTGTCATGCCGCGGATCGCACGGGGCACATGATCCTCCAAACGCTGTATCAGCAGTGCATCAAGCAGGGCGTCGAGTTCTTCGACGAGTTTCAGGTGATGGATCTCCTCCTCGACGAGAAGGAGAGGCGCGTGGCGGGCGTGGTGGCCTACGAGATCGCCACCGGGGAGCTGCACGTCTTCCACGCCCAGGCCGTCTTGTTCGCCACCGGGGGCTGGGGCCGCGTCTGGGAGGTGACCAGCAACGCCACCTCGCTTACGGGCGACGGGACCGCCCTGGTCTGGCGACGGGGGATCCCCTTAGAAGACATGGAGTTCTTCCAGTTCCACCCCACGGGGATCTACAAGCTGGGGATCTTGCTCACGGAGGGGATGCGCGGCGAGGGGGCGGTGCTCCTCAACGACCAGGGGGAGCGGTTCATGGAGCGCTACGCCCCCACCGTCAAGGATCTGGCCTCCCGGGACGTGGTCTCGCGGGCCATCTACCTCGAGATCCGGGAGGGCCGCGGCATCGGCGGGAAGAACTACGTCTACCTCGACCTAAGACCGGAGACGATCAACAAGTACTTCGAGAAGGAAGGCGCGAAATGGCCCGACGGGAGCCCTCGCCGCGTCACCAAGGAGTATCTGCTCGAAAAGCTGGGGGACACGATCGGCTTCTGCCGGACGTACTTGGGCATCGACCCCTTGGAGGAGCCCGTCCCGGTGCAGCCGACGGCCCACTACGCCATGGGGGGCATCCCCACGAACGTCCACGCCGAGGTGGTGGTCGACGTCCAGAACACGGTGTTTCCGGGCCTGTACGCCGCGGGAGAGTGCGCCTGCGTCTCCGTCCACGGGGCCAACCGCCTGGGGACGAACAGCCTCCTCGATCTGGTCGTGTTCGGGAAGCTCGGCGGCCAGCGGATGGCCCAGTTCATCCGGCAGAACGACCCTCCGCCCCTGCCCCCGAACCCCACGGCCCGGGTGGAGGAGGAGCTGGAGCGGCTGCGCAACGGTCGCGGGAAGGAGAACCCCGCCGAGATCCGCGAGGAGCTGCGCCGGGTGATGATGGCCAACGTCGGGGTCTTCCGCACCCGGGAGCTGTTGGAGGGCGCGCGGGAGAAGATCCGCGAGCTGCGGGAGCGCTACCGCCGAGCGCGGGTGATGGACCCCGGTAGGATCTTCAACCAGGACCTCCTGGAGGCCTGGGAGGTGGGGAACATGCTCGACATCGCCGAGGTGACCACGGTGGCCGCCCTGGCGCGCACCGAGAGCCGCGGGGCCCACTCCCGCGAGGACTTCCCCGAACGCGACGACGAGAACTGGCTCAAGCACTCCCTGGCCTACCGCCGGGACGACGGGGCCATCGAGCTGGACTACAAGCCCGTCGTGATCACCAAGTGGCAGCCCAAGGCGCGAGTGTACTAGACCCAAACGACACAGGAGGAGCCCGATGGAAGTCCGAATCCGCATCCAACGCTACAACCCCGAAGTCGATGAGAAGCCCCACTGGGAGGAGTACACCGTGGAGGTGGAGCCCACGGATCGCGTCATCGACGCCCTCCACCAGATCAAGTGGTTCCAGGACGGGACCCTGGCCGTGCGCCGCTCCTGCCTCCACGGGATCTGCGGCTCCGACGCCCTGGTCATCAACGGGCGCAACCGCCTGGCGTGCAAGACCCTCGTGCGGGACTTGGGGAAGGTCATCACCGTCGCGCCGCTGCGGGGCTTCCGCGTGATCAAAGACCTGGTGGTGGACATGGAGCCCTTCTTCCGGAAGTTCCGCTCCGTGATGCCTTATCTCGTAAACGACGAGCGTCCGCCCGCCCACGAGAGGCTCCAGAGCCCCGAGGAGCGGGCGCGCTTCGACGACACCACCAAGTGCATCTTGTGCGCGGCGTGCACGACGGCCTGCCCCTCCTTCTGGGCCGACTCGCGGTACGTGGGTCCGGCGGCGATCGTGCAGGCCCACCGCTTCATCTTCGACAGCCGGGACCAAGCCTGGCGGGAGCGCTTACAGATCTTAAACGAGAACACGGGCGTGTGGCGCTGTCGGAACGTCTTCAACTGCGTGGAGGCCTGCCCCCGCGACATCAACGTCAACAAGGCGATCGCCGAGGTGCGCCAGGCGCTCATCACCGGCTCGCGGGGACTGCCCTTGGAGGACGACGAAGTGCACTAAACGAGGTCCCTTCCCGCGTCCCCCTTCCACAGCCGCTCACGGGCGGGGAGCGGGAACCGGTTTCGGCATGGGGAACGCGTACGAGCACGAAAAGCGGCAAGAAAGGCTGCGGCGCCGGCTGCGAGAGCAGGCGATCGGCTGTGCCGTTCTCCTGCCGGGACCGAATCTCTTTTATTTTACGGGGATCCGGATGGAGGCGAGCGAGCGGATCGCCCTAGGCTTCTTCCCGGCGGACTCCGAAAAAGAGCCGGCCCTGCTGCTGCCCGAGTTGGAACGCCCCCGGGTGGAGGCGGAGCTCGAGGCGGGACGGTCCGCTCCCGTAAAGCTCTATTCCTATCGCGATGAAGAGGGTCCGGACAAGCCCCTTGCGCAGATCGCCCGAGACCTTCGGCTCGGAGGACGGACCCTGGGGGTGGAGTTCCGAAGTCTCCGCCTGCTGGAGGCGAGCCGACTCGAGCGCCACGTGCCCGGCGGACGGATTGAAAACGTCGATCCCCTCCTGTACGAGCTGCGCTCGAGCAAGGACCCCGCGGAGATCGAACGGCTGCGAAAGGCCCTGGAGCTGACGGAGGAACTGTTTACGGAGCTCGTCGCGTTCGTCGAGCCCGGGCGCACGGAGCGGGAGCTGGCCCAGCGCTTTCAGATCTTGGCGTTGGAGCGGGGGTTCGAGATCTCGTTTGGGCCGATCATCGCTTCGGGTCCCAACGGCGGCTCGCCGCACGCTATCCCCACGGAACGCGTGCTTCAACCCGGGGATCTCATCACCGTAGACGTGGGCGTGATGTGGGAAGGCTATTACGGAGACCTCACGCGCAACGTCGCCCTGGGGGAGATCGACCCCGAACTCGAAACGATCCATAGGATCGTGGAGGAGGCGAACGCCGCCGGACGGGAGGCGTGCAAGCCGGGCGTCCCCGCACAAGAGGTAGACCGCGCGGCCCGAAGGGTCATCGAGGAGGCGGGGTACGGCGAATATTTCCTCCATCGGACGGGCCACGGCTTAGGGCTCGAGGTCCACGAGCCGCCCTACATGATGAAGGGGAACGAGCAGGCCCTCGAGCCGGGGATGGTCTTCACCGTCGAGCCCGGCATCTACCTCCCGGGGCGGGGCGGCGCCCGCGTCGAGGACGTGATGCTCATCACGGAGACGGGCGCGGAGACCCTCACCTCCCTTCCCCGAAAGCCCTTCCTCAGGGAGACTTCCTAGCAACCCCGGTGGAGGCCTGGCACAGACGCCAACGTAACGCGTGCCCTTGTCCGAGGCGCGCGGGTTCGCGTAGAATAGCGGAGCATCCCACTCTCACAGGGGGTGACGGCGAGCGAGCATGGAGATAGGCCTCTCGTGGAACCTGGCGCTGCTCTTCTTCCTCTTCGGGCTGAGCCTTCAGGCCGCGGCGGCCCTGCTCGTCCTGGGCTTGGGTGCCGTCCGGCTTCCTGCGCATCGCCTGGGGCAGGCGGCGGCCCTGCTCATCTTCCTGGGAATCGCGCTCCAAGCGATCTCGCTCCTCGTGCCCCCGGAGACGGTCGTGGAGAGCTATTGGTTCCTATTGGGAGCGACCCCGCTCCTCCTGCCGGCGCTGCTGCTCCGTCTGGCCCCCTCGGCCCCCGCCTCGTGGGGGACGGCACCGGCGGCTCCCCCTGCCCCCGCGACCGGCTCCCCTCCTACGAGCGCCCCCAAGGGAGGATCTCCGACGGCGGAGGAGCGGGAAAAGCCGCCGACGGAGTTCCAGCGCTTCCTGGAGGAGATCCCCGCGGTGTTGGCGAAACACCCCGAGGGGCTGACGCTGGTGGAGATCGGCCAAGAGTTGAACGTGGAGTGGCGGAAGCTCACGGGCGCGGCGCGCGAGCTGCTCGACCGCGGCCTCGTGCGCAAGGAGGAGAAGCGATACTTTCTCGTAAAAGGCCCATAGGGGGAGGGAAGGGAGAGGGAAAGCATGACCGCCGTAGCCGTCGTCGGAGCCATCGTCTTCGGGATCATCGGGCTGCTCTTTACCGTCTTCGGGCTCCTGGGGCTTCTGATCCCCAGTCGCGAGGTGGACCTCACCCCCCGGGAGCTTTTGTGGATGACGCTGGCCGGGATCGGGGATCTGGTGGCCGCCGCGCTCCTTTTGCGCGCCGTCTTCGCGGGCCTTTAGCCCCTCCGTCTGCGCCGGAGCGTTCTCAACGATGATCGAGTGGACCTGCAGCCGCTGCGGGCGGATCTACCCGATGCAGACGCGCGCCTGGCGCTGTCGCTGCGGCGGCCCCTTCCACTTGGCGGATCGAGAGCGTGAGCGCCTTCGCTTCTCCCCGGAGTGCGTGGACCCCTCGCAAAATACCCTTTGGCGCTATCGGGCGACGCTCCCCCTGCTGAGCGACGTCGAGCCCGTCTCCCTGGGCGAGGGGTTTACGCCGCTGATCCCCGTGGAGGTGGAGGGCGCGTCGTTTTGGGCGAAGCTCGAATGCTTAGCGCCTACGGGCTCCTTCAAGGACCGCGGCACCGCGGTCTTGGCGAGTTTTTTGCGTTCCCTAGGCGTAGAAGAGGCGCACGACGACTCCTCGGGGAACGCCGCGGCCTCCCTGGCTGCTTACTGTGCGTATGCGGGCATTCGTTGTACGCTGTACGTGCCCGCGTACGCCTCGGGGGCCAAATTGCGGCAGATCGAGGCCTACGGCGCGCGGCTCATCCGGGTGGAGGGGCCGCGCGAGGCGGCCGCCCGGGCGGCGCAAGAGGCCGCCGAGCGCGGGGAGAGCTATTACGCCTCCCACGCGTACCATCCCCTCATTCTTGAGGGTCTCAAGACGCTCGCCTACGAGCTCTGGGAGCAGCTTCCCTCCCCGCCCGGGACGGTCGTTTTCCCCACGGGCCACGGGACCTTCCTGCTGGGGGCCTATCGGGGGTTTCGCGATCTGAAGCAGGCGGGTGCGATCGAAACCCTTCCGCAGCTGATCGCGGTCCAAGCCGAAGGGTGCGCTCCCCTCTATGAAGCCCTCCGGCGGGGCTGGGAGGACGTTCCCGGGGAGTTCTCCGCCGGGGAGACGATCGCCGAGGGGATTCGCATCGTGAGGCCTCCGAGGGCCCCGGAGCTTCTTCGGGCGATCCGCGAGACGGGCGGCACCGCGGTGGCGGTCACGGACGACGAGATCCGGGAAGCACGCCAAGCGCTGGCGCGGAAGGGGCTCTTCGTGGAACCCACGTCTGCCGCGGCGTTCGCGGGCTATCGCAAGCTCTTGAACAACACGGAGCTTCGCGAACCCGTGATGATCCCGCTCACGGGGCATGGGCTGAAAGCTCCTTGAGGATCCCGTCGGAAAGCCGGGCGATTGACACAGCACGTGCGGGTGCTACACTTACAAAAGGTCCGGTCGGACCGGAAGCCGTGGCGGGATTTGGAGGAGGAAAGACGTGGGCGTGAAAGAGGGAAAGCTTATATCGTACACCTTCAAGGTCGTCCTGGAGAGGGACAAGTGGCCGGGGGAGCCGGATACAAAAGGAGTTTGGCGGGCTTACATTCCCCTTCTCGAACATCGAGGGGCCCATGCCTGGGGCGATACCCCCGAACAAGCCCTGGAAAACTTGAGGAATGCGGTGGAACTCCTCTTGGGGTACATGAAGGAGAAGGGGGAGCCCATCCCTGAGGAACCCGAACCCCAAGTCCAAGTGAGCGAGGAGCCTCTGATTACCGTAACCGTCTAGTTTCGGCGGATGGCGATTGACTACAGCAAGCTGAAGCACTTGACGGTGCGGAAACTCATTACAGCCCTCGAGAGAGACGGATTTCAGGAGTGGCGGAGAAAGGGAGCTACGCGCTTTTACGCGCACCCCGACGGCCGCACCGTGACCTTACACGTCCACAAGCCGGGACAAACCCTGCGAATAGGCACGCTCAAGTCGATCCTGGAAAAGCAGGCGCGCTGGACCGAGGAGGACTTGATTCGGCTAAAGCTCCTCAAGTGACGGCGGATTGTTGACAGCTCCCGCCGTTTCCCCGACAATACAGCGCCATGAGCGAAGGCGCATCCTCCAAGGAGCGGAAGCGGGCGCACGTGTGGATCTCCGGCCACGTGCAGGGCGTCTTCTTCCGGGCGCACACGGCGGAGCGGGCCCGCCAACTGGGTGTGGCAGGCTTCGTCCGCAACCTCCCGGACGGACGGGTGGAAGCCGTCTTCGAGGGAGACGCGCCCGCCGTGGAGAAGGTGGTCGCCTGGTGCCACCAGGGCCCGCCGCGGGCCCGGGTGGAGAGCGTCGAGGTACAATGGGAAGAGCCCCGCGGGGATTTTGTGGAGTTTCAAATCTTGCGCTAGGATACGGATTCACGAGAAAGGAAAGGATACCCAATGTCAGCGGAAGACCAAGGGGAGCGAGGACACGGCCAGGAGGAAGGGCGGGGGTTCACCTTCAGCCGCTTCGCCCGCCAGGATTTTTATAAAGCCGTAAATGTCCACCTCATCCAGCTTTTAGAAGTAGAACCCGGGATGCGTGTGGTGGATTTAGCCTGCGGGACGGGGGCCGTCACGAAGCTCCTGCTGGAGCGGCTTCAGGGCCTGCGGGACAGCGTGATCGTCGCCGTGGACGCCTCCGCCGAGGCGCTGGAGATCGCCAAGCGCGAGCTCTCCGGGGCCGCCACCACGGCGGTGGAGTTCCTCCAAGCCCGCGCGGAGGAGCTGGCCGAACGACTCAAGGAGACGGTGGACGCTGTCGTTTTCTGCAACGCCATCCACTTGGTGGAGGACAAGGCGCAAGCGTTAAGGGAAATCGCGCAACTGCTCAAGCCCCAAGGGCAGTTCGCCTTCAACAGCACCTTCTTCGCCGAGGCGCAGCCCCCGGAGACGGAGCGCTTTTACCTGCGCTGGATGAGCCGGGCGATCCGAATACTAAGACGCGATCACGGCCTCCGACCCTCCCGAGAGGTGAAGGTCACCGCCAGACGCCCCTTGAGCGTAGAGGAATACCGTGAGCTTCTGCGCGCTCAGGGCTTTCGGGTCCGTCGCCTCGAACTCGAAACCGTCCCCGTGCCCTTAGAGGGGTGGCTGGGGATCAGCGAGTTCGGCGACTTCATCCGCGGCGCGCTGCCGGGCGTCCCGCTGGCGGAGGGCTGCCGTGCCCTCCAAGAGGCCGTGATCGCCGTCTTCCGCGACCTGGAGCTGCAGGCCGTGCCGCGCCGCTGGCTCCAGGTCGTCGCCGTCCGCTCGCCTGGATCTTGACGTTGAACTAGCGGCGCTTGGCGAGCGCTTCCTTGAACTGCTTGCCCGGGCGGAACTTGGGGACCAGCTTGGCCGGCACGGTCATCTTGCGCCCCGTCTGCGGGTTGATCCGCTGGGTCGCCTTCTGCTGCCGGGCCTCGAAGGTCCCGAACCCCGTAAGGGTGACCTTCTCCTTCTTCTTGACGCGGTCGATGACGATGTCGATCATCGCGTCGACGACCGCCCGCGCGTCCTTCTTCGAGAGCTTGGCCTTCTTGGCCAACTTCTCGATGAACTCCTGCTTCGTCATGGGTCTACCCCCTCCTTTATCGGATTGATGGGGATTATACACCTAAGGGGTCAAAAAAGTCAAGATCCCGAGCGGCATTTCTCGGATGAGCGTGATCGAGAAGACCAAGGAGCCCGGAGATCTCGTCTCCTAAACGGACTTTTCGCTAAGGTTCTGGAGGGAGGGGGAAGGTGCCCTCCGCGGAGCCCTCGGGCCGGTAGAGTTCCGGTCGCAGGCGGGGGATCAAAGCCATCAGAACGGCCTGCTCCGTGAGCCGGGTTCGATCGAGAAGTCCCCGGGAGAGGTAGCCGATCGCGCCCATCTTCTTCCCGATGTCGGGGATCTTCGAAAGCTCCGCCATCGCCTCCCCGACGGTGCGGCCTTCTTCCAAAACGGCTCGGAGCACCCGAGGGGGATAGACGAAGCCGGCGCCGTGGCCCACGGTGATCCTTCCCTCCCGATCGACGACGGCGCAGAACTGGACGTCGAAGTACGTGCGCAAGGGTTCACAACGCAGCAGTCCGGCCTCGATTCCGACGCCGAAGTCCGCCTCTCCTCGGGAAGTCTCCAGAGCCGCACGGGCGCGGGTGACGGCACCTTGAGCGACCTCCTCGTCCCGGGGCTGGGCGGGGACCCCGGAGTCCACCGCCACGAGTCCCACCGTCAGGGAAGCGGCCTGATCGGGGAAGGCGCGGGCGAAGACGCGGCGTACCGCTTCGGCCTTGACGGGGTTGGTGGATCCGACGTACACGCGCATGGTGCGCGTATTCTCGCGGAACGTCTTCGGGCTTGCAACCTCGGCGTTGTCGCCCCCTGTAAGCCCCTCAACTTTAAAATGCCTTGCGTTTAGCACCCCATAGGAGCAGAGCTACGATTGTAGTGAGATAGAAAAACCCGGTGAGGAGTAAGGCTTCGAGGGCTAACGAGGAAACATCTACCTGCCACTGGGTTTGCAGGAGTTGAGCGCTCGAATGGATCGTAAGGACTCCATTGGGATATTGAATCTTCAGCGGGGCCGACAGGATATTGACCGGAATGAAATTCAGTCCCAGATGAATGCCTATGGGAAACCAGAGAGTGCCACTCCCTATGCGCGCAGCTCCGAGCAGCAAACCGTCGAGGGTTGTGATCATCACTCTCAAGTACGGATCGACTTGCTGAGTATCCGTGCCCGAGATCATCAGTGGGTTCGGAAGCCCATGAAGCAAACCAAAGAGCAAAGCACTTAGGAGCAAGGCTGTCCATAAGCCGATGCGGACATGAGCTGTTCGGAAGATCGTTCCTCGGAAGATGGTCTCCTCGGTCAAAGCGATGCCGAACCAAGCCATACCATACAGAGAAAATCGCAACAGGGAAAAATGGCTGTTGATCCCTAAGATGTGGACGTCGGAAGGATTCACAAGCAGGAAAAAGCCGTAATAACCTGCGGCGAAGAGCAGGCCGGCTCCCACCCACAACGGTGTCGATCGCTTCAGCATCAATCCTATCCCGTCTAGAGATTG
>JALSGO010000028.1 GCA_026982655.1 Candidatus Bipolaricaulota bacterium
CGAGCCTTCCTCGACGGGAGCTTCGTCCCGGCAAAAAAGGGGGATCGGCCGTGGGGACCACGAAGCGGGGCAAGGGGACGAAGGTGATGGTGGTCGCGGACGGGAATGGACTGCCGATCGGGTTGCATCTGGCCAGCGCTCGGCCCCACGAGCTGACCTTGGCCCGGGCCACGCTGGAGACGGTGAGGGTGCCGCGGCGGCGGGGACGACCGCGGAAGCGGCCCCGGGAGGTGGTGGCGGACCGAGCCTACGACAGCCGGGCCTTTCGGGAGTGGCTGCGGAAGAAGGGGATCCGGCCGACGATTCCGCCGATCGAGCGGAGGAGGAAGCGGCCGAAGCGGGGGCGTCCGGTGGAGGTGGGGCCGGGCTACCGGGAGCGGTGGAGGGTGGAGCGGCTGTTCGCCTGGCTGGGGCAGTACCGCCGGTTGGTGGTGCGGCATGAGCGTCTTCTGGAAGTGTTCCGGGGCTTTGTCTTGGTTGCGTTCATCCTCATCTGCCTCCGCCAATTTTGAAAGGAGTTGATCTCTGGCTTGCCGTGGGGGAGCAGCGCTTCGTCGCCAACCGCTACTCCCCGCCTCCAAAGCTGCTGGCTCTGGCTCTCTTCGCACAGCTCAACTTGTCCAACGGTCTACACCGCAAGATCCTCCAGGGGGATCGGCTGACGCTGACGCTCCTCACCGGCGCGCTAGGGGAGCGGGAAGCCGAAGCGATCCAGCACCGCTTCCAGGAGCTGAACGGTGTCCTCCATCGCCTTCGCAACCTCCAACTGCGGGATCTCTTTCAGCCGTTACTCCAAGTGGCCTCGTCCCTCACCCTCACCGTCACGCGCTGACAGGCGGAGGAGCCGGAGGAGGCCCTTCCCCTACCCCGGCAACCCCGGCCATTTGGCTGTAATTGGCTTTGATCGGGGTGCAGCCTAGGTGACTATATCTCCTCCGGATC
Source organism: Candidatus Bipolaricaulota bacterium (assembly GCA_026982655.1). Taxonomy (GTDB): domain Bacteria; phylum Bipolaricaulota; class Bipolaricaulia; order RBG-16-55-9; family RBG-16-55-9; genus JALUUA01. The sequence continues at coordinate 943 of JALSGO010000028.1, forward strand.
CATCCGACTTACGTGGCTCTCAGTAGGGAAAGCTGGCGGTTCCCGTTCTCACGTGTTTGTCGTCGCTACCTCCTCCGTCTGCGTCCAGAGGGGGGGCCGTCAGCGCCTCCCTCACCCGCCCAAGGGCTTCGATTTCAGCGTCAATTTCAAAAACGAGCTGTGCGGTAAACACCTCCCACGTCACCTTCGCCGGATCGCCCTCCACTTGCTCCATCGCCGCGCCTAGCAGCCACTCCTTGTCGTCGTCCACCCACCTCAGCCAGTAGGCAACATGTTCCGCTGCGACGGCCAGCAGCCCGCTCTCCTCCGCCGTCCGCGCCCGCATTTCGTCTTCGTCCACCGCGTCCAACACCCTTGCCAACCGATGCTTCAGCTCCTGCACCAGCGCCCGTCCGCGCCACCCCATCATCTCCATCGCCGTCGTTTCCGTCGTCCTCATCGTCGTCGCACCTCCTTCTTTTGCTGTTCCCTTCGGGCTTTTCTCCCTTTTCCGTCCGTCGTGTTTCACTACGTGTTTCACTACGCTTCCGTGGTGTCTTTACGCTGCTGGCTGTCTTTACGCGCTGTCTTTACGTCTCTCACCTCCCTTCCAAGAGCCGATCCACGGGACTGGCTTTCGCGTGGGCTTCGCGGAGCTGAGGGTTCGCTGCGTTCACGTAGCGCATGGCCGTCTCGACGGACTCCCACCCGTAAAGGCGCTGCAGCGTAAAGGCGTCCATCCCGTTTCTTACGGCCAGCGTTGCCGATACATGCCGAAGCCTATGAGGGCTCAGCCTCCGTTTCAGTCCGGCCTTCTTCCCCAGCCGGGCGATCACCTCTTGCACCCATCGGGGCTTTAAGGGCTCTCCCTTCCGGTCCACGAATACGTGATCCGTCCATGGATGAAAAGCAGGTCGCATCTCCAGCCAGCGCCTCATCGCCTTGGCCGTGCGATACCCCATGTAGACGACGCGCTCCTTGCTCCCCTTCCCCCGCACCTTGAGAGCGCGCTGAGCCAGCGACACGTCCCCCATCCGAAGGTCGATCAACTCTTGAAGTCGGAGTCCACAATCCAGAAGCAAGAGGAGGATCACGTAATTGCGAAAGCCGTGGGGAGTGCGCTTGTCGCAGGCTTTGAGTAGTGCCTGGATCTGGGAATCGTCAAGCGTGAACGGGAAGACCTTGGCCGTCTTGGGAGCCGGAACGTCTTCCAAGGGGTTGCCCTGCACCAGCCCTTCGCGGACACACCACCGGAAGAAGGCGTGTAACACCCGATGCACGATGGAGACGCTGGTGGGCCTCCATCCCTCTTGGAGGAGATCCCCCAGCCACTGCCTCAGCTCCAAGGGGCCAAGCTCCTCCAACACCGGATCGCCAAAGCGCCTCTCTACTTGCTGAAACACCCAAGCGTAGAGCTGAAGTGTCTTCCGGGAGCGCCCATGCAACCGGGCGTAGTGCTGGAAGTGCTCCGTTGCCTCCCGGAACCGGACCGTCATGCCGGGGATAGCAGACGCACTCCCGTAGTTCGTCTGCTTCGGTCGATTTCGGGGCCTTGAGGCCACTTCTCAGGGGGAGGGAAGGAGCTAGGGAAGAGCCTTACAGGATGGGACCATTCCTCCTCCGGGTGGGCGGTGAGGGACTTGAACCCCCGACCTTCTGCACGTCAAGCAGACGCTCTGCCAACTGAGCTAACCGCCCTAGTGGAGGCGGCGCCCGGAATCGAACCGGGGTATGAGGGTTTTGCAGACCCTTGCCTTACCACTTGGCGACGCCGCCTTCGGCACCCAAATTATAGGCCTCTCCCCGCGAAGTTGTCAACCGACCCCGGGTTGCCTTACGCTCCCTACACACGAAAGGGGGATCTGTCATGCGATCGATCCGAAACCGGCAAAGGGGTCGTTCCCGAAGAGACATACCCGTCCTGTGGGGACTCTTGGGGCTCGGCCTGCTCGGGGGACTGCTCGTCCTCAACCCCGGAGGAGCCCGCACGCAGCCCTCCTCCCCGACACCCGGACCCGAGGCGCCGCTTACGTCGGAGGAGCCGGGGAGCCTGACGCTCACGGTCTTCCAGAACCAGGACCTCGCCTTGGTGGAAGACCGCCGCGTGCTGTCCCTCGCCCCGGGCGTTCTCGAATATCAAATACGGGGGATCAGCCCGCGCCTGCTCCCCGACTCCGTGCGGCTGGAACCGATCCTCCCCGCGTCGGAGGACGGGGAAGCCGAAGCCCAAGCCCAAAACCCGAACCGAGATCCCGAGGAGGCCCTCCGGATCTTGGAGCAGCGCTTCCACAACCCCTCCCTCTCCCTCAACGAGCTCCTGAAGGTCCACTTGGGCGAGGAGGTCGAGGTCTTCGCCCCGGGCGGGGCCGGGACCTACCGGGGCCGCCTTGTGAGCACCGAGGGCGGCATCGTGCTGGAGGACGAGTTCGGACGGCTCCAGGTGATCCGCGACGCGCAGCGGATTCAATTCCCGGCGCGCCCCGAGACGGGACCTGTGCTCCTCTGGACGCTCCGCAGCGAGCTCGAGGGGGACCGGAGCGTCCGGCTGAGCTACCTCACCGAGGGGCTCGACTGGCGGGCGGACTACGCCGCCGTCTTGAGCGCCGACGAGAGGAGCCTCGACTGGGAGGCCGGGGTCACCCTCACCAACCGATCGGGGATGGACTTCCCCCGAGTGCAGCTCCGGCTGGTGAGCGGACAACTCCGCCGCGTGCGGGAGGAGCGTCCGGTCTTCGCCGTCGCGGAGGCGGCCCGCGCCGCAGCCGCCCCCGCGCCCCCGGGCTTCGAGGAGCAGGCGGCGTTCGAGTACCGCCTCTACACGCTGCTGCGCCCCGCCTCGATCCCCACGGGGGAGAGCGTCCGGCTCGCGTTCCTCGAGGGCCGGGATATCCCCGTTGAGAAGCGCTACATCTTCGCCGCCCACGAGGCGAGCGGGGTCCAAGTCTGGATCGAGCTGGTGAACGAGCCGCCGCTGGGACGGGCTCTGCCCCCCGGGACCGTGCGCTTGTACCGCCGCTCGCCCCAGGGACTCCTGCTCATCGGGGAGGACCGCATCCGGCACACGCCCGTGGGCGAGCGCATCGAGCTGCAGGCGGGCTTGGCCTTCGACCTCGTCGCCGAGCGCACCGTCAAGGCCCGGGAGCGCGTGGGACAGTTCGTCTACCGCGAGACCGTCGAGGTGGTGCTCACGAACCGCAAGGCGGAGGCCGTGACCGTCCGGGTGCGGGAGCGGCTGCGCGGGACGTGGAACGTCGTCCGCGCCTCCCAGAAGTACGAGCAGCTCGACGCGCAGACGATCGAGTTCGTGGTCGAGCTGGGCGTCGGGGCCACCGCCGTCGTACAATACACCTACGAGTACCAATAGCCGCACACCCGACAGGGCAGCAGGGTGCAGGACGGGAAGGGTGTGCGCTCCGGTTCGCATCGACGGCAGGAACACAACGAGACGAGACGATACGAGACGAGATGAGGTGGTCCGGCGATGACGCAGGGGGAACGCTCTCACGAACACGAGTTCGAGCTGGAACTGGAGAAGTACAAGCGGGCGATCGAGAAGACGCTGCCGGAGATCCCGGCGGAGAACGGGGTCATCACCTTAGAGGCCCTCTGGCTGGAGACGGCCATCCCGGAGGACGTGATCCGGGAAGTACTGCAGAACGGGGGCCTGGAGCTCCCGCCGTACGTGGACAAGATCGCAACCCGCCGCGGCGAGGTGCTCTACGAGCGGGGGCCGAGTCCGAACGGTCGGCCCGCGGAGGCCTAAGATGAGCGGCGGAGCCCCCATCCGCTTCGGCACGGACGGCTGGCGCGGGGTGATCGCCCGCGATTTTACGTTCGAGAACGTCGCGCGGGTGGCCGAGGGCGTCGTCCGCTACCTGGAAAGCCAGGGGCGCTTGGAGCTCGAGTGCTACCGGCGCTGGCGGGCGACGCCCGCCGACCCCCACCGGGGTGTGATCCTCGGGTACGACATGCGCTTTATGGCGCGGGACTTTGCCCACGTCCTCGCTCGGGTGCTCCGGCAGCATCGGGTTCCCGTCTGGCTCGCCCCGGAGCCCGTCCCCACCCCCGCGCTGTCGTATGCCGTCGTACACCACAAGGCCGCGCTGGGCCTGATGGTCACGGCGAGCCACAACCCCCCCGAGTACCTGGGCGTCAAGATCAAGACGGAGCTGGGCGGGGCCGCGCCTCCCGAGATCACAAAGCTCGTGGAGCGGATGACGCCCGAAGAGCCCCCTTCGTACGCCACGCCCGACGACGGGCCGTTCCCGACGCTCGATCTCAAGGGCCCGTTCCTCGCGCGCGTGAAGGAACTCATCGACGCCGAGAAGCTTCGGGGGGCGAATCTCAAGGTCGTGGTGGACGCGATGTACGGCTCCGCGCGGGGGTACATCGTCCAGATTCTGGAGGAGC
>JALSGO010000029.1 GCA_026982655.1 Candidatus Bipolaricaulota bacterium
CGCGTAGTCTCTCCAAACGCGCTGCCCCCGGGTCGGTACTCGCTTGTGGCAGCGCCTAATCAGGCTGCGCGGCCTGTCCGTATGCCCGGACAGAGGGCGCTGATCCCGACATCACTTCGACAACGCGCTGATTGAGGAGGTCGTTGGCTCATGATTCGTCCCTTGTGGTGGATTCTGTCATCCATGTTCGTTCTGCTGGCCGCCGCGGGATGCGATCGGTCGAGCAGTGTCGCCGAGACTGAAGAGAAGACGCTCCAGGTAACGGTCTGGACCGACCGCTTCGAGGTCTTCCTGGAGCATCGGTTCGTGGTCGCGGGCGAACCGACGCCCTTCGTCACCCACATCACGGATCTCCAGAGCCTGGAACCGCGGCGCGAAGGAGCGGTTCGCTTCGATCTGCGGAACGAGGCGGGAAAGTCGATTCGACACATCGAAGCCGGCCCCGCGCGCCCAGGCATCTACATCCCCGAACTGAGCTTCCCAGAGCCGGGCGAGTGGTTCGTGACGCTGCGGATCCCGATCGAGGAAGGGGAGGCCGTCGTGCGGCTTCCGCCCGTGACCGTCTACGCCTCGCGGGAGGCGGCCCTGGCAGCACCCTCGCCCGAAGCGCCGGACGGGATCACACTCCTGAAGGAGCAGCAGTGGAAGCTCCGCATCCGGACGGAGTCCGTCGGCAGGTTGCGGTTGGTGGCGCGGCTCCGGGTTGCGGGTGTCGTCTCCGCCCGTCCCGGATCGCGGGCCGCCGTGACGCCGCCGATCGCCGGCCGCCTCCTGGCCCCGCGCGGAGGGGTTTTCCCTTCGCTGGGGGATCTTGTGGAGGCCGGTCAGGTGCTGGCGCTCGTGCAGCCGCCGTTCTCCGAGTTCATCGTCAAACTGACCGAGGCGGAAGCCCAGATGATCCGGACGAAGCTGGCCGTGGATCACGCGCAGCGGAGCTACGAGCGCATCCAGCGCCTCGCCGCCCAGAAGGCCAAGTCTGAGCGCGAGCTCCAAGAGGCCGCGTTCGCCCTTGCCACCGCCCGGGCGGAACATGAGGCCGCGCTCGCGGTCCGGTCGGCCTACGAGAACGCGGGAGCAATCTTCGTGCGCGAGCCGGGCAAGGTCGAGGGACCGGGACTTCCAGTGGTCGCGCTCCGAGCCCCGATCGGCGGCAGGATCATCCGGGTGGCCGCAGCCGTGGGCGAGCACGTCTCGACGGCCCAGAGCGTATTCACGATCCTCGATGCCCGTAGGGTGTTCATCGAGGCCCGCATCCCGGAATCGGAGCTCGGCCTCATCGGCCCCTCGCCGGACGCCACCTATGAAATGCCGCACGCTCCCGGAAACCTCGTGCCCATTCTCGGTGAGGGAGGGGGCCGCATCGTGTTTTTCGGAGCCGAGGTGGATCCCGAGAGCCGCACCGTCCCCCTCGTCTACGAGGTCCCGAACCCGAAGGGGCGACTGCGCGTCGGCATGGCCCTCGATCTGTACATCGAGACGGCCCGTGCCGAGCAAGCCCTTGCCGTTCCAACGTCAGCCGTGGTTGAGGAGGACGGGCGACCCGTCGCCTTCGTGCAGGTCTCGGGCGAGACCTTCCAGAAGCGACACCTCGTGCTCGGCATCCGTGACGGTGCGTTCGTGCAGGTCCTCGAGGGCCTCGCCGAGGGCGAGCGGGTCGTGACCCAGGGGGCCTATGCCGTCCGCCTGGCCTCCGTCTCGAGCGCGATCCCCGCTCACGGGCATGCCCACTAGGAGGATCAAGATGCTAGGACGCCTGATTCGTTGGAGCGTAGAGAACCGCGCGGCCGCGCTCGCCATCGGCCTGTTCCTCCTGGCCTTCGGCAGCTGGCGCGCCGCGCGGATGCCGGTGGATGTCTTCCCCGACCTCACGGCGCCGACCGTGACCGTCATCACCGAGGCCCACGGAATGGCTCCGACCGAGGTCGAGAGCCAGGTCACCTTCCCCATCGAGACGGCGCTCAACGGCGCCGCCGGCGTCCGCAGGGTCCGCTCCTCCACGGCGGTGGGGATCTCCGTGGTCTGGGTCGAGTTCGAGTGGGGAACGGACATCTATGCCGCGCGCCAGGTCGTGAGCGAGAAGCTCTCGCTCATCGCGGCCGACCTGCCGCCGGAGGTCGAGCGTCCCGTGCTGGCGCCGATCTCGTCCATCATGGGAGAGATCCTCTTCCTTTCGCTCACCTCCGAGCGTCACGACCCGATCGCGCTTCGCACCGTGGCCGAGACCGTGATCCGCCGGCGCCTCCTTTCGGTCCCCGGGGTTTCCCAGGTGACCCCGATCGGCGGCGGCGAGAAGCAGTACCAGGTCATCCTCGACCCCGGGCGGCTGCGGGCCTACGGCGTCTCGGTGGCCGAGGTCGCGCGGGCGCTCTCCGCCGCGAACGAGAACGTCTCGGCGGGGTTCGTGATCGACCGCGGTTCCGAGTTCCTGGTGACCGGCATGGGTCGTGTCCGGTCCCTCGAGGATATCCGTCAGATCGTGATCACCACGAGAGGTGGCGTCCCCGTGCGCGTCCGGGATCTCGGCCGGGTCCGGATCGGCGAGGCGCCCAAGCGAGGGGAGGGTTCGGCCAGCGGGAGGCCGGCCGTGATCCTGGGTGTCCAGAAGCAGCCGGGGGCGAACACGCTCGCCCTGACGCGGCGACTGGACGGGGTGCTGGACGAGATCGAGGCCGACCTTCCGGAGGGCATGAGGCTCGACCGGCACATCTTCCGCCAGGCGGACTTCATCCAAGTGGCGGTCCGCAACGTCGTCCACGCGCTGCGGGACGGGGGCATCCTGGTGATCATCGTGACGTTCCTTTTCCTGGCGAACCTCCGGGCCGGGCTGATCACGCTCACGGCGATCCCTTTGTCGCTCGTCGCCGCCGTCCTCGTCCTCGACCTCTTCGGGGCGACGATCAACACGATGACGCTCGGCGGGATGGCCATCGCGATCGGGGCGCTCGTGGACGACGCCGTCATCGTGGTGGAGAACGTCTTCCGGCGGCTCCGGGAGAACGGGGAACGGCCCCCGGATCGGCGCCAGCCGGCCGGCCGGGTCGTCTCCGAGGCGGGTGTCGAGATCCTCTCCTCGATCCTGTTCGCCACGCTGATCATCCTGCTCGTCTTCGTGCCGCTCCTCTTCTTGCCGGGAGTGGAAGGCCGGTTGCTCAAGCCGCTGGGGCTGGCCTACGCCGTGGCGATTCTCGCGTCCCTGGCCGTTGCCCTGACCGTGACCCCCGCCCTGTGCCATCTGCTGCTTCCCGGAACGCGGGCCGTTCGTGAGGGCCGCGAACCCCGCCTCGTCCGGTGGCTCAAGGGAACCTACGGACGGATCCTGGGGCCCGTCCTGCGCCACCCGTGGAGGGTGACCCTGCCTGCGGCCGCCTGCCTTGTCGCGGCCCTGGCGGCCATCCCCTTCATGGGTCGGGCCTTCCTCCCGGAGTTCAACGAGGGTTCCCTCACGATCAGCGCCGTGACCCTGCCGGGCACGTCGCTTCCGGAGTCCGACGCGCTCGGACGCCTCGTGGAGGAGACGCTGCTGGCGCAGCCGGAGGTCGTCTCCGTGGCGCGGCGCACCGGCCGGGCCGAGCTGGACGAGCATGCCCAGGGCGTCGAGGCGGCGGAGATCGACGTCTCCTTCGTCCTCCGGGACCGCAGCCGGGAGGCGTTCCTCGAGGCGCTGAGGCGCGATCTGTCGCTCGTCCCCGGCATGAACATCACGATCGGCCAGCCGATCTCGCACCGCATCGACCACATGCTCTCGGGGACCCGTGCGAACATCGCGGTGAAGATCTTCGGCGAGGATCTCTATCGCCTCAGGGCGCTCGCGCAGCAGGTGCGGGACGCCATGTCTGCCGTGGACGGTGTCGTGGACCTCATGGTGGAGCAACAGGCGGAGATCCCCATGGTGAAGGTCCGCTGGGAGCGGGAGGCCCTCGCCCGGTGGGGGCTCCGCGTCCAGGAGGTCAACCGCACGATCGAGGCCGCTTTCCGGGGCGTCACCGTCTCGCGCGTCCTCGAGGGCCGCCACGCCTTCGATCTGGTCGTCCGCCTGGACAGCGGCGTTTCCCGGGATCCCGAAACCATCGGGGGCATCCTGCTGGACACACCAGCCGGCGCCAAGATCCCCCTGCGCACCGTGGCGCGGGTCTACAAGGACACCGGCCCCAACACGATCAGCCGGGAAAACGTCGAGCGCAAGATCGTCGTCATGTGCAACGTCTCCGGGCGCGACGTGGGTTCGGTCGTGGAAGAGATCCGCAGGCGTGTGGATCCGATCGTGGCGGCGGAGCCCGGCTACCGCGTGGAGTACGGAGGTCAATTCGAAGCGGCCCAGGAGGCGAGCCGGCGCCTCCTGTTCCTGGGCGTCGCGGTGGTGATCGGGATCGGGTTCCTGTTGCACCTGGCCTTCGGCTCCGCCCGCGACGCCGTCCTCGTGATGCTGAACCTTCCCCTGGCGTTGATCGGGGGCGTCGTGGGCGTCTTCGTCTCCGGCGGGGTCCTGTCGATCGCCTCGATCATCGGCCTCATCGCCGTCTTCGGGATCGCCACGCGCAACGGGATCATCCTCGTCTCCCACATTCGTCATCTGCAGGTGCACGAGGGGGTGACCGACCTGCGGGAGGCGGTCTTCCGGGGGGCGCTCGAGCGGCTGGCGCCGGTCTTGATGACGGCGCTCACCACCGGTCTGGCCCTCATCCCGCTGGCCCTCGGCGGCGGGGAACCCGGCAACGAGATCCAGACGCCCATGGCGATCGTCGTCCTGTTCGGCCTGCTGAGCTCCATGCTGCTGAACATGATTGTCGTTCCCGCGCTCTACCTGCGTTTCGGCAGGCCCCTGGCCTTATCTTCGGGGGGTGACCGATGACAAGAAACGCTGCAGCCATCCTTCTGATCGCGGCCGCCACCCTGTTTTCGGGGTGTGCGGCCCGGATGACCGGAGCGGATTGGAAGACCGACCTGGCCGCTCCACGGCAGGCAGGGATTCAGCCCCGGCAAGTCCCCCTCGCGCCTCAGGCTGAGGCGGCCGAGGCGAAGGCACCGCCCCCCCGGGAGTCCGTCAGCGGCCTTACCCTCGATCAGGCCCTTGCGCTGGCCGACCGGCTCCACCCCGGGCTCGC
>JALSGO010000030.1 GCA_026982655.1 Candidatus Bipolaricaulota bacterium
CCTCCCCCTGGGCCGCCAGCAGCCACGGATCCCCTGAAACGATCTCCACCTCCGAGGCGACCTCCTCCTCTTGAGGAGAGGGGAAGAGGAGCGAACACCCGGCCAACACGACCATCAGCACGAGGAGGGTTCCGGCCAAGCCCCAGAGGTGGATGCGCTTCATGAGAAGACCCCCTTTTCCTGCTTTTCTGTGGAGAACCCTTGAGCTCACACTCCACACCCTTAGAAGAGGTTAGCGGATTATACCACGGGGGGGGGAGTTGTCAAGCCCCCCGGGAGGGGGACCGGAGGACCTTCAAGGGAGTTTAGCGTACCGCTTCCCCTCCAGCTCCTCGATGAGCCCCTTCATCACGAGCTGCAGCAGCGCCAACGAGACCTCCGAGGGCGAAAGAGCGGTGCGTTCCACCACGTCGTTGAAGTGGAGGGGGTCGAACTCCAGGACGTTCAGGACTTTCTGCTCCAGGGGAGAGAGCTCCGGCTTCGGGCGCTCGGGCGTCGGGGGAGCCGCAGCCTCCTTGCGTGCGCTCAAGGTGCGCTTAAGGTCCGCGAACTCCTCGAGCACGTCGTCCACGTTCGTGATGAGCTTGGCCCCTTGCTGGATCAGTCGGTGCACACCGGCGCTCGTCTCGTGGGTGATCGGGCCGGGGACGGCGAACACCTCCCGCCCCTGCTCCAACGCCAAACGTGCGGTGATGAGAGCTCCGCTGCGCTCGGGAGCCTCCACGATGATCGTCCCGCGGGAGAGTCCGCTGATGATGCGGTTTCTCCGGGGGAAGGTCCACCGTTCGGGGGGTTGCCCGATGGGGAACTCGGTGAGCACCGCCCCCGACTCCGCGATCTCGTCCCCCAAGCGGCGGTTCTCTTGCGGGTAGAAGTGGGCGAACCCTCCCCCTAAGACGGCGAGCGTGCGCGCCCCCGCCTTCAGGGCCCCGCGGTGGGCCGCGGTGTCGATCCCCCTCGCGAGGCCGCTTACGATCGTAAACCCCATCGCCCCCAGCTCGCGGGCCAAGCGCTCCGCCACCCGCCGCCCATACGAGGAGGGCCTCCGGGTGCCCACGATCGCGATCGCCAGCTCGTCCCGCGGCTCGTACCCTCCCCGCACGTAGAGCACCGGGGGCGGATCCTCCAGCGTCCGCAGGGGCCTCGGGTAGCCGGGATCGGCCAGCGTGACCGCCTCGAGGCCGTATCGGTCCAGGCGCGCAAGCTCGGCACCCGCCTCCGCGAGGGCCTTCTCGCAGAGCCGCGGCCACGGGTCGGCGAAGCGCGCCAGCTCCGGGATCTCCCGGATGCGCTCCGGCGTCGCCTCCAAGATCTCCTGAGGAGATGCAAAGCGGCGGAGGAGCGCTTGGACGCGCTTGGGGCCCAACTCGGGCAGGAGGTTGAGCGCGATCCAGGACCGTTTCTCCCGTACCTCTTCCTCTTCCTTGGGCGTAGGCTGCGCGCCCATTGCGACCTCCCCTCCGGCGGACGCTATTGCCGGAAGAGCACGCGCTCGTCCTGGAAGACCTTGACGGCCAACGCGAGGCTGAGCGCCAGATACGCCCCCGAGCTGAGCAGCGTCGCCCCGATGTGGTCCCACCGAATGTCGCCCAGGAGCAGCTCCTTGATGACCACGGCGACGTTGTAGACGGGGAGCAGCATCGCGGGGAGCGTGGTGGGCGGGTCTGTGAACGAGACGAGAAAGGCGGGGAACATCACGGCGAACGAGAGGTAGGAGGCGTAGGTCTGGGCCTCCTTGAAGTTGCGGGTCCACAGGTACAGGGTGAAGGTGAGCGCGCTCATGAGCGCGGCCAGCAGGGCCGTGACCCCGAAGAGGAGGAGCAGCACTTGGGGTCGGATCGCGAAGCCGAACTGCGAGAAGATCGAGCTCTCCGGGAAGAGCCCTCGGCCCAGCGTGAGCGAGAGGGCGAACCCCAAGAGCGACAGGGTCGTGGCCCCCAGGGTGACGGTCGTGATCGTGAGGAATTTCCCGACGACGAGACGGGAGCGCTTCGGCGGGGCGACCAGCAGGGACTCCAGGGTCCCGCGCTCCTTCTCCCCGGCGGTGACGTCGATGGCCGTCTGCGAGCCGCCCACCGCGGCCCAGAGCACCAGGAACAGGGGCAACAACATGCTGAGCAGGAATCCGCTCACGCGCTCCTCCGCCTGGACGACCTCGGAGCGGGTGGTAAAGGGTTGAAGCAGTTGAGGGGAGAGCCCCCGCTGCTTCAACCGCTCGGCCACGACCCGCTCCCGGTACGCGCGGAGCAGCTGGGCGAGCTTCTCGCGGGCGGTGCGGGACTGCGAGCGGGAGACGTCGAACCGGATCACCACCTCGGGGGGCTCCGCCTCCCGGGCGATGCGCTCGGCGAACCCCTCGGGGACCTCGACGACGGCGTCGATCTCCCCCTCCTCCAGCTCCTCCCGAGCGCGCTTCGCATCGGAGTCGGGGACGCTTCGGATCCGCAAGAGCCCGCTCTCCCGCAGGAGCGCAAGCAGCTCGGGGGCCTCCTGCCCGTTGACCACGGCCACGGTCTGAAGCTGCTGGAGCTGCTTCTCCTCCTGGGATTGGCGAAGGACGTTGGGGCCGAGCACGAGAACGGGCGTAAGCACCAAGGGCACCACGATCATGAGCGTGAGCGTCCGCCGGTCGCGGATCGTGTCCAACAGCTCCTTCTGCCACACGAGCGCGACGTGCCGCCAGCTCCGGCGCATCAGAGCTCCCCCCCTCCCTCGACGAGCGCGACGAAGACGTCTTCCAGCTCCTGCTTCCCGCTGAGCTGCTTGAGTTCGTCCACGGTCCCGAGGGCGACGACGCGGCCCTCGTGGATGATCCCGATGCGGTCACACAGTCGTTCGGCCTCCGGCATGAGGTGGGTGGAGAGCAGCACGGTCTTGTCCGTGCCGCGAAGGCCCTCCAGAAAGGCCCGCACGCTCCGGGCGGACATCACGTCCAAGCCCGAGGTGGGCTCGTCGAAGAGCAGCACCGGCGGGTCGTGCAGCAGGGCGATCGCCAAGGCCACCTTCTGCTTCATCCCCTTGGAGAGGGTCCCGGCGCGCTTGTGGGCGTACTCGTCGATCCCCAGCCGGGGGAAGATCTCCGCCATGCGCTTCTCGATCTCGTCGTCGGGCAGGTCCCGCAACCGCGCGAAATAGCGGACGTTCTCCTCGGCGGTGAGGCGATCGTAGAGGCCGGTGTGCTCGCTGAGCACCCCCAGGTGCCTTCGGACTTGTTCGGGCTCCTCAAGGGCGTCGAACCCCGCTACGGTGATCGCGCCGCGGGTCGGCTTTAAGAGGGTGGCGATCATCCGCAGGGTGGTCGTCTTCCCCGCGCCGTTGGGGCCCAGGAGCCCGAAGATCTCCCCGGGCCGGACCTCGAAGCTCACGTCCTCCACGGCCACGAAGTCCCCGAAGCGCTTGTGCAGGTTCGTCACCCGGATCACGACTGCCCGCTCCCTTTTCGCTCTCGTTCGTTCGGATCGGGTGAACTCAGGGGATGAGCCCGCACTCCCGCCCGACCCGCTCGAAGACGTCGAGGGCGAAGTCGAGCTGCTTCTCGGTGTGGGTGGCCATATAGCTCGTGCGCAAGAGCGCCCGATCGGGGGGCACCGCGGGCGGGAGGACCACGTTCACGTAGACCCCCTCCTCGAAGAGCCGCTTCCACATCTCCAGGGCTTTGAACATGTCCCCCACCACGATGGGGATCACCGGCGTCTGGGAGCAGCCCGTGTCGAACCCCAACTGCTTGAGCCCCTGAAGCATCTTGCGGGCGTTCTTCCACAGCTGCTTTCGCCGTTCGGGCTCGTTCTCGATGATCTCGAGGGCGGCCAAGACGGCGGCCACCGCCGCCGGGGGCATCGAGGCGCTGAAGATCATCGAGCGGGCGTGGTGTTGGATGTACTCGATGACGTACGCGTCGCCCGCGATGACCCCGCCCAGGGAGGCGAACGACTTGCTGAAGGTGCCCATGACCAGGTCGATCTGATCCTCCACGCCGAAGTGCTCGGCGGTCCCGCGCCCGTGCTCGCCCATCACCCCCAGGCCGTGGGCGTCGTCCACCATCACCCGCGCGCCGTAGCGCTTCGCCCGCTTCGTGATCTCGTCCAGGGGCGAGAGGTCCCCCTCCATGGAGAAGAGCCCGTCCACCACGATGAGTTTTCCGGCCTCCTCGGAGCAGCCCTGCAGCACCCGCTCTAGATCGTCCATGTCGTTGTGGCGGAAGCGGCGGAACTCTCCATAAGAGAGGCGCGCCCCGTCCACGATGCTCGCGTGGTTCCACTTGTCGGAGATGACCACGTCGCCCTTGCCCACGAGCGCCGAGATCGCCCCGAGGTTCGTCTGAAAGCCGGTGGAAAACACGAGAGCCGCCTCGCGCTTCAAGAACTCGGCCAGGCGCTCCTCCAGCTTGCGGTGGAGGTCGAGCGTCCCGTTCAAGAACCGGGAGCCGCAGCTGGAGGTGCCGTACTTCTTGACGGCCTCCACCGCGGCCTTCACCACCTTGGGGTGGGTGGTAAGCCCTAGGTAGTTGTTCGAGCCCAACATGAGGACCTTGTGGCCCTCGATGATCACCTCGGTGTCCTCCGCGGTGGAGACGGGCTTGAAGTAGGGGTAATACCCGAGGGCCTTTGCCTCGCGCGCGGCCACAAACGCCTCACACTTCGCGAACAGATCCGCGGTTCTGCGATGGGATGTCGTGCGGCCTTCGTCGCTCATCCCTTTCCTCCCTCGCTGGAGTCTGCAGATGGTGGGACCTGCGGTATATCCGTCCTCGGCGCCGTCGGCTCGGATGCGAGGTCGAGGGCAGCGGGGCCCGAGAGGTCTCGCTCCGAGAAGTACCAGGCCACGGCCTCTCGCAGGCCGGCTTCCAATGACACCTGAGGAGAGTATCCCAGCTCCTCCCGGATGCGGGTGATGTCGTAGTGGTGGGGTCGGGCCATGGCCCGCACGCCCGCAGGGCTGATCAAGGGGTCCTTGTCCGGCTGCACCATCCGGCTGATGCCCGCGGCCAGCGCCGCCAGGATCCAAGCCAGGGGGTAGGGCAGCGAAAGGAGCCGAGGGCGGACCCCCAAGCACTCGCAGAACACTTCGACCAGCTCCCGCAGGCTGTGGGTCTCCCCGTCCGTGACGTTGTAGGTCCGTCCGACGGCCCGCGGGTGGGTGCCCGCGAGCACCAGCGCTTGGGCCACGTCCCGGGCGTGGACCATGTCCAGGGGCTGTTGCCCCCCTTGCACCAAGGGGAAGGGGTATCGGGTCAGGGTCTCGGCGATCTGGGGGAGGAAGTTGCGGTCGCCGGGGCCGTAGATCACGCAGGGGCGCAGGATCACCGTCGCCAAGCCCCGCTCTCCGGCCATCTCCACCAGCTCCTCCGCCAGCACCTTGGATTCCGCGTACGGACCCTTGGGGTTCTTGGGGTGGTCCTCCCTGACCAAGGGGTCTTTGGGGTCGCCGTAGACGGCCACGGAGCTCACGAAGACGAAGCGTTGTACGCCCGCCTCCTCGGCGGCTCGCAGGGTGTTGCGGGTCCCCTCCACGTTGGTCCGGAAGATCGTAAGACGATCCCCCTGATACGGGAGAGCCACCCGAGCCGCGCAATGATACACCACCTCCACGCCCCGGGCGGCGCGCTCGAGCGAGACGGGGTCGAGCAGATCCCCCTTCACAAGCTCGATCTCCCCGCCCTCCGAGAGGAGGGAGCGGGCCCGCTCGGGGTCGCGGACGAGCGCCCGCACCGCGTCCCCCCGCTCCCGCAGCGCCCTCACCAGATGGCTCCCCACCAGCCCCGTGGCTCCTGTGACCAGCGCCCGCATACCTGCCCCTTTCGAGCGACCATATTGACATGTCGCCGTGGGGGAATGCAAGTCGGTATAATCTCCCCGAAGCGCGACGCCCTGAGAGGGGGTCGCTGTGAGGAACGGCGACAAGGGGGATTCTCGTTGAGACCGACTCGGCTGCCCGAGGTGCGATTTATCCGGGAGGGCCTGTACGTCCCCTCGGCGCGGACCCTCGCCCTGGCCGACGTGCACTTGGGCTGGGAGGAGACGCTTCACGACGAGGGGACGCTCGTGCCCCGCGGCCACCTGCGCGCGGTCCTCGAGCGCCTGGAGGGCATCGTCCGGACACTGGACGGGCGCGCGAGACTGGAACGGGTGGTCGTCAACGGGGATCTCCGTCACCGGTTCGGCCCCTGGACGCGGCAGGCCTGGCGAGAGGCCCAAGAGTTCCTCGATTGCCTTCAGGCAGTCGCGTCGGAGGTCGTGCTGGTCGAGGGCAACCACGACGAGGGGAGCCTCGCGGCGCTGGCGGAGCGCCGAGAGGGCGTCCTCGTCCGCAAGGAATACGGGGTCGACGGTCTGTGGTTCATACACGGGGATCGAGCGCCCGAGGCCGTCCCCGAGGGGGTGGAAGCGATCGTGATCGGGCACGAGCACCCGGCGGTGGGGCTGCGCGATCCCGTCACGGGCCGGGTGGAGACCTTCAAGTGCTTCCTCGTGGGAAGGTATCGGGGGCGGACGCTCGTCGTGCAGCCGGCGCTCAACCCCTGGACCCTAGGGAGCGATCTGCTGCGGGAGGAGCCCCTCTCGCCGCTGCTCGCCGAAGGGGTGCTGGAGGGCTGCCGGGTCTATCCCCTGGGGGACGACGGAACGGTGCTGAGCTTCGGGCCCCTCCGGCGACTGCTCCCCGGGGGAACGGGCAGCGGCGTGAGAGCATGAGGGTAAGAGAAGGAGCCGGGCGTTGAACCCCAACGCAAGCCGGCAGACGAGAGTCCAGACGAGGATCGAGATCCGGGGCTTGCAGGTCTTCGCCCACCACGGCGTCCACGCCTACGAGCGGGAGCGGGGCCGGTGGTTCCTCGTGGACGCGGTTCTGGACGTGCCCGCCCCCGAGGAGGACGAGCTGGAGAGGACCGTGGACTACACGGACGTGATCGAGGCGATCTGCGAGCTGAGCGGCTCTCATCGGTTCCGGCTCTTAGAGAGCTGGGCCCGCGCGCTGGCCGAGGGGCTTTTGGCGAGGTTCCCCCAAGTAGAGCGGGCGCGCGTGCGGGTGCGCAAGCGACTGCCCTCCGCTCGGGCGGCGCTCCGCTGGGTCGCCGCCGAGGTCGCGGTGACCCGGAAGGACGAGGGGATGGAGGTTGGGTAACCGCGAGCGGGTCTTCCTGGGGCTGGGGAGCAACGTGGGGGATCGCCTGCGGCAGATCGAGCGGGCTATAGAAGCCTTGAGGGCCGATCCCCGGATGGAGCTGGCAGCCTGCGCTCGGATCTACGAGACGGAGCCCTGGGGGCATGAGGAGCAGCCGCGATTTCTCAACACCGTGGTCGAGGTTTGTACAGAGCTCCCGCCCCGGGAACTCCTGCGGAAGCTCCAAGGGATCGAGAGGGCGCTGGGCCGCCGCCGGCGGGGGCGCTGGGGGCCGCGGGAGATCGATCTCGATCTGCTGCTGTACGGGGACCGAGTGGTCTGCGAGGACGGCCTTCAGGTCCCCCATCCGCGCTTGCACGAGCGGGCGTTCGTGCTCGTGCCGCTGGCGGAGCTGGCCCCGGAGGTCCGCCATCCGCGGATCCACAAAGAGATTCAAGACCTTCTGCGCGCCCTCCCGGAGGGCGAGAGGAGAGGAGTGAGATTATTCCGAGGAAATCCAAATCCGGATCCGGGTCTTCAGGGAAGGCCCCCAAGGGCCCAACGGTGGAGATCTTGATCGAGGCGCGAAGGCCCATCAAGAGGGTCGCCCTCTTGGAAGACGGACGGCTTACGGAGATCTACTACGAGGACCCGAAGCGTCAGCGCCTGGTGGGAAACGTCTACAAGGGCGTCGTCAAGGACGTCTTAAGCGGGATCAGCGCGGCCTTCGTCGACGTGGGCGAGGGGGAGAACCTCTTTTTGGCCGCCAAGGAGCTGAACGAGTCCATCCTTCGGGCCCGCGGCTACCGCCGGGGGGAGCCGATCCCCATCGGGAAGGTCCTCCGCGGAGGCCAGGAGCTGATCGTCCAAGTCAAGCGCGAGGGGATCGGGGAGAAGAACCCGCAAGGGACCACGCGCATCAGCCTGGCGGGGCGGTACTGGGTCTTCTTGCCCAAGGACGGGCGGCTGGGGATCTCCCGCCGCATCGAGGACCCCAAGGAGGAGCGCCGCCTCAAGAGGATCGCCCGCGAGCTCAAGCGCGAGGACGAGGGCCTGATCGCGCGCACCGCCGCGGCCTACGCCGACGAGGACGATCTAGAGCGGGACTTCAAGTACCTGCTGGGCACCTGGAAGGGGATCGAGGAGGAGGCGGCGCGCGTCTCCGCTCCGGCCCTCCTCTACCGGGAGCCGGGGCTCATCCCGCGCGTCCTCCGCGACCGTCTTGCCCCCGAAGTCGAGCGCGTCGTAGTAGACGATCCCTCTGCCTACGAGGAGGTCCTCGATTTCCTACACTACCTGCACTTAGAGGAATACCGAGATCGGATCGAGCTCTATGAGGAAGAACGGCCTCTCCTGGAGGCAAGGGGGGTAGAGGCCCAGCTGCGCGAGAGCCTCCAACCGAAGGTGCCGCTGCCCAGCGGGGGGTCGCTGGTGATCGCGGAGACGGAAGCCCTTACGGCCATCGACGTCAACACCGGGAGCGACACCCGCCACCGCTCGCAAGAGCAGGCAATCCTGCATACAAACCTGGAGGCCGCGGTGGAGATCCCCCGCCAGCTGCGCTTGCGCAAGATCAGCGGGATCATCGTGGTGGACTTCATCGACATGCGACGCCGAGAGAACGTGCGCAAGGTGATCCGTACCCTCCGGGAGGAACTGAAAAAAGACCGTGTACCGGCGGACTTCATCGACATGACGGAGCTGGGGCTGGTGGAGATCACCCGCAAGCGCGAGGGCGAGAGCCTCATGGAGATGCTCGGGGAAGAACGGACCGCGGAGAAGGGAGC
Source organism: Candidatus Bipolaricaulota bacterium (assembly GCA_026982655.1). Taxonomy (GTDB): domain Bacteria; phylum Bipolaricaulota; class Bipolaricaulia; order RBG-16-55-9; family RBG-16-55-9; genus JALUUA01. The sequence goes on from JALSGO010000030.1 coordinate 8,886, forward strand.
CGAGGTGCCCGCCCTAGAGGCCGAGATGTCCACGTTCCCGACCTCGGTGGAGGCCACAACGGAGCCGGATGCGGGCGAAGGGCATCCCGAGATCGTCCCTCCTTCCCCCTCCACTTCCTCCGCCCAGGTCTCGGCACAAGGGAGGGCTTCGGGACGGAACCGACGGCAGGAGAAAGAGGGGACAAAGACTCAGCCCGAGCGTAAAAACAGCAGCCAGCGCAGAGGTACGAGCAAAGGGAACGTGAGCCAAGGGAAGGCGAACCCCAAGGCCCAGAAACGAGGGTCCCGGCGCGCGCCGAGGCGGGGACGAGGCTAGAGAAGGCCGGAATCGGGGAACGATGGAAAGCGGCGTGATCGAGTTCATCAGCGAGGGAGGGTCGGGGAGCGAGGCCCACGTGCGCGTGGAGCTGCGCACCCTCTTCCCCGGCATTGGAGGTACGATCATCACCAGCGAGGGGGTGGTCTCGGCGCTGCGCGTGGAGTACCACCCCACGCGCAAAGCCGGACACCGCATGTTCTTGCGCCACGCGATCGTCAAGAAGCTGGATGACTACTTCTTCCGCAAGGGGGTGTATGTCTTCTCCCACGTCCCCCGGCCCTTGGGGTCGGTAAGCCGAGGGCACGAAGAGGGGAAGGAACCTTACGAAGCCTACTTGTACGAGTGGGCCTTTGGAATGGAGGGGTTTCCCTGGGAACGACGGGACGCTTCGGGCAATCGCCAGACAATCCGCCTGCGGGACTGGGATCGTTTCGTAGAGAGCTTCCGGACTGCGGGCATCGAGTTGGGACAAGACTGTGCCGACCCCGATGACGCGGCGATCTCCCAGAACATCATCCATCAGTACCCCCATCCCTCGCTCAACGAGCCGGAGATGTCCTCGTTGTGGAAGCGGATCGACTTCGGGTTCCGCAGCGTTCAGATCGACTTCGACCGGCTGCAGCACTTTTTGGAGGAGCACGAAGACAAGATGATCCGGGTGCTGCGCAGCGAACGCTACGAAATGTTGCGCCTGTCCGTGGAGTATCTACAGAAAGGCCCCAAGATGCGAGAGCTGGACATCGGGCGCCTAGAAGTGCTCGTGGGGGAGTACCGTCGGGCGACGCTCACCCAATACATGACGGGCTTAGGCCCGACAGGGACGCCTGTCTACTTCGGGGAGCGGACGGAGTCGCTCGTCTAGCGCGGAGGTTGACGTACAGCACAGCGTGCGATAAGCTTGTAGGCGAAGGGCGAATAGCTCAGCGGCAGAGCGCCCGCCTCACACGCGGGAGGTCCCAGGTTCAAATCCTGGTTCGCCCACCCGGTTGAAGACACGCGCGACGAATGGTAGAATGCGTTCACTCGCGGGGGTGTAGTGTAGCGGCCTAACACGCTGCCCTGTCAAGGCAGAGATCGCGGGTTCAAATCCCGTCATCCCCGCCAACCGTGTCCGCTGGGGTGTCGTGCCGAGGGAGGATCGTCCTCTTGAGGCAGTGCACAAGGGACCGCACAGGCCGAGGTAGCTCAGTTGGTAGAGCACGGGACTGAAAATCCCGGTGTCGGCGGTTCGAGTCCGCCCCTCGGCACCATCCCATGAGCACCTCGCAGCCCGTGCCCTCCGAGATCCGCCGTCCTGAGTTGGCCCCTCCAGGCGAGCGCAAGATCCGATGGGCCCAGCGCTTCATGAAGCTCCTCAACGCCATTAGGGAGCGCTTCGAGCGCGAGAAGCCCTTCCGGGGCGTGCGCCTGGGGCTCAGCATCCACCTGGAGGCCAAGACGGCGTATCTGGCCCGCGTGCTCCAAGCGGGAGGCGCCGAAGTGGCCGTAACCGGCTGCAACCCCCTCTCCACCCAGGACGACGTGGCCGCCGCGCTCGCCGCCTCCGGGGAGATCGCCGTCTTCGCCTGCCACGACGCTTCCCCCGAGGAGTACGAGCGCCACCTGACCCGGGTCCTGGAGACGCGCCCCCACGTGATCTTGGACGACGGCGGCGATCTGGTAAAGCTCCTCCACGGGAAGCTCTCGGCTCTAGCGGAGGGGATCTGGGGCGGCACGGAGGAGACGACCACCGGGGTGCGAAGGCTTCGAGCGCTGTCCCAACGCGGTGAGCTGAAGTTCCCCATGTTCGCCGTAAACGACGCGCGCATGAAGTTTCTGTTCGACAACCGCTACGGGACGGGCCAGTCCGTCTGGGATGGGATCATGCGCACCACGAACCTCAGCGTCGCCGGGCGCACCGTGGTGGTGGCGGGCTACGGCTGGTGCGGACGGGGGATCGCGATGCGGGCCCGCGGCCTGGGGGCCGACGTCGTCATCACGGAGATCGACCCCGTCCGGGCGATCGAGGCCGTCATGGACGGGTTCCGGGTCCTCCCCATGGAGGAGGCCGCTTCCCAAGGCGACATCTTCGTGACGGCCACGGGCTGCCGGGACGTGATCCGCAAGGAGCACTTCGAGCGCATGAAGGACGGGGCCCTCCTCGCCAACGCGGGCCACTTCGACGTCGAGATCTCCAAGCCCGATCTCTACGCCCTTGCGAAGTCCCACGGGGAGATCCGACCCCACGTGGAGGAGTTCGAGCTGCCCGACGGGCGCAGGCTCTACCTGCTCGCCGAGGGTCGTCTGGTCAATCTCGCCTCGGGGGACGGCCACCCCGTCGAGATCATGGACCTCTCCTTTGCGCTCCAGGCCCTCACCCTGGAGTACGTGGTCAAGCACCACGAGGAGCTCTCCCCCGGCGTCTACCCCGTGCCCGAGGAGATCGACCGTGAGGTGGCGCGGATGGCCCTCGAGGCCCGGGGCATTCGCCTCGACGCCCTCACCCCCGAGCAACGGGCTTACCTTGAAAACGCCGCGTAATTTGAGTATAGTCTCGCCACCGCATGGAATGGAAGAGACGCGCCGGATTTCCCTGGAGGTGCTATGGAGATGGCCGAAACGGCAATGGAGACGCTTACGGCAACGACGGAGACGCAACCGGAGCAGCCCCAGCAGCAGGTCGCGCAGCGGATGCCCAAGGAGGTCCCCGGCGGCTACATCCACGCCATCGGTCGCCGCAAGGAGTCCGTGGCCCGGGTCTACTTGAAGCCGGGCTCCGGCCAGGTGATCGTCAACGGAAAGCCCGCCGAGGAGTACTTCCGCCACGACCACTGCGCCCGCGACCTGTTTCAGCAGGTGGCGCTCCGGCCCTTCGAGATCACAGGCACCCTGGGGAAGTACGACGTCAAGGCGACGATCCGCGGCGGCGGCCCCACGGGGCAACTCGAGGCCCTGCGGCTGGGGATCGCCCGCGCGCTGTTAGGCGTCAACCCCGAGTTCCGCAAGATCCTGAAAGACGAGGGGCTGCTCACCCGCGACCCGCGGATGGTCGAGCGCAAGAAGTACGGCCTCCACAAGGCCCGTCGCGCCGAGCAGTTCAGCAAGCGGTAATTCTTCCCGCAGTCCGCGCTCCGCAAGCCGGTGCTCCAACGGGGCCTGCGGGCCGTCGGGACCGGCGGAGCCTTTCGTAGCGAGTTCGTGAGGTGATCGAGATGAAAGCGGGCATCCACCCCGAGATGCACACGGTGATCATCAAGTGCAGCTGCGGCGCCGAGCTGGAGACGCTCTCGGCGGCGGAAGAACAAGTCCTTCACGTGGACATCTGCTCCAAGTGCCACCCCTTCTTCACCGGCGAGGAGAAGTTCGTCGACACCGCCGGGCGCGTGGAGCTCTTCCAGCGCAAGTACAAGAAGTTCATGGAGGCGCAGCAGCAAAGCGAATCCAAAGGGGAATGAGCTTTCGCTTTGAGACGCGGGCGATCCACACGGGCAGCGAGCCCGATCCCCAAACGGGCGCGGTCATCCCCCCCATCTACGCCACCTCCACCTACGCCCAGGAGGCCCCGGGCGTCCACAAGGGCTACGACTACAGCCGGGCGGACAACCCCACCCGCCAGCGCCTCGAGCGCGCGCTGGCCGACTTGGAGAACGCTCAATATTGCGTGACGTTCGCCTCGGGAGTAGCCGCCACCGCCGCCATCCTCACCCTCTTGGAGCCCGGCGATCGCGTCCTCTCCGGCGACGACACCTACGGCGGGACGTATCGCCTCTTCGAGCAGGTCTACCGCAAGTACGGGCTCGAGTTTTGCTACGTCGACACGAGCGACCTCGAGGCCGTCCGCTCTCATCTGCGAGACCCCACCGACACGAAGCTCCTCTGGATCGAGACCCCGACGAACCCCCGGATGAAGATCACCGACCTTCGGGGCATCGCGGAGCTCAAGGGGGACGCGCTCCTGGCCGTGGACAACACCTTCGCGTCCCCCTATCTCCAACGGCCCCTCGAGCTGGGGGCCGATCTGGTGCTCCACAGCTCGACGAAGTACCTGGGGGGACACAGCGACCTCATCGGCGGGGCGGTGATGACGAACGACCCCGAGCTGCACGAGCGGCTCAAGTTCATCCAAAAATCCGTGGGCGCGGTCCCCTCGCCCTTCGACTGCTTCCTGGTGCACCGGGGGATCAAGACGCTGGCCGTCCGAATGCGGACCCACTGCGCGAACGCCCGCCGGGTGGCTCAATTCTTGGAGGAGCACCCCGCCGTGGAGCGGGTCTACTACCCCGGGCTGGAGACGCACCCCGGCCATGAGGTCGCAAAACGCCAGATGGACGACTTCGGCGGGATGGTCTCCTTCGAGATCCGAGGGGGCCTTCCGGAGGCGACGGCGTTCCTCCAGAAGTTGAGGGTCTTCACGCTGGCGGAGAGCTTGGGCGGGGTGGAGTCGCTGGCGAACCACCCGGCGACGATGACCCACGCCTCCATCCCCCCGGAGGAGCGGGCGCGCCGCGGGATCCGCGACTCGTTGATTCGCCTGTCGGTGGGCCTCGAGCACCCCGACGACCTCGTAGAGGACCTCGAGCAGGCCCTGGAAGCCGTCTAAGGGATAAGGATAAGGGAGAACCCATGCGCATCGCGAACAACGTATTGGAGCTCATCGGACAGACCCCCATGGTGGAGCTCTCCCCCCGGATCAACCCCACGAACGTGCGCATCCTGGCGAAGCTGGAGTCCTTCAACCCCGGGGGCTCCGTCAAGGATCGCATCGGCCTGGCGATGATCGAGCGGGCCGAGCGCGAAGGGCGCTTGAAGCCGGGCATGACCATCGTCGAGCCCACCTCGGGCAACACGGGGATCGGGCTGGCGATCGCCTGTCTGCTCAAGGGCTACAAGCTCGTGGTCACGATGCCCGACAAGATGAGCAAGGAGAAGATCGAGCTTTTGAAGGCCTACGGGGCCGAGGTGTTCGTCTGCCCCACGGCGGTGGAGCCCGAGGATCCTCGAAGCTACTACTCCGTGGCCCGGCGCATCGCCGAGGAGCGCGACGGGTTCCTTCCGGATCAGTACTCGAACCCCGCCAACCCCGAGGCCCACTACCGCACCACCGGCCCCGAGATCTGGGACCAGACCCGGGGGCAGTTGGACGCCTTCGTGTGTGGTGTAGGCACCGGCGGGACGATCTCGGGCGTCGGACGCTTCCTCAAAGAGAAAAAGCCCGACGTCAAGATCGTGGGCGTGGACCCCGAGGGCTCGATGCTCTACACGGCGTTCTACAATCAGCCCCATGACGTGCACCCCTATTTGGTGGAGGGCATCGGCGAGGACCTCATCCCGGAGACCCTCGATTTCAGCGTCATCGACGAGATGATCCGGGTCAACGACCGGGATTCGTTCGTAATGACCCGCGAGCTTCTTCAGAAAGAGGGCCTCTTCGTGGGGATCTCCTCCGGGTCGGCGGTCCTGGGCGCGCTGCGGTACGCCGAGAAGATGCGAGAGGGCACGCTGGTGGTCCTCCTCCCCGACTCGGGGCGCAACTACCTGGGGAAGGTCTTCAACGACGATTGGATGCGGGAGAAGGGTTTCCTCTAAAATCATCGCGGGTAGGACGGAACACAGGGACGACAGGGAGGCGCATCGGCGATGCCTTGGGACGTAGAGGTCTTGGGATACCCCCTGCGGAGCTATGCGTATCTCCTGGGTGTGGCCTTTGCGGCGTTCGTGGGGTACTTCGCGACCCTACGACTCCTGGAATCCCGCTGGTTGAGCAAGCTGCGCGAGAAGCAGCCCGAGTTCTATGATTCCTTGGTGAAGCTGGCCCGCGCGCCCCTCAAGTTGCTGTTGCTGACCCTCGTCTTCTGGGCCGCGGTCCAGATCTTCGAGCCCAAGGACCTCTCCGAGGACGTGAGGAACCTCATAGACAGCCTGCTGGTCGGGCTGATCGCGCTTACGGTGCTCTATTTCACCCTGCGGCTTATTGATACGGGGGTGGCCTTCTTCAAGATCCGGGTGGAGCAGACGGAATCGAAGCTGGACGACACGCTCCTCCACGTGGCCCGCCTCACGCTGCGGACCTTCGCCGTGATCGTGATCGCGCTCCTGACGCTGGAGAACCTGGGCGTGCAGATCGCGGGGCTGTTGGCGGGCTTGGGGATCGCGGGTCTGGCCGTGGCGTTGGCCGCCCGCCCGACGCTGGAGAACGTCTTCGGGGCCGTCACCCTCTTCCTGGATCGCCCCTTCACCATCGGGGACGCGGTGAGCGTCGAGGGCTTTACGGGCAAGATCGAAGCCATCGGCCTGCGCAGCACGCGGCTGCGGACGTTCGACGGGACGCTGGTGACGTTCCCCAACAGCGTGATTGCCAACGCCAAGATCGACAACCTCGATGCCCGCCCCACCCGGCGGACCAACTTCACCATCGGGGTCACCTACGACACGAGCTACGAGAAGCTGAAACGAGCCGTGGAGATCTTACGAGACGTGATGGCGAACCACCCGGGGACGGCGCAATATCGGGCCTACTTCAACAGCTACGGGGATTTCTCGCTCAACATTCTGGTAAACCACTGGTGCAAGTACCTCGACTACGAGCAGTACCTCCAGTGCATCGAGGAAATTCTCTTCGAGATCAAGAAGCGCTTCGAAGAGGAGGGGATCGAGTTCGCCTTCCCGACGCAGACCCTCCACCTCATCCCCGAGAAGCCGGTGGAGATCCTCAACGCTTCGGGACCCGTCGCCGAGCCGAAGGCCCCGATCGAGGGCTAACCACTTTTAGGCCTTCGATGCGTGCTGGGCGATGAGCTTGCGGATCTCGGGGACCAGCTCTGTGGGAACCTCCATGGTAGTCTGAGAAGGATCCTCAAAGGCAGCCTCGTCCTCCGCTACTGCCTCCTCCTCGGACTGGGATTCGTAATGGGCCAAAACGCGTCGCACCCGTTCCTCATCCCACCCTGGGGGGAAGCTCTGGGTTTGTCTCTTGGTCATCTTCCCTTTTGTCTCCTCCTGCGTCTCTTATAAGCTTTCAGCGGTTTTCCACGCAACTCGTACGCCGTAATCACGAAGAGCTCTTCCGAACGCGGATCGGGGACGTAGATGACTTTAAGATAGCGACCCGCTTCGGTCTGCCCAATGGCCACACGGGCCCCTGCGTGCCCGAGGCGATCCTCTCCTGGCTTCGCCAACACTTCCTTAACCTCATGCTCCTTCACTCCGTGGCGATAAATATGAGGCTCTCCGGTCTGGGGATCGATGTAAAAGCGGATTCCCCAAGGCATAACTCCATTTTATCAACAGACCTACACCGCGCAATGGGATCCGTGTACTCCAGAGCCACGCTGTTTAAGCCCCTGATATACGCAGCGGGCGTAGACGATCTGCCCGGCGTGGTAGAGGTGGTGCTCGATCATCATCTCGAAGAACGCCTGCAGGGTGCGCTTTTCCCTCCCCTGGCTCTCCGGCGTGGGGTACTCCCGAGCCAGGTCCTCGTCCGTGAGCGCATCGAGGGCGTTCTGCAGGGCGTGGTATCCCTCCTCTGCCAGCCGCAGGGCCGCCGAAAGGTCTCCGCCCTCGCGCTCGAAGCGCTCTCGTAGGGCTTCCCACGTGAGCTCCCGCGCTCCCAAGGCGTGGTCGAGCTGGTAGAGGCTGTCCCCGCCCACGTGGAAGACGATCTCGACCACGGAGCCCCGCATCCAGGGGAAGCCCGCGTACGCCGGGGGCTCCCACGCCGCCTCCTCCGGGGTGATCCCTTCAAGAGCACCCAGCAGCGAGTGCCAGCGGCTCCCCTTGTAGGCGTTCTCCAGCTGCGCCTTCAGGTGCTCGACGATCGCTCGCTCCGGCATGTCTCTTCCTCCTTCTTGGATTTCAAGAGATCCGTTACGTACTCTCGGATTTCGTCGATCGAACCCTCCCAGCGCAGCTCCCCTTGGGTCCAGATCCCTAGAGACCCCAACGCCTGGTGGATGAGCATGGAGAGCCCGTCCGCGGCCCTCGCGCCCCGAGCCCTTGCCTCCTTCAGCAGCCGGGTCTCTACGGGGTTGTACACGAGGTCCATCACCAGAAGCCCGGGGTGGAGCGCCCTCGGGTCGGGAAGCGGGCACCCCGCGGTGTGGGGGTACATCCCCACGGGGGTGGCGTTCACCAAGAGGGAGGCCCCCCGGACGGCCTCCGACAGCTTCGGATCCTTCCACCCTACGACCTCCCAGCGGGAGAAGCCCGTCTCGGTTTGTAGGTCTAGGAGTAGGCGCTCCGCCCGCCCCCGCGTGCGGTTCCCCACCGTGATCTCGGTGAACCCCATCTCCACCAGCGCGAAGAGCACGGCTCGGGCGGCCCCTCCGGCCCCCAGGACGACGGCCCTCCTCCCGGGAAGGTCCGGGGGATGGCCCCCAGCCTCCCGCAACGCCCGCGAGAAGCCCGCGAGGTCCGTGTTGTACCCCTTGAGCCCTCCCCCTTCGCGGGCGATCGTGTTGACCGCCCCCAGCTTCTCGGCCTGGGGATCCAAGGCGTCCAACAGGGAGATCACCCGCTCCTTGTGGGGGATCGTCACGTTGACCCCGGCGAGCTCCCCGGCCCGAACCCGCTCCAGCACCCCGGGAAGCTCCGAGGCCGGGACGCGCAGAGCCCGATAGCGATAGGTCACCCCCAGCTCCCGGAACACGAATCGAAAGAGTCCCGGGGAGAGGGAGTGCTCCACGGGGTCGCCCAGCACGGCGAACTCCTTGGGCTCTCGAAGGACTTCGCCCTCGGTCATCGCAACTCCACGATCTGCGAGAGGACCTCGAAGAACCCGGGGTAGGAGATGTCGACCCACTCGGCCCCCTCGATCGTCGTCTCCCCCCGGGCGATCAAGCCCGCGACCGCAAAGGCCATCACGATGCGATGGTCTCCATACCCGGGAAGGCACGCGCCTCGTAGAGGCTGCGGTCCCGGGATGACCAGCCCGTCGGGGAGCTCCTCCACAAAAACTCCCATGCGTCGGAGGTTCTCGGCCACGGCCCGCAGGCGGTCGGTCTCCTTGACCCGAAGCTCCTCGGCGTCCCGAACGACGGTCGTCCCCTCGGCCTGGGTGGCCACCACGGCCAGGAGCGGCACCTCGTCGACCAGCGTGGGCACCTCCTCGCCCCCGATCTCGACGGCCTGCATCCTCTCCGCCCCTCGGACGAGGAGGTCCCCCACGGGTTCGCCCGCCTCCTCCCGCACGCCCCCTACGGAGATGCAGGCCCCCATGCGCTGCAGGGCGGCGAGAAACCCGGTGCGCGTGGGGTTGAGGCCCACGCCTCGGATCGCCAACTCGCTCCCCGGCACGAGCGTCGCCGCCGCGATCCAGAACGCCGCGGACGAGAGATCCCCGGGAACCCGCATTGCCAAGGGCTCCAAGGCGGAGCACGGGCGTAGGGTGATCTCCGGTCCCGATCGCCCGAGCGGAGCGCCCTGCCCCCGGAGCAGCCGCTCCGTGTGGTCTCGGGTGGGCACGGGCTCGATCACGGTCGTCTCCCCGTCGGCGAAGAGGCCCGCCAGCAGCAGGCACGACTTCACCTGGGCGCTGGGGACGGGCAGCTTATAGCGGATGCCCCGGAGCCTCCCGCCCCGGATGCGCAGAGGGGCTCGGCCTCGGCCCCCCTCGCTCTCGATACAGGCTCCCATTTGCGTGAGGGGTTCGATCACCCGTCCCATGGGCCGACGGCGCAGCGACGCGTCCCCCGTGAGCACGCTCTCGAAGGGCTGGCCCGCCAAGACCCCCGCGAGCAGCCGCAGCGTCGTCCCCGAGTTGCCCGCGTCCAGAGGGCTTGCGGGGGGAGAGAGGCCGGAGAGCCCCACTCCCTGCACCCGGGCCGTGGGACCCTCCGGACCGTTCCCTTGGGAGAACTCGATCGCGAGGGAGACCCCGAGCGCGCGGAGGCACCGGGCGGTGCTCTGCACGTCCGCCCCGGGGGAGAGGTCCTGCAGCACGCTCTCGCCGCGGGCGAGCGCGCCCAACAGGAGCGCTCGGTGCGAGATCGACTTGTCCCCGGGGACCCGCACCTCGCCCCGAATCGAGCGAGCCGGACGGATTCGCACCTCCATAGGATCCGGGTTTAGGTCGAGCGTGAGAGCGCGCCCTCCCGCTCCGAGGCGGAAGCGGAGGAGGAGGGGACGGAGAGGGGGAGCCGGCGTCCGACGGCCTGGGCGATCCCCTCCGCCTCGCGGATCAGCTCGGCGAACTGCTCGGGACGGAGGGCCTGCTCGCCGTCGCTCAGGGCCTTCTCGGGCGCGTAGTGGACTTCTACGAGCAAGCCGTCGGCCCCGGCGGCGATCCCCGCCAACGCCAGGGGGATCACCCACTTCTGCAGCCCGGCGGCGTGGCTGGGGTCCACCACGATGGGCAGGTGGGAGACCTCCTTGATGACGGGGATCGCTCCCACGTCGAGGGTGAAGCGCGTGTGGGTGAGGAAGGTGCGCACCCCCCGCTCGCACAGTACCACGCGGTGGTTCCCCTCGTTCAGGATGTACTCGGCGGCCATCAGGAACTCGTCCACGGTGGCGGCCAAGCCCCGCTTGAGCAGCACGGGTTTGTCGCTCCGTCCCACCGCCCGCAGCAGCGCGTAGTTCTGCATGTTCCGCGCCCCGACCTGGAGGATGTCGGCGTACTGCGCCACGAGGTCCACTTGAGAGGCCCCCATGACCTCGGTGACGACCAAGAGGCCCTGCTCATCGGCGGCCTCGCGCAGCCACCGGAGCCCCTGCTCGCCGTGCCCCTGGAAGCTGTAGGGGGAGGTCCGGGGCTTGAACGCCCCGCCGCGCAGCACCCGGGCCCCGTGATCGGCCACGATGCGGGCTAAGGCGTGGATCTGTTCCTCGCTCTCCACGGCGCAGGGACCGGCCATCAGCACCAGGTCCCTCCCGCCGATCTCGATCCCGTCGAGCTTGATGAGGGAGTCCTCGGATTTGAACTCTCGGCTCGCGAGCTTATAGGGTTTCGTGATCTCGACGACCTCGCGCACGCCGGGCAGCAGCCTCAGTTGCTGGAAGTCGAGGCCCCGCTTGTCGCCGATCGCCCCCAGGATGGTCTGGTTCACGCCGTCGACGCGGTGGACGCGGAAGCCCAGCTCCTCCAGCTTGTGAGCGGCCTCTCGGATCTGCTCCTCGGTCGCTCCGGGTTTCATGACTACGACCATCGTTCTAACCTCCTTGATTGCATGCGCATACAGGAAATCCTCTTCTACAGACCGGACCATGGAGGCCCGGGGATCGATACGGTAGGGTTCTCGCTCCGAAACGGATGTAAGGGAATTCGGTGTGTCGTGTGATTAAGCCCCCCGAGGGGGCCAAAAGGTCGGGAAGATAAAGAGCGGGCGGAGGTTTTCTGCGATCGGCCTCGTCCTCATCCTCGTCTCGGTCCGCTGCCTCATCGCTCTCCTCCGTTCTGGGCCTTCATCCCGGCTCTCGTGCCCCGCAAGAGGGTAACGTACCTTAGCAGAACGGAACGCGGTTGTCAAGAGCCGTGATCGAACAGGGGAGAACGCACACCCGTTGACGTCCTGTAGCATGGCTCGTACAATACTTCACCGAGATGGAGCTCTCCTCGCTCGGAAAGACACTCCTTGTATTAGGTGTGCTCCTCGTCGTGCTAGGAGCCGCTTTGTGGCTGGGGCCGAAGGTCCCCTTCCTGGGGCGTCTCCCTGGAGATATTGTGATTAAGCGGGAGAACTTTACGTTGTACTTCCCCCTTACGACCATGCTCCTCCTCAGCCTCTTGGCTACGCTCTTGCTCAACCTGCTGTGGAGGCGCTGAGCCGATGGGCCTGCGCAAAGCCGAGGAGCGGGACCTCCCCCGGATCGTGGAGATCGAGAAGGCCGCCTTTCCCAACCCCTGGCCGGTGAGCGTCCTGCGCGGCCATTTGGGAGAAGAGGGGTTTCTCGTGTACGAGGACGACGACTCGGGCCGGGTGGTGGGCTACATCATCGCCGGAATCCGGATCCCGCCCTTCTTCACCCGCCTGGAGAAGCGGACCCGGGCCCTGGTGGGGCTCCCCGTGGATCTGGAAGAACGCACCGGGCACATCATGAACATCGCCGTGGATCCCGCCTACCGGGGGCGCGGACTGGGGAAGCTCCTACTGCGGACGGGCATCGAGTATCTGCGCTCGTTGGGGGCCCGCTGCGTGGAGCTGGAGGTGCGGGTGAGCAACCGAGCCGCGATCCAGCTCTATGAGCAGCACGGGTTTCGCATAAAGGAGCGCCTTAGGGGGTACTACGGCCCCGGGGACGACGGGTACCTCATGGTCAAGCCCCTATAGCTCCGCCCGCTCCGCGATCTTCTGTTCCAAGGTCTCGATCAGCTTCTCCAGGGGCTGCGGTCCCAAGTCCTCCTCGGTGCGCAGGCGCACCGCAACCGTGCCCTCCTCGGCCTCGCGGTCGCCCACCACGAGCATGTAGGGCACCTTACGCAGCTGGGCGTCCCGAACCCGGTAACTTAAGGTCTTGTGCTGGGAGTAGCTCAGCTCCGCCCGAATGCCCGCCTCTTGGAGCTTTGCAAGCACCTGCTGAGCGTACCCCAGGTGCCGGTCGGCGATGGGGAGGATCGCGACTTGCACGGGCGCCAGCCACAGCGGGAACGCCCCGGCGTAGTGCTCGATGAGGATGCCGAAGAAGCGCTCCAGCGACCCTAAGATGGCCCGGTGGATGATGTAGGGCCGGTGCTCCCGCCCGTCCTCGGCTATGTAAGTACAATCAAACCGCTCCGGGAGGACGAAGTCGAACTGCACCGTGGTGAGCTGCCACAATCTCCCGATGGCGTCCCGGGCGTGGACGTCGATCTTGGGACCGTAGAACTGGGCCTCCCCCTCCATGCGCTTGTAGGGCAGTCCCTTCTCGTGGAGGACGGCCTCCAGGGCGGACTCGGCCCGCTCCCAGTCCTCGTCCGTGCCCGCGTATTTGGAGAGATTCTCGGGATCTCGCACGGAGAGGTAGATCTCGTACTCTTTAAACCCGAGCGTCCCCAAGATGGAGAAGGCGAGCTCCACCACCTCGGCCACGACGTCCTCCGCCTGCTCCGGCGCGCAGAAGATGTGCGCGTCGTCCTGGGTGATCATGCGCACCCTTAACAGTCCGTGCAGGACCCCACTCCGCTCGTTTCTGTAAACGGTACCGTACTCCGCGAGCTTGAAGGGCAGCTCCCGGTAGGAGCGGGTCTTGGACTTGTAGATCATGATGTGGAAGGGGCAGTTCATCGGCTTTACAAAATATTCTTGCCCCTCGATGTCCACCTTGAACATGTTCTCCCGGTAATACGCGAGGTGGCCGCTCGTCTCCCAGAGCTGGGCCTTCCCCAGGTGGGGAGTGATCACGTACTGGTAGCCCCTTTTTAGGTGCTCCTCGCGCTCGAACTCCTCGAGGATCTGGCGGACGATCACGCCCTTGGGGTGCCAGAAGACGAGCCCCGGCCCGACGTTCTCCTCGATGCTGAAGAGCTCGAGCTGCCTCCCCAGCTTGCGGTGGTCCCGCTTGGCCGCCTCCTCCCGTTGCTTAAGGAAGGCTTCCAGATCTTCTTTCTTGTAGAAGGCCGTCCCGTAGATGCGCTGGAGCATCTTTCGCGATTCGTCCCCGCGCCAGTACGCGCCCGCCACGTCCAGGAGCTTGAAGTGCTTCACCGCCCCGGTGCGGGGGGCGTGGGGGCCGCGGCACAGATCCACAAACTCCCCGTCCTTGTAGAAGGAAACCGTCTCGTCCTCTTTGAGTTCATCTAGAATTTCGAGCTTGTAGGGCTCGTCGGCCTCCTCGAGCATCCTTCGCGCCTCTTCGCGGGAGACCTCGACGCGCTCGAAGGGGTGATTTTCTTTCACGATCTTCTTCATCTCCTGCTCGATGCGCTGGAGGTCCTCCGGGGTGAAGGGCTCAGGCACGTCGAAGTCGTAGTAGAACCCCTCCTCGATGGGGGGACCGATGGCCAGCTTCGCCCCGGGGAAGAGACGCTTTACGGCCTGGGCGAGCACGTGGGCCAGGCTGTGGCGGTAGAGCCACTCCGCCCCCGGGGACTCCAACGTCAGGAGCTCAAGCTCTAAGGCGTCGTCCTTCGGGAGCTTGTAATAGAGGTCGACGTACTGCTCTTCCCGGCTCCCGCTCCCTCGGACGCGGGCGCCGATGACCTTCTTGGCGAGCTTGGGGTCGAGTCCGAGCTCCGCGTGCTGAAGGAGGTCTCGCAGGGAGGCATCGGGAGAGAGCCGGGAGCGGGGGACCTCGAGCCTGCGACCGTCAGGCAGTTTTAGAATCATGTGGATCACCTTGGCGTGCCCGGCGACCCGGGGCCGGCTTCTACGGTAGAGCCACCCTCGCCGGGGAGATGCTGTATCGTACAGCGGAGCTTTAAGGTCATCAAGCTCCTCTCGAGCGATTTAAGGTTTTCTTCTCGACTCGACCTCCTGCTTGAAGGCCCGGATGACCCACATCCGGATCAAGGTTGTGTAGGGAATTCCGATCTCCTGAGCATAGGCTTTCAAGCGGTCGACGAGGTTCCGCTCGAGTCGGAGGGAAACCACCTGCATCTCCGGACGGACAAAGACGACATCATCCGCCTCCTCGAACTCGCTGAGGAACTCCGTTGTGTCGTGCGTGTCCCAGAACTCCGCCTCTTCCTGAAGCGATCGGAACTGCGGCAGAGCTTTCTCCTTCCTCTTCTTTGTTGTTGCGTTCACCCTCGTTTTCGGTCCCAAGGACTATCCTCTCCTTTTCTGATAGAACCTTCTCTCCCGATCGGTTAAGTCCCTCGCCGTGATCACCCGTGCTTTCCCCTTGCCCAAGGGTTCAAGGACGATGAGAAGGTACCGGCCAGCCTCCGTTTGAGAGTATATCAAGTACCGTTTCTTTCGCCTGCGTTTCGGTCCTCTGAGCACAAGTCGTTCCAGCCGAAAGCAGGCTTCCTCTACTTCCTTGGGAGTCAGCCTGTGCTTCTTCTTGACCTTCTCCAGGATTTCCCTGTCCCAAAGGAGCCGGGTGATCCTCTGTGTGGACATCAGCCGGTGGCGACTACATTGTATTACAAAAAGGGCGCGACTTCCATCTGCGGATGGGTCTCACCTCTGCAGAGCGATGAGACCCTATGCGTAGTGCTTCTTGAAGTACCGATGGGCCTCCTCGACGTCGGGCTTAAGCGTCTCCTCGCCGGGACGCCAGTTGGCCGGACAGGCCTCCCCCGTCTCCTTGACCGTACGGAGGGCATCGAGCAGCCGGAGGGTCTCGTCGACGCTGCGCCCCATGGCCAGGTTGTTGATCGTGGCGTGCTGTACGATCCCCTCGTCGTCCACGAGGAAGAGCCCCCGCAGCGCGACCCCTTCTTCCTCCAACAGGACCCCGTAGGCACGGGCCATCGTCTTGTTGAGGTCGGAGAGGTGGGGGAAGGGCAGCCGACCCAGCCCGCCCGCCTTGCGCGGGGTGTGCTGCCAGGCTAAGTGGACGTACTTGCTGTCCACGGAGACGGCCAGCACCTCCGCGTTCCGCTTCTTAAAGTCCCCATAGCGATCGGCGAAGGCGATAAGCTCCGTGGGGCAGACGAAGGTGTAGTCCAGCGGGTAGAAGAGGATCAGATGGAACGGTCTAACGGACCAACCAGCAACGGT
The DNA here is from genome assembly GCA_026982655.1 of Candidatus Bipolaricaulota bacterium. GTDB lineage: Bacteria > Bipolaricaulota > Bipolaricaulia > RBG-16-55-9 > RBG-16-55-9 > JALUUA01. Next base: position 24,765 of record JALSGO010000030.1, read on the forward strand.
GGTAAAAGCTCGCAAAGCTTATGGGCGGTGCTAGCTTCCATTGGCCCATAAAGAGCGAAGGAGGTGCAAGTGAAACAATACTGGCTCGCAGCGTTGGTTGCTTCTCTCATCGGATTTCCCACCCAAGCCGAGTCGGTTAACCTGTCCGTCGTTTGTCGGGACGGCAAGGTAGAGATTCGGTTTTCCCTGACGGATCCCGTAGAGAGCCTGAAAGCTTGGGTGGACGAAACGGAGATCGTCAACGAACGAAATCCTAAGGTTCCGTACATCTTCGAGCGGACCTACGATGCTCCAGCAAGAGAGCTAGCGGTTAAAGTCCAAGCCGACAAGAGTATAAGCACAGCATCGGTAGCTTGCAGCGGAAATATCGTTACTCCACAGGTTTTCACGGGATGGTCCCTGCTGGTTGCGCTGCTGGCAGTGGGAGGGTTTGCCCTCGCGCTGCGTCGCAGAAGGAAGTCACAGCCCGCTTAGGAACCGTCTGGAGATTTGCTCCTCACTTTTACGGCTCAACGATCACAAGATGTAGCGGCTTAGATCCAGATCCTCCGCAATGGGGGCGAGCTTCTCGCGGACGTACTCCGGGGTGATCGTGAACTTCCGGGGCTCCGGGAGGTCCGCCGTCTCGAAGGCAAGGTCCTCCATGAGCTTTTCCATCACCGTCTGTAGACGGCGGGCCCCGATGTCCTCCGTGGAGGAGTTCAGCTCGTACGCGATCCGCGCGATCTCTTCGATGGCCTCCTCCGTGAACTCCAGCTCGAGGTTCTCCGTGGCCAGAAGGGCTTGGTACTGCTTGACGAGCGCGTCCTCCGGCTCGGTGAGGATGCGCTTAAAGTCCTCTTGGGTGAGGGGCCGAAGCTCCACCCGGATGGGGAGACGCCCCTGCAGCTCGGGGATCAGATCCGAGGGTTTGGCCATGGTGAAGGCCCCGGCGGCGATGAACAGGATGTTTTCCGTCGAGACGTGGCCGTGGCGCGTCCGCACGGTGGTCCCCTCCAGCAGGGGCAAGAGATCGCGCTGGACGCCCTGGCGGCTCACCCCGGGGCCGTGCTGCTCCTCCCGCCCGCCCATCGCCAGCTTGTCGATCTCGTCGATGAAGACGATCCCCAGCTCTTCGGCCCGCTCCAGCGCCCGGCGGCGGACCTCCTCTTGGTTGATGAGCTTGTCCGCCTCCTGCTGGAACAGGATCTCGCGGGCTTCCCTCACCTTGAGGCGCTTGGGGACGAGGCGCTGGGGCATCATGTCCCCCAGAACGCTGAGATCGATCCCGATCTGCTCCAGCCCCTCGCCCGCGAAGACGTTGATCTGCTGGAACGGGGACTGGGGCAGCCGGATCTCGACGTATCGATCCTCCAGCTCCCCCTTGCGCAGCTTCTGGCGGAACTTCTCGCGGGTGCTCTCGAAGGAGGCCAGGCGCTCCTCGTCCGTAGTGCTCGGCCTCGGGAGGAGGGCGTCCAGGAGGCGCTCCTCCACCTGGCGCTGGGCCTCTCGCTCCACGCGCTGGATCTCCTCCTGGCGCACGAGGTTGATGCTCACCTCCACCAGGTCCCGGATCATGGACTCCACGTCCCGTCCGACGTAGCCCACCTCGGTGAACTTGGTCGCCTCCACCTTGAGGAAGGGCGCGCGGACGATCTGCGAGATTCTCCGGGAGATCTCCGTCTTGCCCACGCCCGTGGGGCCGATCATGAGGATGTTCTTGGGCTGGATCTCCCGACGGAGGGGGCCTTCGACCCGCTGGCGGCGGATGCGGTTCCGAAGAGCGATCGCGACGGCCTTCTTCGCCTCGCGCTGGCCGACGATGTACTTGTCGAGCTCGGCGACGATCTCCTTCGGCGTGAGGGCGTCGAGCCGCTCACGCAGTTCCTCCTCGTCTTGTGCTCGTTGGATCTCTACGATCTCCCCCATGGTCACCACGTAAGCTCCTCTAAAACGATCTCTCGATTGGTGTAGACGTCGATCCCGGCGGCGATCTCCAACGCCCTGCGGGCGATCTCGCGGACCCCCAAATCGGTCTCGGCCCGCAGCGCCCGGGCGGCGGCCAGCGCGTAGGGGCCGCCGCTCCCCAGCCCCAGCATCCCGTCGTCGGGCTCCAGCACGTCCCCGGAGCCCGAGATCAACAAGATCGCCTCGCGGCCTACGGCGGCCAACAGGGCTTCCAGGCGCCGCAGCGCCCGGTCCGTGCGCCAGTCCTTGGTGAGCTCCACCGCCGCCCGGCGGAGGTTCCCCCCGTACGTCTGCAGTTTTCCCTCGAAGCGCTCGAAGAGCGTCAGGGCGTCGGCGGTCGCCCCGGCGAAGCCCACCAGCACCTGATCCTCATAGATTTTACGGATCTTGCGGGTCCGCTGCTTGAGAATCGTGTTCCGGAAGGTGGCCTGTCCGTCGGCGGCGATCACCGCCACCCGCTCCTCCTCCGAACGAAGGGCCAGGATCGTCGTGCCCTGAATGCTAGCCATGGGCGATCTTCTCCCCCTCTTGCTCGTTGCGCTCCGCCCGCCGGGCGATCAGCTCGTCGTAGATCTCCAGCAGGCGCTCCGTGGAGCGCTGGACGCTGTTCTGCTCCGAGATCTCCCGGGCCGCGCGGCTCATCTCGCCGTGCAGCTCCTCGTCCTGCAACAGCCGGAGGACCGCCTGGGCGAACGCCTCCTCGTCCTCGCGGGTGAGGATCCCCGTGACCCCGTCTTGGACGGCCTCGAGCGCCCCCATCTCCCCGACGGCCACCACGGGGAGCCCCGCGGCCTGGGCCTCCGTGAACACGATCCCCTGGGTCTCCGTCTTGGAGCCGTAGACGAAGAGGTCCGCGGTCTTGTAGTAGTCCACCAGCACCTCCCAGGGACGATACCCCGTGAAGATCGCCCGATCGCCCAGCCCGAGCTCCCGGGCTTCCCGTTCGAGTTCCGCGCGGGCGGGGCCGTCCCCCACGATGACGAGTCGCACGTCCCCTCGATGGGAGAGCACCCGCCGGAAGGCCCGGAGCACGAACGAGACGTTCTTCTCCTTCGAGAGCCGCCCGGCGCAGAGGAGCAGCTTCTCTTCGGGCGGGAGGCGGAGCTCCGCGCGCACGTCGTATCGGGGAGGTCTCGAGAAGGCGTCCATGTCCATCCCGAAGAGGAGCACCCAGATGGGGACACGAATCCCGTAGGAGAGGAGCTCCTCCTTCATCGGGTGGGTGGGAACCGTCACCCCGTCGCAGCGGTTGCAGAACGCCCGGCTCACCCTTTTTACGAACGCGGGCGAGGGGCGCAGGTACCGCGGCAGATAGTGCAAATACTCCGTAAAGAGCGTGTGGTACGTGTGCAGATGGGGGATCCCGTAGCGTCGCGCGACGCGGATCCCGAGCATCCCCAGGGTGAAGGGCGTGTGGCTGTGGACGA
>JALSGO010000031.1 GCA_026982655.1 Candidatus Bipolaricaulota bacterium
TGCTCCCCCTGCGCGGCTTGGGAGAGCACCTTCCGGCCCGCGAGGTTGAAGACCTCCACGCTCAGCCCGGCGATGCCCTGCCCTTGGGCGCTCACCGTGAGGGTGTCCCCCCGGATCCCGGCCCGCAGGCCCTCCACCCGCAGCGGCACTGCATCCGCGGTCGGCAGCGGGGAGACGACTGAAGAACCGGCCGCTGCAGCCGCGGTGATGGCCAGTCGCGCGATCTCGGCCACGTCCGCCGAGGTGAGCGTGGGGTTCGCCCCCGTACAAGTGGGAATCGTCCCCGCAGGGGCCTGCGGCGCGGCCACGTCGGCGATGAGCTTCTGCTCGTCGGTGAGCCCCACACACGGAGCCGGCTGAATCAGCTCGTTGGCCAGGAGGAGCGCGTCGCTCAGCGTCGTCTGCCCGTCGCGATTGACATCCCCCGGCGGCACGATCCGCACCTCGCCCACGTCGACGCCTACGTCGTCCGAGATGTCGTTGTTGTACGAGTCGGTCACCTGATCGAAGACGAGCCCCAACCGGCTGCGGTCGCCGGGGTTCCCCACCCGTTCGACCTGGATAATGGCGATCGTGCCGTTCTGGAGGGCGTTGTTCGCCTCCGCCGGGTCGATACGCACGGTGAAGCGCGCCTCCCCTCGACGGTTGTCAATGACCTTGGCCTCCACGATGTAGTCCCCTACGCCGACGATGTCCTTGACCCGGATGACGGAGGGGTCGTAGGTGAACGCCCCCGAGGGCCCCACCTGGAGGGTGCCGAGCCCCGGCAGTGGGATGCCCGCGACCTTCACGGGGATGTTCGCCGCCGGCAGCATGAGGATCGTGTCGGCGATGGAGATGCTCCCCTTGCCGATCACCGTGGGCACCCGGGTCTTGACCTCCGGGTCCACGGCGGGGTCGATGGCGTTGCCCACCGGCTCCTCGGTGTGGATCTGGAACTCGAGCTGGATGAGCTTCCCCTTGAAAGCAAACGGCGACACCTGGGCTTCGACCTCAAAGGTGGTGCAAGCGTCATCCAGGAGGAAGAGGCTGCCTGGCGGGAGCGGCAGGGTATCCCCAACCCCACCTCGGTTGAACGCGACGGTGGGTGTTAGGGTTCCCACTTGCGTGCGCGTGTTGTTCTCCACCCGGTAGATCCTGAGTTCAGCGATATCGGTGTATAACGCCGTTCCTTCATCTCCCTGTTTAATGGTAAGTGCTGTGATGACGAGATTGTTCTCGTTGGAGTCGCTGTCACAAATGGTGAAGCGACTTACGATGCCTTGTTCCCCCGGCATAAGGGGGTTGATGACGTAAATATCATCCGTCCAGGAGTTAATCCCACCGTTCCAGATGAACTCCGGAGCGCCGTCCACTACCGTAGCGCTGAACGTAGCGACCGTCGGAGGACTGCCTACCGTCTCCGTGTACTCGATGGTGACCCGTAGCGCGAGGGTATTCCCCTGGTCGTCATCCGAGAGCGTGGTAGTGTCCGCGGTGCGCACGGCGATCTCGAACATCTCCGAGCCGCCGTCGGGGATGACAAACCCACCTAACGGCAGGCCAAAAGGTGGCGCACTAAGGTCACAAAACGCAGTAAAGGTGATGTTGGGGTGAGGCCCGGGTCCCGGGACGGCTATCGGAGCAACAGCGTTACCGTCGCCGTCGATGCATAGCACCTCTACGATGTCCTCTGAATCGGCGGTTCCCAAATTCTCGACGGTGATTCCGGTTATAACCACGTCGCTGGGATCGTCTGCCAAAGGATCGACATCGGTGACTTGAAAGCGCATCACGACGATTCCGGCCCCGAGGGTAGCCGGAGAGGTGGCGTCCATGACGGCGGAGTCTCCCGGCTCGATGGCCCCGTTGGGTGCCCAGTACCCCAGGTCCTCCACCTGGACCTGCCCGTAGCCGACAAAGCCCCAGAGGACGAGAACAGCCAGGAGCCAGCTTCCAACCGTCAAAGCTTGCATCCTGCCTCTTTGAGGTAGCTTGCTCATCCTGAAAACCTCCTCTTTTTCTGCCCTTGTGCGTGAGAGTAGAGGGTATCGCCTGCCTTCCGTCGAGAAACCGCTCGCCTTCCTCCTATTCCCTCTTTTGATGCTATCCTCCTCCTTCCCAACTCCCTGGCTTTTTGCGCGGAATTTCTCCTGATCAATGATGACCGCTCTTGCGATGATCGCCCTTCGACTGTGGCCCCGCCTCACGTCACGGAGCCCGTCCCAGGTGATGATAGCTACCTCGGCCCGTTTTGACTGTAGCTGCAATCACCTTCAGGGGGGGGTCTCGCGGCCCTTCACCGCAACCACACCCACTTGAGCACTTCGCTGCGCAGCAGCGTCCCGTCGATCCCGCGCGCGGTGATCACCACCAGATAGACGCCGTTTGCGGGGACACCGCCGGACCCAGATTGCTGCAAGAGGGGCTGAAGGATCCGGGAACCCGCCACCCAAGGGCTGGTGAAGGCCTTCTGTCCGTCCAGACGGAAGAACTCCACGCGCAGCGCCTCCACCCCCTGCCCGAGGACGCGCACCTCGACCCCCCGTCCCCCGGGAAGCGCGCGGAGTTGCCAACTCCGGATTCGCAGGGGGACGGTCTCACTCGTCTTCGTCTTCGTCTGCAGGCCCTCTCGGAACAGCGAGGGGAAGAGCTGCTCCACGGAGATCGCGGAGGTCCCCACGACGATCTCCGCAATGGTCTGGGCGTCCTCCAGGGTGATGACCCCCCGCGGCTCGCTCACGTCCGCCCGCAGGGTCTCCGCCGGGGAGAGGGTGCGCAATCCCAGGGCGGCCTCGCAGGCGAGGCGGGCGTCCAAGATGGTGACCTCGCCGTCGCCGTCCACGTCGCCCGGGACCCCGGCGCTCACGGTGATCGTGACTTGGTCCGTGGCCGTCCCGCCCCGCCCGTCGTCCACCGTGAGCTCGAGGACGTACTCCCCCGGCATGTCGGGGGTAAAGGTCGGCGTCGGCGAGGTGGGATCGTCGAGCGCGGCTGCACTCCCTTCGGGCTGCGAGACGAACGCCCAGCTGAACGTGAGGGGGTCGCCGTCGGGATCGAAGGAGGCCGTTCCGTCCAGGACGACGACCTCACCGAGGGTCACGGTCTGATCGATCCCCGCCTCGGCGACCGGCGGCTGGTTGGGAGCGATCAACTCCTTGGCGCGGAAGGCGTAGATCAGCCCGGCGTCGGGTCCGTCGCCGGGGGAGTCCGCCCCCGGGGCGCCCGTGAGCAGGAAGCCCCCTTCGGCCAAGACGCCGGTGAGGTTGGCCCCCAAGAGGGAGCTGCCGAGGCCGTCGCCCGGCTCGGCCCCGTAGATGATCAGATTGGCACCGTCCGCCTGCAGGTCGATCACCGCAGGAAGCCCTCCGGGGTTTCGCAGCACGTAGAGGGTGCCCGCCCCGGGGCGGTCGTTCAGGGGGCCGCGCCCCCCACGGGCCCCCAAGATGAGGTCCGGCAGGTCATCGGCATCGAGGTCCGCGGAGGAGACGGCGGACCCCAAGTTCTCCAAGGGCTGAGCCCCGTAGATCGTGATATCGGCCACCTCCTCGCGGACGTCGAGCACGGAGGGGATCTGATCGGCGCCGTAGAAGACGTACGCCTCCCCCGAGGAGCCGCGGAGGTTTCCCGGCCCGGCGCTCCCCGGCGCTCCGACGATGAGATCTTGGATCCCGTCGCCGTTGATGTCCCCGGCGGCCACCGAGGTCCCCAGCTGATCGTGGGGATCGGCCCCGAAGACGGTCACGTCCGCGCTGGTGGCGGCCAGGTCGATGGTACGGGGCAACGCCGGGTTTCCCAAGATGACATAGGCTTCGCCGCCGTTGACCCGCTCGTTGTTCGGCCCGTCCCCGCCCGGAGCCCCCAAGATGAGGTCGGGGATCCCGTCCCGGTTGAGGTCCCCGGCGCTCAGGGCGCTGCCGAGCGCGTCGCCGGGGTCCCGGCCCCAAATAGTCACGTTCACCTCATCGGGACGGGCGATGTCCCTCCGCCGGGGGAGCTCGAAGCTCCCGTAGATGGCGTAGACGGCTCCGGCCCGGCTGCGGGCTTCCGGGTCGGCGATCACCACGTCCTCGATGCCGTCTCCGCTCAGATCCAACCCCAAGAGGGCCGTCCCGAACCCGCTACGCTGCCGGTTGTTGTACACGACCATGTCCGGCGTCCGGGTGCGCAGGTCGATCGCGCCGTCCAGGAACCCGCCCAGGAGGACGACGACCTCTCCTACGGAATCGCGGTTGTTGGCCGGCCCGTCCGCCCCGGGGGCCCCCAGGATGAGGTCGTCGATCCCGTCGCCGTTGACGTCCCCGGCGGCTACCCCGCTCCCCAGGCGGTCGCCGGGGTCGGCTCCGTAGATGATCACGTCGGGACCGGGCACCCCGTCCACGTCGAAGGTGGGCGGCAAATCGGGGCGCCCGTACAAGATGTACGCCTCCCCCGCGTCGGTGCGGTTGTCGTTAGGCCCGTCCCCGCCCGGAGCCCCCAACAGCAGGTCCGGGATGCCGTCCCCGTTGAAATCCCCCAGGGCCATGGTGTTCGGGCTGCCGAGCTTGTCCCCGCCGTCGCGGGAGATCACGGTGAAGTCCGCGCTCTCGACGGCCAGATCGATGGCGGTGGCCTCGGCCTTCGGTAGCTCTTGCCCCCTCACCGCTCCCCAAAGGGTCCCGCACACAACCGCGACCAGTCCGGCCAACAACCCCCAGCCCCATCGGTGGGCGACCTTCATCACACGCAGCCTCCTCACCCTTTGCATGATCGGTTTCCCTGCGTAAGCTCCGTAGAAAGGGGTCGAGACCGACCCCTCCCCCTGCGCGCAACCCCTGCGCGCGAACTCCCGATTCCTCCCTTCGGAACCGCTTCTTCTGCACCCCATGCTAGCTCGGAGCTTCTCTCTACGTCTGTTACCCCGATTACGTTGCTCCGGGCACCGTGAGGCCCTTTCGCAACGTGCAAGGCATTATGTCCAATCCGGGGAGAGAAGATCAAGAGCCTCCGGAAGGGACCTCGGTGCTCCCCGTCCGAGACCCCTATCCCCCACCCGACGGTCACCGGGGGTTGGAACCGTCGCTCCGGTCCGGTAGCAAGAGCATGCGC
>JALSGO010000032.1 GCA_026982655.1 Candidatus Bipolaricaulota bacterium
CAGGACCCGGGGAGGTGGAGCCGGTGGCTCACCCAAAAGCGCCGACGCATTGAGACGGTGATTGGGCAGCGGGTCGAGCGGTTTCGGGCGAAACGGACGTGGGCTCGGGACCGGTGGCACTTGGGGGGTGAGGGTCTACCGCAAGGTCTTGAGCCACACCTTGGCGGTCTACCTCAACCTGCAAAGGGGAAGAGAGCCGCTGCAGTTCGACACCTTGTTGGCTCATTAGAAACTTGCACATCGCGTGAGCTAAGATGATGGCTGATATTTATAACGCAATAGTAGAAGCAGGGGTTGGTGCTGTCTTCCAAACGGTTGATCCGAAAACTGGAGCCATCGGACTATTTGCAGGATTCCCTCAATTAGATCCTAAAATAACAAAGGAATTGCTGGAGAGCTTCGGCAATTTCTCAATAAGTGACACACCCGGCCCGTCACCGGATGATCTCGTTATACCTCGTATAAACAGAAGGAAACTAATTGAAGGGATAAATGAAATTGGCAGTGATCAAGTAAAGCAATGGCTAGATCTTTTGGGACCAGCTACGCAAGACAATACCTTTGACAGCGTTTACGACCAGTTATTGCAGGAAGGAATGGACCAATTGGAGTTGCTGATCATGGAGGCCGTGTTTCCTCAAGGAGCAATTGAGGCACGGACAATCATTCAAACTGCAGCCAGTCGATGGTACGCCTATTCAACTGGGATTCGGCCAACTTCAATTGATAGTTCCGTACGTGCTCAAAGGAGAAGATTTCTAGAAAAGCTAGCTGAAGTTCCAAGCCTGATCGTTTCTGCAAGTTGTAGTGTTCAGGCGGATGCAGCTTTAGTACAATTAAAAATACTAACAGGAGTCCCAATAACTGAAATACATAATGCCTGGGCTAATCTCTCCTGGGCCCTTCTCTTCAACCTAGGCCCAGAGGCTGAGATGGTCATGACCTGTGCTTTCGCTGAGATAATCCGCAACTTTGTGGGACAGGGGCAAAATCTTGATCAAGAAACGACACAAAACTTCATCAACTTTATGAACAGGTGCAGTGATAGGCTTGCTGGGCAAACACAAAACATTGAAAGCGCTTTTGAAAGATGTAAGTCAACCTTTAATGCCGCATCGAAATCCTCTACGAAAGGTTGGCAGATCAAGTATTTTGATAAGTCTATGCTTGGCCCCGATGGCAAACACTATGTAGTAGATCTTATCCTCCTCAAGCAAGATCCGAACTTTGCGCAGGGGAAGTCTGTAGTATCTTTCTTGCAGATTGATCTTAGCACGACCCCGGATGTAGATGAGATTATAGGTTGGTTAGATGCTGCACTCATTCAAATCGACAATGCAATGCAAAAGTACGGAGCCGATATCGGCACAATCACCTATGCCTTCGAACATCCGCAAAACAATACATCTATGGAAGCACTCGTCAAAACCCTAGCGGAGAAGTACGCAGGCACCCGTACCCCCATTATCATTGCTTGGCGCGATGAAGCTGGAAATGATCATGTGGTTTGCATAGGCTGTAACGATCAATTCACGCTAAAGGATGCAGCAAAGCAAGCCTGCGAGCAAAAGGGCATTTGCGTGGACGAGGCGGATGATGCAAGTTCCTACCTAAACCAAAACTCCTCAGACTTACGAGTCGAAACCTCCACTATCGAATCGGAAGGATCGAATAAATGATTGCATGAATGAGCGTAAATAGCAACCTAACTGGCCTGAATCCGAGAGAGATGAGATCTTCTCAGTATAGGATGAATCTCAATGAGTCTGATCCCACTCTTTGTCGTATGGCAAGGCTCTTTGAGGTGCGAATCGCTTCCGTCGCTCTAGCACTTTTCTTGACAGGATTCCTACTTGGTGAAGCTTCTGAGGCATCCACGGGCGCTACGATTCTCGGCGAACCTGACGTCTTCGTCCCCGGCTTCGGCCTGGAAGCAGAGCTTTCCCTTACCCGCTCCCTGGGGGTATGGGCAAGCGGAGCCTATTTCCTCTCCGGGACGTGGGATCTGGAAGCGGGCCTGCGCTGGCACCTCTCCCCCCAGTTCGCCCTCTCCTTGCAGGCCCTCTTTCTCTTCGACGTGCTCGACGGCTTCGTCCTCCAGTTGGGGGCCGGGGTACGCTGGAGCTTTCCCCTAACTCCGACAGAGTCGTGGCGGTTCTTCAACGAGGTGGGGCTTTACGTGCCCCTGAAGGAGCGCTTCGTACAGCCCTTCTACAGGGCAGGGATCTCCCTGCGATTCTAACCGGTTCCGGTCCTTGCTCGCACATCTCCCGAAGCCTGGGAGGGCAATCCCCCCTCCGGCTGGTCGCATGGGCACGGAGGGACGGCAGCACACTTGCGCCCATCGGGTTTGACCCCTAAGCTTAAGCCATCCCACTGCGAAGGGCTGTAACGGAGGGGACGAGCTCCATGAAGCTTCAGCCGCCCCGCGGGATGCGGGACTTCCCGCCGGAGGAGAAGCTGCTGCGCGACGAGGTCCTCGCGCTCCTCAAGGACGTGTTCGAGCGCTACGGCTTCAGCCCCTTAGAGACCCCCGTCGTCGAGCGCTGGGAAGTGTTGTCCGCCAAGTACGCAGGAGGGGAGGAGATCCTCAAGGAGACGTTTCGCCTTAAGGACCGCGCCGGGCGGGATCTCGCCCTGCGCTACGAGCTTACGACCCCCTTAGCCCGCTTCATCGGGATGCACCCCACGATCAAGCGCCCGTTCAAGCGCTATCAGATCGGGCCCGTCTTCCGGAACGGCCCCATCAAGCAGGGCCGCTACCGCGAATTTTATCAGTGCGACGTGGACACCGTGGGCGTCCGCTCGCCCCTCGCGGACGCGGAGTTCGTGCTTCTGGCCCTGGACGTCTTCGATCGCCTGGGGTTTCGCGTGGAGGTTCGGGTGAACCACCGCCAACTGCTCAAGGATTTGGCGGCCCGGGCGGGCGTCCCCCCCGAGCTGCAGGACACGGGCATCTTGACCGTGGACAAGCTCGAGAAGATCGGGCGAGAAGGCGTCCGTCGGGAGCTCATCGAGAAGGGGATCGCCCCCGAGAGCGCGGACCGGTGGCTCGACATCCTGAACGTCGAGGGATCCACCGAGGAAGCGCTTCCCGCGATCGAGCGGGAGGTCCCCGAGAGCGAGGGCCTTCGGGAACTGAAGGAGATGTTCGCGTACCTCCCCCCACGTCCCGAGATCCGCTTCGTCCCCTCGCTGGCGCGGGGGTTGGCGTACTACACGGGGGTCATCTACGAGGTCTACAGCCTCGACCCGCCCTTCGACTCCTCCGTGGCCGCGGGGGGGCGATGGGACGACCTCATCGGGAATTTCTTAGGGAGCCGGGAGAAGTACCCCGCGGTGGGCATATCGTTCGGCCTGGAGCCGATCACAGAGCTCCTCAAGGCAACGCGCAAGGAGCCCCCAAGAAAGAGCGTCACACGCGTCTACGTAGCGCCGATCGCCCTACAGAAAGAGGCGCTGGAGGTTGCCCAAACGCTGCGCCGGGCGGGCATCCCCACAGACCTCGACCTCGGGGGCAAGGGGATCAGCGAGAACCTCCGCTACGCGAACGCCTACGGGATCCCCTACGTGCTCATCTTGGGGCCGGAGGAGCACCGGCAGGGCAAGGTCAAGCTGCGGGACATGCGGACCGGCGAGGAGGAGCTGCTGGCGCTGGAGGAGGCCGTGGAGCGGCTGTCCCGGGCCTGATTTGACACGCGCTGTCTTCCTTCCTTACACTTCCTCTTGGAACCTAGGAGCACCGCAGAGAGGAGGCAGGCCATGTGGACCCGCGTGCTCGCGGCGGTGGATAGGGTACAAGGGTGGCTCGTCCGAAGGTTCCCGCCCCGCCCATGGCCCAAGGTCCCAAAGGGCGCTCCCCTCCAACGCCATGAGAAGGTTTGGGCTGTCGTCGTCCTTGCTCTTCCCTTCCTCATCGTGGGCCTTCCCTTGGCGTTCCTAAGCCTTGGCCTCGAGGTGTCGGAGCCGCTTCGGCAAGCCTTGGGTGCGCTGCTCGTGTTCTCGGGCATGCTTCACGGGATTTGGACGATCCTCTACCCATACGAGCTTCGGGAAGAGACGGCGAGCGTCCCCCTGTTTCCGGTCGGGTTGGGGTGGCTGACGGGAACCCTGTTTATCGGGCTGGGAGCGTCTCACTTGCCCTATGGGCTTTGGGTGGGGATCCCGGCCGGTCTGGGGCTTCTGGTGCTCTTCGCAGCTCGGGTGGATCGGGAGCGGAGGCGATCGCCACGAAGGGGAGGGAACGAGCCGAGCGCGGACACGGGATCTGGTTAGAGGGTAACTGGCGGGCAGGCTGGGCTTTGGACGTCTACTCCGGTGAACTCGGAGCCCGTCTCTCCCGACTCAAGTATCGGGATCCCCCGGACTGGCGCGAAGTGGAGCCCCTTGCCGAAGCTGCTGCGCAATTCCTTCGGGCACGGGTCAAAGTCTATCAACGGGGCAAGCTGACGTCTATCCTTCCGGTTCCTCCCTCGCAGCCGCGACGGCTACAGCCGATCTTCGTCCTAGCAGATCGCTTAGGAGAGAAAACGGACCTATCCGTCCGCTTCCGCTACCTGATCAAGACCCGAGAAACCCCGCCCTTGCGCACCTTGGATGACACCCGAAGTCGCAAGCGACATCTGCAGGGAGCCTTTCGCGTTCAGGATCGCTCCTTAGCCGGGAAACGCGTGTTGCTCTTTGACGACGTCTATCGCTCCGGGGAGACCTTGCACGAGATCACCCGTGTCCTGTACAAGGAGGGTCGGGTCCGAGCAGTCTATGTGCTGGTGTTAACGAAGACGGCGTGGCGACGATGAGACGATGAGAAGACCTACAAAGGAAGTTCTCTACGCGCTGTATAAGGCCAAGGTCAAGCGCCCGCGGGCGGCCTACGAGGAAGCGGTCCGCGAGTACGAGGTCCTGCGGGCTGCCGGGATCGACGTGCTCGATCCGGAGGACGACGCCTATCCCGAGCGCCTGCGCCGGCGGTTGAAGACCCCGCCATGGCTTTTCTATCGCGGACCTCGTCCGCGTCCCCTGCGACTGCTTCGGCGTCCCGGAGTGGCGATTGTAGGCTCGCGCAACGCCTCCCCTCTGGGGCTGCGCTGTGCCGAGGGATTGGCTCTCGGACTGGCGCGACGCGGGGTGAACATCATCTCGGGGTACGCTCGAGGAGTGGATCGTATGGCGCATTCCGGAGCCCTTCAGGCGCCTCGGGGGGGGACGACGGTCGTGCTCGGGGAGGGCATCCTCCGCTTTGCGCCCAAGGGGGAGCTGCGCGAGGTAGCGAACTGGGAGCGGCGCACGCTCATCCTATCCCAGTTCCCCCCTACCGCTCCCTGGCGGGCCTCCCAGGCCATGATCCGCAATCAACTCATCTGCGCTCTGGCCGACCTCGTCGTGGTGATCGAAGCCGGTCCGGAACGGGATCGCCAAGGCAAGCGGAGCGGGACCTTCCACGCCGGGAAGACGGCTTTAGGACAAGGGATCCCCCTCTTCGTGGTGGAGTATCGCCTCGAGCAGTCCTCCCTATGGGCCTCCTCGAAGGAGGACCTCCCCGAGATTCCGGAGGGCAATCGAACCCTCCTCGAGCGGGGAGGCTGTCCTCTGCCCATAAATCCTCTGACCCCGGAGAGGAGCCTCCGAAACGCGATCCGTACCCTGCATCAAGCGCTCTCGCGTGCATGAAGCTTCCGCTTGGCTGCGGCCAGGATTCGGTCCAACATCGCCGCGGTCAGTCTGCCCGTCTGGGTGTTCTGGCGGCTCGGGTGGTACGAGGCGAGCAGCGTGTACGCTCCCAGCGCGTAGAGGGCCCCGTGGGCGAAGCGGGGCCTCGGGCGCGGGATCTCGACGCCCCGCGCCTCCAGCGCCTGCAACACCCCCTGAAAGGCCACCCGCCCCAGCGCCACGATCACCTCGACCGCTGGAAGCTCCTCCAGCTCGCGGACGAGCCAGCCTAGACAATTCCGGATCTCTTGGGCCGTGGGCTTGTTCCGAGGCGGGGCGCAGCGCACCAGGGCGGTCAGGTAGCAATCTCGGAGCTGCAGTCCGTCGTCCCGCGCGCGGCTCGTGGGCTGATTGGCGAAGCCCGCGCGGTGGAGCGCCCCCATCAAGAAGTCCGCCGCGCCGCCGGGGACGTCGCCCGTGAACATCCGTCCCGTACGGTTCGCCCCGTGGGCCGCGGGGGCCAACCCGACGATCAGCAGCCGCGCGTTCGGGTCGCCGAACCCGGGGACGGGTTTCGCCCAGTACGTCTCGTGTCGAAATGCTTTCTTCTTCTCGCGGCCCACGCGCTCCCGGTACGCGACCAAGCGGGGGCAGCGCCGACACCGGACGATCTCCCGGGCGAGCCCATCGAGCGCCGCTCGAGCGGACGAGGTCGAGGGATTCATCGCTCTACGGCGCGCGCAGCGGGCGGTGGACCGTCTCCGTGAGGCGAAACCCCCGCTGCAACAGCTCCTTCACGTATTGTGTGGGGTCCACCGCCTGCTCGGGGGTCCGCACGCCGGGGGCAATCTCCCCCTTCGCCAGCAGGTGCATCACGATCGCGGCGGAGAAGCCCGTGGTGCGCTCCATCGCCGTAAAGCCCGTCTGCCCGTCGTAGAAGTCTACAAGATCGAGCTGCACGCGCCCTTCCGGGCCGGAGCAGATCACCCGCAGCATCACCCAATCGGGCTCCCCGGAGGGGAGCCTTTGTTCCAGAGCCCGTGCGACCGCGGCGCGGGCCTTCCCCTCCAGCAGCCCCAGGTCTCGCAGGAGTTTGAGCCTCTCGCAGTGGCCGGCGTAGCGGACCGTCTTGTACTCGTAGCTTTGCAGTTTTTGCCGATAGACCCACGGGGCGGTGGACGTGCCCCCCGACGTGATGAACGCCTCGCAGCGCCCTACACCCGGCAGCTCGAGCTCCTCCCGTTCCGTGAGGGGCTCCACGGTCTGCACCCGCCCGTCGCGCAGCACGTAGGCGGGGCTCAAGTACTCGTTGAGCAGGCCCTCGACGCTGAAGACGAGCTGATAGCCTAAGGGGCCTTTGGGGTGTTGGGGCAGTCCGCCGCAGTAGATCTTCACGCTCTGGGGCTTCTCTCCCGCGCGCTCCAGCGCGCGCAGGGCATAGGCCGCTAGCACGTTCGCCGTCCCCGGTGCCAGGCCGCAGTCGGGGACCACGGCCACCGGAGCCGCCCGCGCTTGGGGGTCGAGGTCGAGCTGGCGGAAGACGACGTCGGTGTTCCCGCCCAGGTCGCACAGAGGGGTCCTCGCTCGGAGGGCGGCCTCCGTGATGAAGACGTTGAAGGAGTAAGGCACGGCGCTGAGCGCAGCGTCGAAGCCTTGTAGACGGCTTTCCAGCTCCTCCCGGTTCCGGACGTCCAAGGCGGCGGCTGCGGCCACCGTCCGCCCTACAAGCCGGTTGATTCGATCGACAGCCCGGCGGGCCTGCTCCTCTACGACGTCGAAGAGGACGACCTCGTCGGCCTCCCCCCGCACGGCCAAATCGAAGGCGGCAGCCTGCCCCTGCCGCCCGGCTCCCAAAACGGCGTAACGATAGCCCATAGCGGGCTATCTTACCCCTCCGCTCGGGGGCAGGACAACTCGTCCCTAGGCAGCTGTCCGAGGCCGAGGGGTCGACCTCCGTTGTCGGGCTGCCGGGGTCCCAAGCTATAATCCGATGCCATGATCGGCTTGCTCATCGCGCTCACGATCGCCGCGCTGCGCTATGCGTTCGGGACGGTGCTCCCCGAGGACGTCTTCATCGGGAGCGCTCGGTTCCTGTTCGGGTGGTACCTGGCCACGAGCGTGGTCGGCATCAGCCTGGGGGCGCTCGCCTGGGCCGGGGATTTGGGTGTGGAGGGGGCCCGCCTCCGGCACGGGGTGGCGACGGCCTTGGGGTGGATGCTCGGAATCCCAAGATTGCCCCTGCGGTACGTAGGCATCCTGCTCTTCTTGACGCTGCGAAGGGCGCTGTTCGTCGCGGGGGCCTACTTGTGGACCCAAGGGCTGCAGGCCGTCGGCGCGACCTTTGCCCGCGATGAACAACGCCTGTTGCTCGGAGCTGTGTTGGTAGGGCTGGGGGTGCTCTCCGGGGGCCTAGTCCCGTGGCTGCGGAAATTCGTCCCCCGCCTGAAGCTGAGGGCTCCTTCCGGACCGGATCCGGACGCGGTCTGAGGAGGGCTTTGCCGGCACGCCGTCAGGGCACGCACGCGAGAGATTCATTCAATCGCGGGAGGGCGCGTTGGAGTCCTCCATGGCCTCCGCCACCAGCTCGGCGATGTCCCGGCTCTCCAGCTCCACCCCCTTGTTCTTGATCCCGTCCTCCATCATGATCATGCAAAACGGACACGAGGTCGCTAACACCTCCGGCTGCGCTTCCAGGATCTGCTGTAGCCGGAGCTGGTTGACCTCCTTGCCCGGTTCCTCCTCGACCCACATGAGCCCCCCGCCCGCCCCGCAGCACATCCCCTTCGAGCGGCTCCGAGCGATCTCCACCCTTTGTGCCCCGGGGATCGCGTCGATCGCCCGCCGCTGCGGGTCATACACCTTGTTGTAGCGGCCCAGATAGCACGAGTCGTGGTACGTGATGCGCTTTCTCAGCTCCTTGCTCAGCTGGATCCTCCCCTGGGCGATCAGCTCGTCGATCAGCTCGGTGTGGTGCACGACCTCGTAGTGGCCCCCGAAGTCGGGGTACTCGTTCTTGAGCGTGTTGTAGCAGTGGGGGCACATCGTCACAATACGCTTTACCCCGTAGCGGTTCAGGGTCTCCACGTTGCGCTCGGCCTGGATCTGGAACAAATATTCATGCCCGATCCTCCTTGCGGGATCCCCCGTGCAGCTCTCCTCCTCCCCTAAGATCGCGAACTTAACGCCCGCCTTCTGGAGAATCTGCACGAAGCTGCGGGCCGCCCGCTGGTTTCGGGGCTCAAACGCCGTAGCACATCCCACCCAGAAGAGGTAGTCGATCTCCTCCCCCGGCTGCTTGTCGTGGCTGCCTCCGTCGGGATTCGCCTTCTGGGCGGCGAGCTCCCCCAGCACGGGGACGTCGAGCCCTTTCGTCCACTCCATGCGGGCGTCCGGGGTGAGGTTCCAGGGGTTCCCCCGCCCGTCGAGGCCCTTGAACACTTCCACGAAGAACTCGGGGTACTCGTCCTTCATCATGACCTGGTTGCGGCGCATCTCGAGGATCTTGTCGAGCTGGTTGATCTCGATGGGACAGGCCTCCACACAGGCCATGCACGTCGTGCACGCCCAGATCTCCTCGGGCTTTACGCTCAAGGGGACGACGTCCCGGGGCTCTTGGGGCTTCCCGAAGAGGGGGATCTCCTCATACGCGTGATCCCGCAGCTCTAAGATGATCTCCTTGGGCGAAAGAATCTTTCCCGAGGCGTAGGCGGGGCACTCCGCCTGGCAGCGCCCGCACTCCGTACAGCTGAACAGATCTAAGACGTCCCTCCACGACAGCTCCCGGATCGTCTGAAGGCCCAGCGTCTCGTCCCGCTCGAAGGCCCCCTCGACGTCCAGCTTCTCCATCTGCCCCTGGGGCCGCGTCTTGTAAAAGAAGACGTTGGGCAGCGCCGTGATCACGTGGAAGTGCTTCCCCAGCGGCAGGTAATTCAGAAACACCAGAATCGCCAGCGCGTGCACCCACCAAGAGGCGTAGTACACCCCCTTAAGCGCGCTGGAGGGGAGTCCCAGCGCCCCCAGCAGCGAGGCCGTCGCGGCGCTGGCGTAGGCCCACCCGCCCCGGGGGTTTTCGCCCTCGTAGGCGATCAGCGCCCCGTCGATCAGCAGGTCCGTGACCATCAGCAGCAGGATCAACCCCAAGATGAGGAGCGCCTTGGGCGAGTGGGTGAGCCGCGGCTTCCTCACGACGACCCGCTGGTAGAACCAGTAGAGGCACCCCAACGACACGAGCAGCGCGAAGGTGTCCTTCGTCACGAAGTAGAGGTTCCCCCACACGTTGACGGGGACGTCGAGTTGAGGGGCAAACCCCGAGGCGAAGAGCGTGATGGTGCGCACGGCGTACACCAGGAAGCCCCAGAAGATGAGCGCGTGCATGAGGCCGGGGAGGGGCTCGCGAAACATCTTCTTCTGGCCCAAAAAGACCGTGAGGACGCGCCCGAGGCGCTGGCCCCACTCCCCGAAGCGGGGATCGGGGCGCTTCGCCGCCCGGAGGATCTGGAAGCGGCGGGCGATCACGTAGCCGAAGAACCCCAAGGCCAGCAGGAGCAGCAGGGCGAGCCAGGCCCGCCCCGAGAGCCCCAAGAGCACGAAGTCGGTGGCGTGCAACGGTTGGAAATCCCCGTCCATGGTCGTAGGATGCGTCTCCTCCCCTTTTTTCGGTTTCCTCGCGGCTTGTTATAGCTGAGCTCGCCCGCCGTTGCAACCTCGCGTAGGGGGAGCCGGATCAGGACGTCGTTCGACAAGGGTTCTCGTCGACCCGCAAGGACCTCTTGACAGAGGAGCGCCTTCGATGCTAGATTCGAAGAGACAGGGAAGTCGTCAAGCCAAATCCCTGTCGCTCACAAGAAAAGAAGGAGGGAGAAGATGAAGGGATACAAGCGGATCGGCTTGTTGATCGCCCTGTTAGGGCTCACCGCGGCGCTGGGGGTACCCGGTGACTCGCTGCAGGCCCAGCCGCCTCGGATCGTCTGGGTCTCCACGCAGCTGGTGCCCATCCAGGAGGCCGAGTTCGTCCGCAACGAGATCCTCAAGCCCTTTACCGAGGAGACGGGCATCGAGGTCGAGTTCATCGGGGCCCAGTACGGAGAACTCTTCACCCGGCTGGAAGGGGAAGCGCGAGCCGGACAAGGGTCCACGGACCTGGTGGGCGGTCTCCAGGGGGACTTCGTGGGGATTGCCCAGTTCATGGATGACGTGTCGGACGTCCTGGCGGGGCTGGGGGATCGCACCTTTGCGGCGGGGGACCTCCAGCTGGGAACCCTCGGCGGGATCCAGGCCTTCATCCCCTGGATGCGAGCGACGTACCTGATGATGGCCAACAAGCAGGCCTTGGAGTACCTGCCGGAGGGGGCGGACCTCAACGCGCTGACGTATGAGCAGCTGGTGGCGTGGGGCCAGGCCCTTCAGGAGGCGACCGGGGAGCCGAAGCTGGGGATTCCCGCCGGACCGCGGAGCCTGCTGCACCGCTTCGTCCACGGGTACGCGTATCCCTCCTTCACCGGTTCGACCGTCAAGAGGTTCTTGAGCGACGAGGCCGTGACGATGTGGGAGTTCCTGAGGGACGAGCTGTGGCCGCAGGTCCACCCGGCGGTCGCCACCGCCGACGCCATGGACACCCTGCTCCTGGAGGGGACGGTTTGGGTCGCTTGGGATCACAGCGCCCGTCTCAAGCAGGCCCCGGTCGAGCGACCGGAGGACTTCGTGGCCTTCCCGGCCCCTGCGGGACCGTACGGTCGGGGATTCATTAACATCCTGGCCGGGCTGGGCATCCCGAAGACCGCACCGAACCGCGACGCGGCGGCCCAGCTCATCGAGTACCTGACCCGCCCGGAGACCCAGGTGAAGATCCTCCAGGGCGTGGGGTTCTTCCCCTCGGTGGAGGAAGCGGCCGGAGCTACCCCGCCGGGGGCGCTCAAGGTCTTGGCGGAGGGCGTCTCCGCGCAGGCGAGCGCCTCGGACGCGCTTCCGGCCCTCATCCCCGGCGGCTTAGGCCCGCGGGGCGGAGACTTCGGCGCGATCTACCGCGACACCTTCATCCGCATCGTGATCAACGGGGAGGACATCCCCACGGTGCTCCGACAGCAGGGGGAGCTCCTTCAGGAGCTGTTCCAGGAGACCGGGGCGGCTTGTCCGCTCCCCGACCCCGCGGACGAGCAGCCCTGCTCCGTCGAAGGCCTCTGATCGCGAGCGCGCGTACGGACCCCCGACAACCCCGGAGGGACTCCCTCCGGGGTTGTCTTTTGGGGTGAAATGGGCTACAAATCAGGGCGTCATGGCCCCGGTGGAAGCTCCGGTCGGGACCCACCGGCCCCGACCCCTACGACAGCGGATCTTGGGCACCGATACCCTGCTCCCCTATTGGTTGCTGCTGCCCTCGGTGCTCTATCTCGTGCTGTTCTTCGTGATCCCGCTCTCCCAGGCGATCGTGGTGGCCTTCCAAGACGGCGCGGGCAACTGGACGTTGGAGAACTTCCCCAAGCTGCGGCGCTGGGACTTCAACTTCCTGCCGGCGTTGAAGTGGACGTTCTTGCTGGCCCTCGTCATCGTGCCGCTCCAGCTCGTCACGGCCCTGCTGATCGCCCTGTTGGTCAACACCCGCTTCCGCGGCTCCCAGCTCTTCTTGTACGTCTGCGCGGTCCCGTTGGGGTTGTCCGATCTGGCGGCGGGACTCATCTGGTACGGGATCTTCGCCGACCGTGGGTTCTTAAACTCGCTGCTCTACACGCTGGGCTTGATCGACGCGCCGATCACGATCCTGACCCCCGACGAGCGGTGGTGGCTCTTCGGGGCCGTGGTGGTAGCGGAGCACTGGCGGGCCACGGCCATCGTCTTGGTGGTGTTGGTCGCGGGCCTGCAGATGATCTCCAAGGACTATCTGGAGTCGGCCGAGGTGCTGGGAGCCAACCGTTGGCAGCGGCTCTGGTACGTCGTGTTGCCCCTGTTGCGGCCCAGCCTGCAGGCCGCTTTGATCATTCGCACCATCTTCGCCTTCGAGATCTTCGCCGTGGTCCTCGCGCTGGCGGGCGACTTCTTGCCCGTACTGGCCGAGCGGGCCTACAACTGGTACTTCTTCCGACAGAACCTGCGGTTTGCGTCCGTGTACGCCGTGATCATCCTGGCCATCTCGCTGATCTTCACGGTGCTCTACCTGGTCTTTTTGAGGGTCCGGGAGGAGGAGCGACGATGACTTCTCCGTCCTCCCGTTCCGCTTCCCGTCCGAGCCCCATCCCGCCCTATCCGGGTCGCCGGCGGCTGACCCCCCGGGAACGGCGTCATCGCTTCCTGCTGTACATGGCGGTGGTGACGATCGCCAGCTGGGTGCTTCTGCCGATCTTCCTGATCGCGGTGCTCTCGTTCACCCCACGGGAGGAGTTCTTCAACTGGCCCAAGCCGCTGATCCCGAGTCGATTCTCGATCGAGACGATGGCGTTCTTCGTCAAGTCCTATGGGGTGCTGCAGAGCACGCTCAACAGCGTGTGGGTCGCGTTGCTCACCATCGGGATCACGCTCGCGATCGCGGCGCCGGCGGGGTATGCCCTCTCGCGGTTCGTCTTCCGCGGGCGGGAGGCGTTTCGGCTGGGAATCTTGATCACGCGCATGTTCCCGACGGCGCTGCTGGCCGTGCCGCTCATCGTGCTCTACTATCGTTTGGGCATCTACGACTCGCTCCTGGGGGTGGCCTTCATCCACGCGGCGATGGCGCTGCCCTTCGCCGTATTGATCACCACGAGCGTCTTTGTGGGCGTCTCAAGGGAGCTGGAAGAGGTGGCGATGACGCTGGGCTGCAGCCGCTTGGGGGCCTTCGCGCGGGTGACGCTGCCGCTGGCGCTGCCGGGCTTGGCCGCCGCGGCGATGTTCACCTTCGTCATCTCCTGGAACGAGGTCTTCGCCGCTACGGTCTTGACCACGACCAACCGCACGTTGCCGGCTCAGGTCCTCACGAACCTGCAGGCCTCCCCGCCCTTCTTCCGGGTCGCCGGCGGCTTCTTCATGACCGTGCCGGCCCTCCTCTTCATCTTTCTGATCCGCCGCTACCTCATCCAGATGTGGGGAGGGACGCCCTCCGAGCGCTGAGACCCCGATCCCGGCGAGGAGAACGCCTTCGGTGAGGTGAACGATGGCCGAGATCCGCTTAGAGAACGTCTGGAAGGTCTTCGGAAAGGTCGTGGCCGTAAAGGACGTCTCGCTCACCATCGAGGACGGCGAGTTCCTCGTGCTGTTGGGCCCCTCGGGTTGCGGCAAGACGACGACCCTGCGCTGCATCGCGGGCTTGGAGCGGGTCGACGGCGGGCGCATCTTCATCGGCGACCGCGACGTGACGGAGCTTCCCCCGGGCAAGCGGGGCATCGGGATGGTCTTCCAGTCGTACGCGGTCTTCCCCCACATGCGGGTCTTCGACAACATCGCCTTCGGGCTCAAGATGCAGCGCGTCCCCCGCTCGGAGATCAAACGCCGCGTGCAGGCGGCGGCGGAGCTCCTCCACATCGAGGATCTGCTGCAGCGGTACCCGGCCCAGCTCTCGGGGGGCCAGCGCCAGCGGGTGGCCGTCGCCCGCGCCATCGTCCTGGAGCCCGAAGTGCTTCTCATGGACGAGCCCCTCAGCAACCTCGACGCCTTGATCCGCCTCCAGGTCCGCGCGGAGCTCAAGCGCCTTCACAAGCAGATCGGCTCCACCACCGTCTACGTGACCCACGACCAGGTGGAGGCCCTCAGCCTGGGGGACCGCATCGCCGTGATGAAGGACGGCGAGATCGTCCAGGTGGACGACCCCACCACCGTCTACGAGAACCCCGCAGACGTCTTCGTGGGCGGCTTCATCGGGAACCCCCCGATGAACTTCCTGCCGGGGGAGATCGCCGCCCCGAAGAAGGACGGCTTCTTGGTGTTGCGGGCCGCCGGGCACGAGATCCCGCTGCCGGAGGAGTTCGTCCCCGCCCTCCAAGACCACGTCGGGAAGCCGGTCACCGTCGGGATCCGGGCCGAGCACATCGAAGTGGTCCCTGAGCCTACGGAGGGGGCGCTTCCGGCTCAAGTGCTCGTCGTGGAGCCCCTGGGCTCCCACCTGCTGCTCACCCTCGAGGTGGGGGGGGAGACCCTGAAGGTCATGGTGGACACGGACCTGCGGGTGGAGCCGAACGCGGAGGTCTGGCTGCGCTTTGACCCGGCCAAGATCCGCTTCATGGACCGCGAGACCGGGAAAGCCCTTCTGCCCTAACCCCGGAGGACAAAAGCCCACCGAAGGGGGGAACGTCGGACCCCGCTCGGTTGTATTTTCTAAGTACTCTAGTACAATCAGAGATCTTCGCAGGACGGTGCCTCAGGTAGGAGGGATCCGGCGCGATGTCCACGGTGCTCGTAATCCCGGAGAAGGACGAGGGGACGCAGCCCCTCTTCGTGGCCGAACAGGCCCTGCGCTCTCGAAGGGTCGATGCCGTCGTGATCGTCGACGGCTGGTCGACGGACGAGACCTACGAACGGCTCCAACGCTCGCTGCCCGAGCTGCTCCGCCGCTTCCCCGACGCCTCGATCCGACTGCTGCGGAGCGAGCTGCGCGAGACGGGCAAGGGCGGCGCGATGGTCACCGGGCTCAAGCACGCCCTCTCCAACGGCTTTCAGAACGTGATGTTCCTCGACGGGGACATCTCCTCCGTGACCCCCCACTGGATCCCCTTCCTGCTCCAAAGCAGGGAGGAACACGGGGCGGCGATGGCCCGCGGCTACTTCGACCGCAGCACCCTCGATGCTCAGATCACCCGCCACGTCACCCGGCCCTTGATGGCGATCTACTTCCCCGAGGGGCACAAGATCCAGCAGCCCTTGGGCGGGGAGCTGGCGCTGACCACGGAGCTGGCCCGCTTCCTGCTGGAGAAGTCGCCCACCGCCCCGCCCCACCACTGGGGGATCGACACCTTCCTCACGGTGAACACCGTCGCCGCCGGGTTCTCGGTCGTGGAAGTCTATCTCGCGCAGAAGACGCACAAGAAGAAGAGCCTCACGGAGCTGCGGGCGATGCTCGTAGAGTGTTTCGACGAGATGTGCAAGCAGATCGCCTTCCACGGGCGCTTCGAGCGCGTGCCGGAGCCCGAACGGGAGCTCGTCACGGTCCTTCCCGCGGAGGAGGGCCTCGAGCGCGTCGGCGAGGACGTGCGCACCCAGCGGTATGTCGACCTCGACGAGCAGACGGAGCGCTTCTTCACCTTCGTGCGGGGGCTGAGAAGCCCCAACCGCCGCCTCAAGGAGCTGGGGCTCCCCCGGGAGGAGCGGGGGTGGATCGCCTCGCTCTTCAAGCGGGAGGCGTTCGAGGAGCGCAGCCGGGAGCTGACCGCCGAGCGATGGGTTCCCCTCTTGGATCGCCTGGCCCGAGGGTACATCGAACGGCGCTTCTCGCCCATCTATCACGACGTCGTGTTCGCCTGCTGGACCCTGCGGGCCTTGGCGTTCGCCCTCCACGAGGCCCGGGACTTCGAGAGCGCCGAGGCCGCCACGGAACGACAGGTCGAGTTCGCCCTGCGATACGGGACGCGCTATCGCTCGGAATCCGCCTCCCCGTCCCCGGTGCGATGCGGCTAGGCTAGGCTAGCTAGGTCGATGCCTATAAGGATCTTGATCGCCCCCGCCGCGTTCAAGGGGAGCCTCCGCCCCCGGGAGGCCGCGGAGGCGATCGCGGAAGGCCTGCGCCAAGCCTCCCCCGATTTCGACCTGCAGATCTGTCCCCTGGCCGACGGCGGGGACGGAACCCTCGAAGTCCTCCTCGAGGTCTTGGGGGGGCGAGTCCGTAGAACCTCCGTAGAAGACCCCTTGGGCCGCCCGGTGGAGGCGGAGTTTGGGCTCCTCGACGGGGTGGCCGTGGTCGAGACGGCCCGCGCCGCGGGGCTCGTCCTGCTCGCCCCCGAGGAACGCGATCCTCGCAAAGCCTCCACCTACGGGGTGGGCCAACTGGTGCTCGCGGCTCTGGATCAAGACATACGGGAGATCTGGCTGGGATTGGGGGGCAGCGCCACCGTCGACGGCGGCGCGGGCTTCCTGCAGGCCCTAGGAGCCCGGCTCCTGGATGCTCAGGGGGAGCCGATCCCCCAGGGCGGGGCGGGGCTTGCCCGGCTGGCGAAGCTGGACCTCTCGTCGGTGGACCCCCGGCTGCGGCGGACGAGGATCGTAGCGCTGTGCGACGTGCTCAGCCCTCTTCTGGGCCCGCGGGGGGCGCGGCTCTACATGCCCCAGAAGGGGGCGACGCCCGAGATGGGCGAGGAGCTCGAGCGAAACCTCGCCCGCTTCGCCGAGATCGCCCTCCGGGATGCGGGGGTGGACGTGCGGGAGGTCCCGGGGGCGGGCGCGGCGGGCGGGCTGGGCGCGGCCCTTGCTTTACTGGGGGCGGAGCTCGTCTCCGGCAGCGCGTTCGTCGCCGAGAAGCTGCGCTTGGAGGAGCGGGTTCGCGGATGCGACCTCGTCATCGGGGGCGAGGGGCAGATCGACGCCCAGACGCTGGAGGGCAAGGGGATCCTCGCCTTGGCCCATCGGGCCAAACGGCATGGGAAGCCGCTGGTCGTGCTGTGCGGCTCGCGATCGGGAGATCTCTCCCGGCTCCTCGAGGAGGGGGTGACCGCCGTCTTCCCCATCGTCCCCAGCCCCGTGTCCCTCGACGAGGCCCTGCGGCAGGGGAGGGAGAACCTCCGGGAAGCGGCGCACCAGCTGGGGGCCCTCCTCCGCGCCCTGGCTCCCGGGGCCTAATCTAGCGACGACCCGAACGGGCTCCAACGACTCGAACGACGCGCGCCTCGAGCAGGCTCTCCCGCTCGAGCTTGTAACCCACCGCCTCCAGGGCGCCCTCGCCCAGCCCATAGCGCCGGAGGACGCTAACCACCTCGGCCCAGTCCAGACCGGCACCGGGATCGCTGCCCCGGGCCTCGCTCAGGGAGTCCAGCTCCTCCTTGAGCCGGGCGAGCAGCCCTTCGGAGACGAGCGCCTCGCCCACAAGCCGGTAGCCCCCAAGCTCGCCCTCCTCCTCCCGATGCGCGAGGAACTCCCGCAGGGCCTCCACGCCCACGTCGTGCTCTCGAGCGAGCTCCTCCAAGGGGATGCGATCCCCCTCGATCCGGAGCGCGAGGGGCTGGGAGCGCAGGCGCTCCCGGTCCCGCTGCGTCTGCCGCCGGGCGATCTCTAAGAGCCTTCGGACGACGGGCTCCAGGGGCAGCCGCTTTTCATAGAAGAAGAACTCGTGGCCCGTCTCCTGCAAATCCTCCTCCGTGCAGCGCAGGTTGCGGTCGACGGCCAGCCAGAGCGGATCCCGGGGGCGGGCCTCCCGGAGCTTGGCCAGCTTCTTGTGCAAATACTCGGGCGTCCAGAAGCCGACGATCTCGAGATAGCAGCGGGCGCCGCGCCGCTCGAACCCGAAGTCGGGGAGGAACACCTGAGGCCCGGCCTTGAAGATCGTCGGCTCCCTGCGGACCTCCCAGTCTCGCATCACCGCGCGAATCCGGCGGTAGAAGTCGGCCTCCACCGCGCTGTCGAAGCGCTCCCCGCTTCGCTCGGGATCGGGACCGGGGTCGGGGGCCGAGGCGTCCGGGTCCGGGAAGAGGTCCCGTCGGGAGGCGTCCAGCTCGAAGGCGAGCCGCCGCGCCCCGTCCCGGATCCGCGCCTCGAGGCGGAACTCCCGGGCGCCCAGCAGGGCCGGGAGGAGCTTCGCCAGGGCCGTCCCGTATTTGGTCGTCTCCTTGAGGAGCGAGGCCGGGCCGTCCACCCGCACCCGCACCTCTCCCGGCAGCTCCTCGACCGCCTCGTACATCAGCCCCAGGCGCTTCACCCGCCGGAAGATCGGCTGATACTTCTCGGAGACCTCGAACCACAGCTCCAACGCGTCGAAGAGGAGCGTCTGCGCCAGCGAGAGGTTGTACTGCCGCAAGAGTTCCTCAGGCTCTACGTCGAGCTCCGGCCTGGGATCGGGTGATGTGTCCTGAGGCGAGAGGCGGGGCAGGAAGCCGCGCAGCACGTGGTTCTCCTCGCGGTCGGCCCCGAAGGAGCGCTCCAGCTCCTCGACGGAGCACCCGAACGCTTGGGCTGCCTCCTCCAGCCGCGCGCGGCGCTCCTCGGGACTGAGGACGACGCCCCGCCGGAAGAGCCACCTCCTCAGCGCCGGGGGCTCTACGGCGTACTGCGCCTCGAAGAGGCATCGCCGCTCGAGAAGCTGCGAGAGCCCGCGCACGAGCTTGAACGTCTTGTGGTCTTCCAGCTCCTCCAGGCGCTCTCGGAGCTGCTCCCGCGTGGACCCGATCGCCCCCTGAAAGACCTCGAGGACCCGCTCTGCCCGCCGCACGTTCTCGGGGGAGCGCGGGTCCACGAAGCGGGGGTAGATCTTGCCCCGATGGCGCCGGACGACCAGCAGGTCCTTGGTGAGCATGACGGCCTTTACGTCGTAGGAGGGGCCTTCGATGGGGCCTGAGATCGGGGCCCACGCTTGGACTTGGAGGATGTAAACTTCTTGCGGCGGCGGGAGGCGGTGCGCTCTTCCCCCGTGCCGCGGGCGATGATCTCGTACAGCACCGCGCGCTTGCCCTCCCGGGGCCGCAGCAGCCGCCCCAGCCTCTGGACGAACTCCCGCGAGCTGCCCGTGCCGCTCAGCAAAATCCCCACGTTCGCATCGGGGACGTCCACCCCCTCGTCGAGCACCTGGGAGCTGGCGATCGCGCGGTACTCCCCCCGGCGGAAGCCCTCTAAGACGTCCGCGCGCTCCTCCCGCCCCGTCTTGTGCGTGATGCAAGGGATAAAAAACTCCTCGGAGATTTGATAGACCAGCTCGTTGAACCGGGTAAACACGATCACGCGGTCGTCCCGGTGGCGCTCCAAGAGCCGACGGAGCTCCTCCCGCTTCGCTTGGGCGTTGAAGGCGATCTGTACGGCGCGGTGGCGGGCGCGCACCGCGCGCCAGGCCTCGGGGTCGGCCCCACTTCGATAGACGAACCGCTCGAAGTCTTGAGGCCTCCGGATGCGAATGCGGTGCTTCTTTAAATAGTTTCGGAAGATCCCGTACTCCCGGTCGTACGCCTCGCGCTCCTCCGGGGTGAGCTCTACGTAGATCCGCTCCAGCACGTAGGGGGCCAAGTACGACCCGGTGAGCTCGTCGGCCCCCACCTCGAAGACGACCCCGCCCAAAAGCTCCGCCAGCTCCTCGTGCCGTCGATCTTCTCGTTCGTAGGTGGCCGTAAGCCCCAGGCGGTAGGGCGAGGCGAAGAACTCCGCGATGTGACGATACCCGGGCGCGGGGAGGTGGTGCACCTCGTCGAAGACGATCAGCGGGAACCTGTCCCCCACGCGATCCGCGTGGACGTACGCCGAGTCGTAGGTGGCCACGGTGATGGGCTCCAGCCGCTTCTCCCGGCCCGTGAGCTCCCCGACCGCGATCCCCCGGCGCTCGAAGGGCGCAAGCGCGCGCCTCCACTGGTCCACCAGGTCGAGGGTGGGCACGACCACGAACGTCGCGCAGCGGAGATGGGCGATGGCCCCCAGTGCGACGTGGGTCTTGCCCGCGCCGGTGGGCAGTTCCACCACCCCGCGCCCCCCGCCGTCGTGGAGCCAGCGCTCCAGCGCCTCCCGCTGATAGGGACGGAGCTCGAGCCCAAACGGCTCGGGGTCCGCCTGTGGAGCCGAGGGCGAAAAGGGCAACGGGCGCAGGACGCGGTCGTCCACGGGGACGCCCTCCTGCTCGAGAGCGTGCAGGAGTTCGCGGTAGCGAAAGGCCAGCGCCCGATAGGAACGGGAGCGGGGGTCCCACTTCACCCAGGGCTGCACCGTGAGGGCCCTCGGCAGGTCGTTCGCGGACCCCTCGGGGGAGGGGGAAGCGCGGAGGGCGATGGCGATCGTTCCGCCCTCGAATCGCAGCTCGACCGGACCTCCCGTCGTTCGGCTCATGCGGCGCTCCGCTCCGCTGTGGGATCCGCCCCCGAAGGCGCTAGCGGAGGCGCTTTAAGGTGATCTCCCGCCCGTCGGGCAGCCGAAAGCGCAGCTCCTCCCGGGTGGCCGAGATCACGGCCCAAGTCGTCTCCCCCAGCGAGAGCCCCAGGGTGGGCTCGGTGAACTCGACGACGACGGCCCGTCCGTCCGGCGCCACGGTGAAGCGCCCCTCCACGACGACCTCGTCGACGCCCACCACGAGATCCGAGACGATCACCGTCCCGTCGGCCCGGAAGGTATAGATCAGCCCGGTGGCGCCCCCCTCGGTCCACTCGGCCCACTCCCCGACCAGGTCTTGAACCGTGAGGGTCCGCACCGAGTCGCTCGGGGAGAGCCCGAGCAGCGAGCACCCGCTGAGGAGCCCTCCGACCCACGCCGTTAGGCCGATCCCGATCAACAGCCGTCGAACGCCCCCGTGCCTCATGGACATCTCCCCTCTCTTCTCGTCTGTTTCCCGTTCGTCGTCCCGGCGGCTCTCCCTTCGCCTTCTCGGGATAGGATACCCGAAGTCCCCCCGGATTCCCGGGACATCCGGTCCCGCGGGGGCAGAAGTGGATCCGTCAAGGGGCTTGGGCCTTCTCCAGGCGGCGGCGCAGGTCCTCGGGGAGGGAGACGGCCCGGAACGCGTCCAAGTCCACGGTGACGTGGGTGATCTTCGCCTCGGCGCACAGCTCCCGTCCCTTGAAGACCCGGAACCCGAAGGTGACCGAGCGGGTGCCCAGCTCGGCCACCTCGAGGACGATGTCGATGGCGTCGCCGTAGCGGACCGGGCGCTTGAAGTCCGCCTCGACGTGCACGATCGGGAACCCGAGCCGCAGCTCCCCGATCAGGTAGGGGTAGGGGAACCCGATCTGCTCCATGAACGCCTCTTCCGTCCGCTGGAAGTAGTCGAAGAAGTTGGGGTAGTAGACGATGCTCGCGTAGTCGATCTCGCCGAAACTGATCTTCCACGTCGACTTGAAAGCCATGGCCCGATTATAGCCCCTTCCCGGGGAGATATCACCGCCGGGATCGCCTGATCGAGATCATAGCCTCTCGGCCTCGCATGCACTATTCTATATTCAAGCTCATATCGGAACTACTCTATCCAATGCGGACCGAGGAGGTTGAGTCCCTATGGAGAAGCTGAGCATCTACATCCCCAAGGAAAAACAAGCCCAAAAGCCGCTGGAGCGGCTCAAGAAGATCGCCAAGAAGCGGGATCGCTCCCTCAACTACCTCGTCATCGAGGCGATCCGCCAGTACCTCGAGCGCGAAGAGAAGAAGGCATCGTAAGCCTCAAGGGGCTCCGGCCCGCCCTGTCGAGTAGAAGGCCTCTTCGCCGGTTGCAACGGATGGGAGAGGTCGTGTGTAATACCTAGCAGCTCCTAACTCACAAAGGAGGTACGTTGACGATGCAAATCGGCGTGCGACGGGTCGGAGTCGCCCTGTGGATTACGCTCCTCGGCCTGGGGCTCATCGCCCCCGGAGCCCTTACCCAAGGGCAACAGGTGGAGGTCACGCTCCGGTTCCGAAACGTGTGCGAGGACGCCCGTTTCGCGATCCAACAGATCGCCTTCGTAGCGGGAAGGTCCTTGGACCTGTCGATCGTCAGCCTCGTTCTCGGACCGGGCGAGACGGTCGAGTTTCGCCGGGAGTTGAGCTTCGTCCCGGAGCGGCTCGGGGTGAGCGGAACCTTCAACAACCAGACCTTTAGCGTGGAATTCGCCCCGCTACCGACGGAGCGTCCGGTGCGGGATGGAGGCGAGGTCGGCGGGTGCCTGGAGGTCTTCGCTGTGCTGGAGGGGACGGCGACCCAGCCCCCACCGGGTCAGCCTCCCTCGGGGCCGAAACCCATCGCCCCCGGACAGTCCCTCCAGCAGGTGCTCCTGGCGCTGCAAGCGCAGGGCTTCCAGATCCGTCAGGAAGGGAGCGAGGCCAACCCCAAGCTGCGGGACCTGAACGATCCGATGTTCCTGCGGGCCATCCCCGGGTTCCACGTTCAGGTGCTGTGGGTCTCCGCTCCGGGGACGCTGCGCTCCGTGATCACCTGGGACAACCCCGCCGTGGACCTCGATCTGCTCGTCTTTGGGTTCGGGGCCTGCTTCCAGCTCACGCCCCCCGGGGTGCTCGCGGAGCTGTGCGATCGGGCCCCTTCGGCCCCGGTGCCCGGGGTCGTCTTCGCGGTCGTGATCATCAACTGGTCGCCCCTCCCGCAGGCGTACGTCCTGTCGCTCTCGCCGTGATCGATCCCGCCGTTTGATCGCCTTTCGAGGCGAGGCGTCGTCTACGCGAACGAGGGGGGATGGGACAGACCCATCCCCCCTTCAGCTCTTCCGGCCCTGTTCGCTCGTCCAAGAGTTCCTCAAGACCCCCCAGGCAGGGACCGGGCGGAGGCATTTGGGAGGAGGCGTCCTATGGGCTATCATGGGGGCTACGAAAGGAGGGTTGCCCATGCAGACGCGCCCCACGATCCACGACGCACTCGAAGCCCTCGGCTTTCACGATCTGAGGGAAGTCCTTGCGGATCTGCCCCCTGCCGCGCTGTACGAGGAAGCCCTGCGCCGCCGAGAGGGATGGCTGGCGGAGGGGGGACCGTTGGTCGTGCGGACCGGTCCGCACACCGGGCGCTCCCCTCAGGATCGCTTTTTGGTGCGCGATCCCCAGGTCGAAGCCCGGATCGACTGGGGGGAGACGAACCAACCCCTGCCTCCGGAGAGCTTTGACCGCCTCTACGAGCGCATTCTGGAGTACTTCCGCGGTCGAGACCTCTTCGTGCAAGACCTCTTCGTCTGTGCTCATGAAGCGTATCGTCGGCCCATCCGAGTGATCTGCGAGCGGGCGACACACAGCCTCTTTGCACGTCACCTCTTTCGCCGCCCGCGGGTTGAGGACCGCCTCCCGCATGAGGACCCCGCCTTTACGGTGATCTGTGCCCCGGGATGCCGAGCCGAACCCGATCGAGACGGGACCCGGTCGGAGACGTTCATCGTCCTGCACTTCCCCAAGCGGATGGCCCTCATCGGGGGAACCCTCTACGCCGGCGAGATCAAGAAAGCGGTCTTCACCGCGCTCAACTTCTACCTGCCGGAGGAGGGAGTCTTCCCCATGCACGCGGCGGCCAACCGCGGGCCCGACGGAGACGTCGCCCTCTTCTTCGGACTCTCCGGCACAGGAAAGACGACCCTCTCCACCGATCCCGAGCGTCCCTTGATCGGGGACGACGAGCACGGCTTCGCTCCCGAGGGCGTCTTCAACTTCGAGGGCGGCTGCTACGCCAAGGTCATCCGCCTGCGGCCCGAGTATGAGCCCGGGATCTATCGGGCCTCCACCCGCTTTGGAGCCCTGCTGGAGAACGTCGTCCTCGACCCTCACACCCGGACCCTTGACTTTGCCAGCGATGCGATCACGGAGAACACCCGCTCCGCTTATCCCCTGTCGTTTCTCGAGCCGATCGTGCCGGAGGGGGTGGGAGGACTTCCGCGCTCGATCTTCTTCCTGACCTACGACGCCTTCGGGGTCTTGCCGCCCATCGCCCGGCTCACGGACGAGCAGGCGATGCGCTACTTCCTGCTGGGTTATACGGCCAAGGTGGCAGGGACGGAGCGCGGGGTGACGGAGCCGCAGGCGACGTTTAGTCCCGGCTTCGGTGCGCCGTTCTTGCCCCGACCGCCGGAGTTCTACGCCGAGATGCTCCGTGAGCGACTCCGGCAGCACGAGATCGACGTCTGGCTGGTGAACACGGGCCTGGTAGGCGGGCCCTACGGGGTAGGGCAGCGGATGCCCCTTCCTCAGACGCGTGCCCTGCTGCACGCCGCGTTGCACGGTGCCCTTCGCACGGTGCCCTTCACGGAGGATCCCGTCTTCGGATTGGCCGTTCCCATGCGCTGTCCCGGGGTTCCCTCCGCGGTGCTCCACCCCCGCGAAGCCTGGGCCGATCCCAAGGCCTATGACGAGCAAGCGCACCGGCTCAAGGCGCTCTTCGACGAGCAGCTCACGAAGTTCCGCCTCTAAGCCCTATGAGCAACCGCGATCGACTCAAGGCCCAGGCCGCCGAGGAGGCCCTTCGACTCTTGGGGGAGCAGTCCGTCCTCCGGCTCTTGGGACTGGGGACGGGCAGCACCGCGGAGATCTTCCTCCGGCGGCTCGCCGAGGTCTATCGCGCCGGGATCGTACCCCTGGAGGGGGGCGTTCCCACCTCGCGGCGCACGGAGCGGCTCGCCCGGGAGCTGGGGCTCCCCTTGACGACCCTGGAGGAGCATCCCGAGCTGGACCTCACCGTGGACGGGGCGGACGAGGTAGACCCCCGGGGGAACCTCCTCAAGGGAGGCGGGGGAGCCCACACGCGGGAGAAGATCGTCGCCTGGGCCTCGCAAAACTATTGGATCCTCGTAGACGAATCCAAGCTCGTCCCGCGCTTGGGGGAGCGCCATCCCATACCCCTGGAGGTCCTTGCGTTCGGGCAGCGGGTGGTGGAGCGGGCCGTCCGGGCTCTGGGCGGGGAGCCCCGTCTGCGCCTGCGCCCCGACGGGACCCCCTTCGAGACGGACGAGGGAAACCGGGTCCTCGACTGCGCCTTCCCCAAGGGGATCGACCCCACAGACGTGGAGGGCCTGGCCCGCGAGCTCAGCGCGATCCCCGGGGTGGTGGAGCACGGCCTCTTCCCCTCCTCCTCGGTCCCCGGGAAGCTGCAGATCATCGTCGCCGGGCGGGACGGGATCCGCGTTACTCGCTTATCCGCACGGTGAGCACCGGGATGTGGGAGGTGCGCACGACCTCCTCGGTGACGCTCCCCAGCAGGAGCCTCCCCAGCCCGCGACGGCCATGGGTCCCCATCACGATGAGGTCCATCTCGTTCTCCCGGGCATAGCGCAGGATCTCCTCCGCGGGGTGGCCCTCGCGGAGCACCTCCTCCACGGCGATGACCCCGGAATCCTGGATGAGCTTGGCCGTCTCGCGCACGATCCCCTCCCCCGCCTCGCGGATGGCCCGCAAGATGTCGTTCATCGCCGCGGTAGCCCCGATGTCCTGGAACCGGGGAGGTTCCACGACGAAGAGCACGTGGATCGTTGAGTCGAACTTCTTGGCGAGGGCCACTGCACAGTTGACCGCCTCGGCGGCCCCCTTCGACCCGTCGGTGGGCAACAGGATGTCCTTAAACATGGGAACTCGCTCCTTTCCTTCCCCCTTACGGCGTGCCCTGCATCGTAGCGGCCCGAAGATGAGGCTGCAATGAAAGGCCTAGGAGGCAGGCCGGTTGATCCTACCCTTGAGAGGATCTACACTTAGAGAGCCAAAACTCGACCTTACATCGACGAAGAGGGGGAATACCCATGGGCCTAGTGATTGGCACCCCGAAGGAGACGTATCCGG
The DNA here is from genome assembly GCA_026982655.1 of Candidatus Bipolaricaulota bacterium. Lineage (GTDB taxonomy): Bacteria > Bipolaricaulota > Bipolaricaulia > RBG-16-55-9 > RBG-16-55-9 > JALUUA01. The sequence continues at coordinate 25,942 of JALSGO010000032.1, forward strand.
GCGAGCGACGGGTGGCCGTCGTCCCGGCCACCGCGGAGACCCTCCAGAAGGCCGGTGCCCAAGTGGTGATCGAGACCGGCGCCGGTGCCGAAGCGGGCTATCCCGATGAACAGTACGAAGAGCGAGGGGTGAAGATCGCCCCCTCGCGGGAGGAGGTCTTTGAGAAGGCCGATGTCGTGCTTCAGGTCCGCGGCCTGGGGGCCAACCCCGAGGCGGGGAAGGCCGACTTAGAGTTGCTCAAGCCCGGCCAGGTGGTGATCGGCTTCCTCGAGCCCTTGACGGCCCGGGAGGAGATGAAGGCCCTGGCGGAGCGCAAAGCGACCGCCTTCGCCATGGAGCTGATGCCCCGGATCACCCGGGCGCAGAGCATGGACGCCCTCTCCTCCCAGGCCACCATCGCGGGCTACAAGGCCGTGTTGTTGGCCGCCGAGACGCTCCCCAAGATGTTCCCCATGATGATGACCGCGGCGGGGACGATCACCCCGGCCCACGTCTTCGTGGTAGGCGTGGGGGTGGCGGGTCTCCAGGCGATCGCCACCGCCCGCAAGCTCGGGGCGGTGGTGGTGGCCTACGACATCCGCCCCGAGACCAAGGAGCAGGTCGAGAGCCTGGGCGCGAAGTTCGCCGAGCTGGGGCTCGAGACGGAGGAGGCCCGCGCCGAGGGGGGCTACGCCCGCGAGATGGACGAGGAATTTTACAAAAAGCAGCGGGAGATGATGCTCCGGGTGGTGGCCGAGAGCGACGTGGTGATCACCACGGCGGCGGTGCCGGGCAAGCGCGCCCCGGTGCTCGTCACCGAAGAGATGGTCCGACGGATGCAGCCGGGTTCCGTGATCGTCGATCTGGCCGCCGAGCGGGGCGGAAACTGCGAACTCACGAAGCCCGGCGAGACCGTAGAGGTTCACGGGGTCACCATCCTGGGGCCCCTCAACCTCCCGGCGACGGTGCCCTACCACGCCAGCCAGATGTACGCGCG
>JALSGO010000033.1 GCA_026982655.1 Candidatus Bipolaricaulota bacterium
GGTGTTGTCCCCACCCAAGAGAGGAGGATCGAATGACCGAAGGAGGTTGCACATCGCCTTGGTGGGTCCCACTATTTGTGTTGGGCCCGTTCCTTTTGCTTTTCTTGTCTGGCATAACGACGGGCGTTAAACAGCTTCTAGAAGATCTCGCCAAGCGGCGCCTAGGGAGAGCAGTCGAAGACGCGGCCTTTGTGTGGCTTTGTCTCATCTTCACCCTCCTTGTGCTTGCGGCTATCGTTTCGCCCGGAACTGGCAAGTGCCCTGGAGCAGACGACTACATGAGAGCCACCTTCATGGTTTCTCTAAGCGCTAGACAGCTTCCTCTTCAGTGGACTGTGATGTGATTTCGCACCGGAAAGGGTAAACGCTCGTGACTTGGACGGTCGCCCTGACTCGATACCGCCTGGCGCTTGGTCCATACGCGGCTCGGATCTCAAGCTCGTAGGTCCCAGGCTCCTCGATAACGTCGTGCAAATGAATCAGAAGCGTTGAGTAGGGCTCCATGATGATGGGGAAGTGCCAATCGCGTGAGTCGTTGCGATCTGTGCTGACCGGCACCCAGAATTCGTCTCCTGACATTCGGACCTCCAAAATCGCAGTGGCCAGGCCGCTGAGGTTGGCCAGCCCGGGAATGGCATGAAGGCGCTTCCGTTCTGGGCCGGTTTGCTCGGTCAGCCATGCGGGGGCCAATAGGAGCGACATCTTCTCCTGGTTTTCCCGCATCCTACGGGTTTCGTCAGCATAGCGCTTGGTTATCCAAACCAACACGCAGGTAAGTACGGCCTGGACTAAACCAACATTTTCGTTAACCCACGAGAGGACGAAAGATACCGAGCTGACAAGCAATCCCCAGGCTTGGCTCAACAGGGCGAGCAGCTGTTCTGCGAGTTGCATACCAGAGTTCTAGCACCCCACCAAAGAAAGGAGGCAAAGAATGCTCGAGACCTACTACGAACCGCAGATCGAGCTCACGGTAAGGGATGGCGATGGAGGGATTTACGTTTCCATCGTCGTCGGCGTCGAAAGGCCAACGCAGGAAGACTTGACCACCGCCATGCACGAGGTGGCAGCCAGGGTGCAGGCGGCGGCCGAAGAGGCGCTCAGGAACCTAAAAGCTGGTCAACCTGCTTGAGGTGCTCTTTCACGAGCTCGTCGGCTGGCTTCAACTGAAGGTCGCTAAGGGGCGCGTGCCGGTTCTCTTGGCGCCGCAGCGTGCGCAAGATGTCTTGGAGTACGGACAGCTTGGCGAGCTCGATCGCTAAGGCGATCTTGTCCTTTTCGTTCATCTCCTCACCCCCTTTCCGTCTCGCCGCACCAAAAACTTAACCCACCACAGCTTGAAAGGAGGTGGTCCTTGACCCACGTAGGCAAGCGCCTGCGCGAGCTTCGTGTTCGCGCGGGCCTCAAACGAGAGGAACTCGCCACGGCCGCCGGGGTCGGCTACGGCACGATCGCCATGATCGAGGCCGGCCGCGTGGCCGCACCCAAGTTCGACACGATTCGCCGGCTGGCCCGGGCGATTGGCGAGAAGACCGGAAAAGGCGAGCTCGAAGTCCTCGGGGAGCTCATCGGGGAGGCTGAGTATGCCCGCTAACCTCGCCCTTCCGACCGAGGACGACATCCGCCGGGTGATTCGCGAGGAACTCGCGGCCATCACCGCCAAGCTCGACGAGCTGGGGCTCAAGCCCCGTGAGCTTCTCGTCATCCGCACCCGGCGGGAGGCCGCCCGCTACCTCGGCTTCACCCGCGAGATGTTCGCCGAGGCCGAGGAGCGCGGCTTCATCCGCCCGCTGCCCTTCCTGATCCGCAACGCGCCGGCGTACCCCGCCGACGCCCTGGTCGAGGGGGGACGGGCGTACCTCGAATGGCTGCAAGGCCGCAACGGGGGAGAGGCCCCCGAATCCAAAGCGGCGGCCGGGGTGACGGCCCCGGCCAGAAAGGAGTGAAAAGATGTTGCCAGAGTTCTACCAAGAGCTTAACAAAAGGCTTGAGGAAAAAGGTCTTCCGCGGTTGAACTGGGTGGTCGCCGCAGGCACTAAGAAACCGCGTCCCGGCGGCCCCCCGAAGGACACCCGCGAGGTGCGGTGGGGGAACTACCACACCACCTCTTGGGGCTCGTTGGATTACTTCTAGCCACTCGACCCCTCGCCGGTTTGGAAAAACCGCGAAACCGGCGAGGAAAAGCCGGGCGTGATCATCCACGAGGAGTTCTCGCCGGGCTCGGCCGAGTGGCCGAGCGGGTACTCGGCCGCTGTAGCTCCGGCCGACTTCGCTGACGCGATTCGCGAAGCCTTCAACGCCTTCTTAAAGGAAGTGGGGAGGCAATGATGCGGCGGCGGTTCGAGCTCGACATCGAGGAAGCCACCGCGCTCGCGAACGCGCTGCGGGCGCTGGCCTACCAGGAGCCACTCAACGGGGCCCAGAGCAAGCTCTGGGTCCGCCTGAGCGAGTGGCTCCGGGAAAACGGCGCCATCAGGGACGGAAACGGCTGGTGGCGTGGCCCGAGGAAGGGGGTGGCACGATGATCCGCCACCCCGTCATCACCGAGGCCACCAGGGAGGAGATCGAGTCCGCCTTCGGGCCCGAGCCTGAAGAGCGGCGCTGGTACGACGCGCCCTTTGCCCCTGGCGAGCTCCGCGAGCTCAGGAGGGCGGCGGCGCTGGACATGCTGGAGCCGCATGAAGAGGAGGTTAGCGATGCCTAACGCCATTGGATGGGCTATTCGGGAGAAGTTTGTCGGCTACGAGGTCCTGATCTGGGACGGGCCCGCCGTGCTCTACCGGGGGCACGCGCGGACCCGGGCCCAGGCCGCCAGGCTCGCCGAGCACTGGCGGAAGAAGTTACTGCCGGAGGCCTTCCGGCAGGAGGAGAAGGAGGTGGAGGCGTGATCGCCCGCGGCCTCGCCCTCCTCGCCGGAATCAAGGCCAGGCAGCCAGACCGAATAGCCCGAACCGACCGCAAGCACCTGGCCCGGGCCCTAAAGGCCCGGCGCCAGGCCCCAACCGAGGCCGACCGAATCGCCGAGCGCCTCCGTGGCCTCGGCTACGAGGTGGCCTACGGCTTCGACGCCGACATAGGGGACTACGCCGAGGCACGCGTCGAGGGCCGGGTGGTGGCCCGAGCCGCGCGGTGCGGGAGCGTCGAGTCGTGTCTGCGGCAGGTGGCAGGGGAGCTGGGGGTGGAGGTGTGAACAGGAAGTCAATCCATGCCGCCGCCCTCAGTCTCTTGGTCGAACTGCGGAACCCTCCGCTCCTGCGGGATTACACGGGCGGCTATACGGGGTACACGGACGAAAGATTTTGCCCCGTTTGCTTGGAAACGGACGGCGAGCACAGGAAGGACTGCTTATTCGTACGGGCAGCAGGCGTGATTGAGGACCTGCTCCTGGAGCTGGGGGTGGAAGTGTGATCCCCCTCTGGCTCGCC
>JALSGO010000034.1 GCA_026982655.1 Candidatus Bipolaricaulota bacterium
ATCCTGCTCGTCTTCCTCTATTACCCCACCCTCGAGACCTTCCGGCTCTCCCTCTACCGGGTCGCCTTCCTCGGCCTCCGGAAGGTCTACGTGGGGCTTGAAAACTACCGGGAGATCTTCACGAACCCCGAGTACCTCCGGATCTTCTGGAACACCGCGCTCTACTCCTTCTTGGTCGTCTTCTTCTCGATGGCGGTGGGGCTTTTTCTCTCGGTGCTCGCGAATCAGAAGGTCCGGGGCTGGCGCTTTTACCGCCTGATGCTGATCTGGCCCTACGCCCTCAGCCCGGCGGTGGCGGGGGTGATCTTCCTCTTCCTCTTCAACCCCCAGGCGGGGATCGTAAACTACTTCCTCGACGTCCTCTTCGGGCTCCGGCCCGACTGGCTGACCCAGCCGGGGCTCGCGATCTCCGTCTTGGTGGCGGCGGCGGTCTGGAAGAACGTGGGCTACAACGTGGTCTTCTACCTGGCGGCGCTCCAGAACCTGCCGGGGGATGTGCTCGAGGCCGCCCTGATCGACGGGGCCACCCCCTGGCAGCGCTTTTGGAGGGTGACCTTCCCCCTGCTTTCCCCGATGACCTTCTTCCTCTTCGTGATGAACACGATCTACGCCTTCTTCGACACCTTCCCCTTCGTCGACCTGCTCACCAAGGGGGGGCCGAACGGCGCCACCAACATCCTGATCTACAACATCTACCGCGACGGCTTCGAGTTCTTTAAGACCGGCTTGGCGGCGGCCCAGTCGGTGGTTCTCTTTGTCGGCGTGGTGCTCCTCACGCTGCTCCAGTTCCGCCTCGGCGAGCGGCGGGTCCACTACGGGGGGTAGCGGTGAAGCGGAGAAAGCTCCTCCACGCGATCGCGGTGCATGCCTTGCTCCTCCTTTCGGTTGCGGTGGTGGCGGCGCCGGTGGTCTTCGCCTTCATCTTCTCCACCCAGACCCCCGCGGAGATCTTCCGCTACCCGCCGAAGTTCACCCTTGGAAGCGCCCTTTTTGAGAACTACCGGGTGGTCTGGAACCAGTACCACCTTGGGCTTTACCTGAAGAACTCGCTCTTCATCTCGATCGCGGTGACGGTGGGGAAGACGATCGTCTCCTTCCTGGCGGCGCTCGCGCTCGTCTACTTCCGGTTTCCCCTCAAGAGCTGGGTCTTTACCTTCATTCTCCTGACCTTGATGATGCCCACCGAGATCATGATCGTCGCCCTCTTTGAGCTGGTCACCGACCTGGGATGGGTGAACTCCTACGCTGCCCTGATCGTGCCCTTCCTGGCCTCGGCCACCGGTACCTTCCTCTTCCGCCAGCAGTTTCTGCAGATCCCCGAGAGTCTGGTGGACGCCGCCCGGATCGACGGGGCGGGGCCGCTCCGCTTCGCCTGGTCCATCCTCCTGCCGATGAGCATGAACGTGGTGGCGGCGATGGCGGTGATCCAGTTCGTCTACATGTGGAACCAGTACCTCTGGCCCTTGGTGGTGATCCGGGAGGGCGAGCGGCAGGTGATCCAGGTGGGGCTCAGGATGCTGACAAGCGGCCAGGACGCCACCAACTGGGGGCTGGTGATGGCGGGGGCGATCGTCGCCTTGCTTCCGGCGCTCCTCGTCTTCCTCCTGCTCCAGGAGCAGTTCTCCCGGGGATTCGCGCTCGCGGAGGAGAAATGAGCCTCTTCGCCGGGCGTTCGCGGCCCTTG
>JALSGO010000035.1 GCA_026982655.1 Candidatus Bipolaricaulota bacterium
GGGGCAGCGTGAAGCTGCCCCTTCTTCCTTCTCGGGAGGTGGCGGAGGGACGGGGATTCGAACCCCGAAGGCCGTAAAGGCCGTACCGGTTTTCGAGACCGGCTCCTTACCGTTCGGACATCCCTCCGGGGTGGGGTAATGATACCAAAGGCCCTTCCGCCCGTCTAGGGCTTAGTGGCCTCCGGCCCCATTTCGCCCCGGGTTGGGGGCGGATCGGGTCACTCCGCGCTCGCGCCCATGCGGACTTGCGCGAGGCTCATGAAGGTGTCGAAGCGGATCTGGCCCTGCAGGTCTACGACCGCAAGGCTCTCGAACGTCTCCCCAGAGCTCATATCCCAGGTGATCCGGACGATGCGATCCCCGGGCGAGACACGCTTCGAGACGTACGCCAAGAGCGAGTCTTCTCCTAAGGGACTGAGGTCGAGTTTCCTCTGCTCGACCTCGCTCAGCTCCTCGAAGCGCTGGAAGGCGATCGTCTTCTCGTCGTACGAGACGACGATCAGGGACTGCGCGGTGAGTCGACGCACCCAGGAGGCGCGGGAGAGCTCGTCCACCTTCTCCACCACGCGCACGGATGAAACGCCCCGGACGGGGAGGTCCGTCTCGGCCACAAACGCTTGGATCTGGGGGTCGAGGGCGGCTTCGAGGCCTTGGGGAGCGGGCGCGGCGGGGGTGGGCTCCCCCCCTCCAACCTCTTCCGACGGCCCGCGGAAGAAGAGCGTGCGGATCGCGAAGAAGAGCACCACGGCTCCCACGACCGCTCCGACGGCGATCGCGATCTCCAGGGGGATGCCGAAGATCTCCGGCTTAGGAGGAGCTTCCACCAGGACGGGGAGCGTAAACGGGTCGGAGGAGGCTCCGTCGTCGTCCACCACGATGAGGGTGACATTGTAGGTTCCGGGCTCCTCATACGTGTGAGTAACGATGGCTTTATCGGGGCCGGATAGGACCGTTCCGTCCCCAAAGTTCCAGCGATAATCGGTAATTGTGCCGTCGATGTCCAGCGAATCGGTGGCTCGAAAGGTAATTTCCTCTCCCGCCTTAGGCACCTCGGGGGTGAAGTCAAAGATAGCAATGGGCTTCTCATTCTCTTGGGGAGGCGGTGGTGGCGGAGGCGGAGGCGGAGGAGGCGGAGCCTCTTCTGAAATCGTAACGTTGAGATCTACATTGATGCTCTGGCTGTTGGCCCCCGAGGGCTTCCCCCGCGCGCCGGCGGGGAGCGTGAACGTCCCCTCTCGATCGGGAGCCCGCAGCGTATAGCTATTGCTAAAGGTCTCCCCCGCAGAGAGCCCTCCCTGCGCGAAGGCGATGGGGTTCCCCTCCACCAGCGTGAACTCCGGGGGAACCTCCGCAGCGATCGCCGCCAGCTCCAGATCGACCTTGGCCCGGATCTCGTCCGTTACCGTAAACGTATCGCCGGGGGCCACCTCGTCGGGAGCCGTGCGCGTGAAGACGAACAGCTCGTTCTCCGCCGTCTGCGTGCCCAACAGGACGGCTTGGCCCCACAGCCCCCAGTAGGGATCGTCGTTCCGCCCCACAGCCGGCCTCCATGACCCCTCCGTCTGCGGAAACGTCAGCATCAGAAGCGCCGGAATGAGCACCGAGATCAATATGCGTTCGAACATCGCTCGCGATTCACCCTCTCCTCGATCTCTCGACAGCCGTCGTACATCAGTACCTCCACTTCACCCCTTTATACTCAGCCGAGGAGAGCAGGACAAACGTCCTGTGCTCCCTACCCAGGGGAAATTCGCGATTGCATTTTCCTTGTCGTTTCGGTATACACGGGGCAAGCCATGGCGAGAGCTTCTGTCCTGATCCCCTTGAGCTGGCTCGGTCTGATCGCCGTAGCCGATCAGCTCAGCAAGTGGGCTGCCCTCACCCATCTTAAGGGTTCCCTCTCGATATGGGGCGATTGGGTGCGGCTTACCCTGGTCCGCAATCCCGGCGCGGCCTTCGGGGTGTTGCCCGATTACGGGGACGCGCTCCTCTGGCTCACCGGGATCGTCTTCTTGGGGCTGGTGGGGGCCATCTTTCGGCTAAGCCGTCGGCCTCGGGAGCCGGGCACCTCCCGACTCCTCTTCGGGCTGGCCACGGTCGCCGGGGGGGCCTTGGGGAACGGGATCGACCGCTTCCGGTACGGAGCCGTCGTCGACTTCCTCGACCTTGGGCTCTCGCCCACGCTGCGCTGGCCCATGTTCAACCTCGCCGACGCGTCGATCGTGTTGGGAACGGTCCTCCTGCTTTGGCACCTCCTGCGCCCGGGTCCCGGGTCGGGAGGGGAGGGGAAACGGAATGTCGCCTAGAGGGGTCTTCGTCGTGCTGGAGGGCCTCGACGGCAGCGGCAAGAGCACCCAAGCCGAGCGCCTTGTGGCCCATCTGCGGGGGCAACGCTACGAGGTACAAGCCGTAGAGGAGCCGGGCGGCACCCCGGAGGGGGAGGCCATCCGAGAGCTGTTGCTGCGGAAGGACCTTACCCCCTTGGCGGAGCTCTTTCTCTATGAGGCCTCGCGCAACCAATTGGTGCGCCGGGTGATCCGTCCCGCCTTGGAGCGGGGGGAGATCGTGGTCTGCCAGCGGTACGATTACTCCACCGTGGCCTATCAAGGCTACGGGCGCGGGCTCCCCTTGGAGCTCATCGAGCGCGTAAACGAGGCGGCGACGGAAGGGGTGCGCCCGGATGTGGTATTATTCTTAGACGTCCCGGCGGAGGAGGGCCTGGCCCGCTTACGAAAGGGCCGTCGACCCGACCGCATCGAGGACGAGGGCCTGCGGTTCCTGCGGCGGGTGGAGCGGGGCTACCATGAGCTGCGGAGGCGCCGTCCGGAGATGGTGCGCATCGACGGCACCCGATCCCCGGAGGCCATCTTCCGAGAGATCCGCGGGGTGGTGGAGAGGGTCTTGAAGCGCGAGAACGAGTAAACTGGGAGCAGGCGAAGAAGGGAGGCCAAGGTGGACTTTATCTGCACGAAATCGGCGCTCACCTTTGGGGTGAAGACCGCCGGGCGGGCGCTCGGCTCCGGGAGCGCGATGCCCATCCTGGCGGGGATGAAGCTCGAAGTCCAAGGGGATCGGCTGCGCTTGACGGCCACGGACCTGGAGCGGGCGATCCACGTCACCGTTCCCATCGAAAACAAGGGGGGAGATGGGGCCGCGGTGCTGAGCGGCCAGCTCCTCGCGAAGATTACGGGGATGCTCCCCGACGAATCCGTCCACATCCGGCTGGCCGAGGGCGGCGACAAGATCACGATCCACGCCGGGGAGGCCACCTTTGAGCTGCTGTTGTTGTCCTTAGAGGATTATCCCGAGCTTCCTGAGGTGCCGGAGCAGACCGTCGCCCTCATCCGGAGGGAGCGGCTGATGCGGGCCTTGGAGCTCACGACGTTTGCGGCCATGAGCGCCAAGGAGACCTCCCGCTTGAACCTCACGGGCGTGAACCTCACCCTCCGGGGCGAGCGGGCCCGCTGGGTGGCCACCAACGGGTATCGCTTGGCCTTGAAAGAGGAAACCCTGGAGTCCGAGGCCCCCGAGGGGGAATTTCTCGTCGATGCCGACGCTTTGAAGGACCTCCACAGCGTGCTGGGGGGGCTTACGGACGAGGCGGTCACGCTCCTTACGAACGCCGGGCACCTCTTCTTCCAGACCCCGCAGGTGATCTACATCGCCCGGCTCATCCAGGAGGAGTACCCCGACGTGGAGCGGGTGATCCCCCGGGAGAACCCCATCGGGCTCCACTTGAGCCGCGAGGCCTTCCTAAGCGCTCTGCAGCGGGCCGAGATCACCACCGCTCCGGAGTCGGGCGCGGTGATCTTCGAGGTGCAGGACGGAACCCTTCGAATCAGTTCCTCCTCGGCGGAGAAGGGGCAGACGGAAGAGCTTGTGCCGTTGCTGAAGCCTGCGGCCTCCATCCGGATCTCGTTCCGGGGGGAGTACCTCATCGACGCCCTCCGCCGGATGAAGTCTCCGGAAGTGGTCTTTTGGCTGAAGGACCCCGAGAGCGCGGGGCTCTTAGAACCTGCGGGCGGCGAGGAAGATCAGGGGTTTCTCTACGTCTGCATGCCCATTCGGATGGACTGAGCTCAGTCCTCGTCCACCCGCTCCTGGCCGCGGCGGCGGATGAAGGTGGGGATGTCCCAATCCCCCACGCGATCCCGCCGACGGTACTCCGGAAGCGTCGGCTCCTTCTTCCGAGGCTTGTGATTGCCCGGCGCTCCCACGGAGAAGGGCTTTAACCCCTCGTCGAGGTCGAACTCCTCGAGTTCGTGCTCCTCGGCGGGCTTAAAGCCCGTGGCAATGAGCGTGATCTTCAGCTTCTCGTAGCCCTCCTTGACGGTGGCCCCGAAGAAGATGTCGGCGGACTCCGAGACGGCCTCGCGGATGATCTGCGCCGCCTCCGTGACCTCCTCCAACGTGAGGTCCAGTCCACCCGTGATGTTCAAGATGACCCGCTGGGCGCCCTCGATGGAGCCCTCCAGCAGGGGGCTGGTGATGGCCATCCGGGCCGCCTCCCGGGTGCGCCCCTCGCCTTCCCCCTCGCCGATGCCCATCATCGCCGTTCCCGCCCCGCGCATCGTAGCCTCCACGTCGGCGAAGTCGCGGTTGATCAAGCCGGGGGTGGTGATCAAGTCGGTGATCCCCTGAACCCCCTGGCGGAGGATGTCGTCGGCCAGCTCGAAGGCCTGCAACAGGGGCAGGTCCGTGGGCGCGATCTTCAGCAGGCGGTCGTTGGGGATGGTAATGAGGGTGTCCACGTACTGACGCAGCTCCTCGATCCCCTTCTTGGCCCGCTCGGCCCGCTGGCGGCCCTCGAACGAGAAGGGGCGTGTGACGATCCCCACGGTGAGCACGTCGGCCTCCCGCGCCAGGCGGGCCACCACGGGCGAGGCCCCCGTCCCGGTGCCGCCGCCCATCCCCGTGGTGATGAAGACCATGTCGACGTCTTCCAAGAGGTCGCGGATCTCCTCTTCGGACTCCTCGGCGGCCTTGCGCCCGATCTCCGGGTCGCCCCCCGCTCCCAAGCCCCCCGTGATTTTCGGGCCGATCTGGACGTGGCGGTGGGCTTCGATGATCTCGAGGACTTGGGCGTCGGTGTTCACGGCGATGAACTCGACGTCCTTGATCTTCGCCCGCATCATGCGGCTTACGGCGTTGCACCCGCCGCCGCCGATCCCGATGACGCGGATGCGCGCCAGCCCGTTGCGCCGAATCCTCTCTACGGCCATCGTCCCTTCCCCCCTCACTCTCTAGGCTAGCGCACGGTCCCTCGAAAGACCCGGTTCAGCCAACGAAGCACCTTGACGATGATCGAATTCTCTTTCCTCCCGTTGGCAGTCCACCAGCGATCCTCGCCGGCGAGGTGGGAGCCGCCCCCGCCGAGGCCTCCACGCGTCCGTGGGCCCCAGCCCGTGACCCGCTCGTAGCGGAAGTCGATCTCGCGGGACTCGAGAGCGTATTTCAAGAGGCCAATGGCGGTGGCATAGATGGGGCTCTCGACGATGTCGCGCAGGCCGTGAATTCGCTGCGGGGTCCTCCCCCTTCGCACCGCGATGTTGTACCGATCTCCCACGAACTCCGGGAGGCCCTTGAGCAGAGCCGTTCCCCCCGTGAGCACGATTCCCGCCGGGATCAGATCCCGATACCCGGCGTCCTCGATCTCGCCCATGGCCAGATCGAAGAGCTCCTCTAAGCGGGGCTCCATGATCTTCATGAGCTTGCGCTTGCTGACGCTCTTCTTCTCCCCGCTGATCGTGGTGATCTCGAAGCGCTCCTCTCCACCGATGTCGTCCACGCGCGGGAGGCCCTCCTCGCGCTTGATGCGCTCCGCCTCGTGGTACTCCACTTGAAGCCCTACGGTGAGGTCGCTCGTGATCTGCTCCCCCGCAATGGGGAGACTCTTGGAAAACCAGATGTCCCCTCGGCGGAAGATGGCGATATCGGTGGTGCCGCCGCCGATGTCCATCAAGACGACGCCCAAGTCCTTCTCGGCCTCCGTCAGCACGGCGTAGCTGGAGGCCAAGGGCTGCAGTACGATGCGCTCGATCTCGATCCCCAGGTTCGTGACGCAGCGGTAGATGTTGTGCACGGCCGTCATGGAGCCTGCGACGATGTGGACGTCGACCTCCAAGCGGGTTCCCGTCATACCCACAGGGTCGGTGATGCCCTCCTGGCCGTCCACGATGTACTGCCGCGGGATGACGTGGATAATCTCTTGATCGGGGGAGAGTTGGACGGCCTGAGCGGTCTCGATCACCCGTCGCACGTCGTCGACGGTGATCACGCGGTTCTCGCGGGAGATGCTGACGGTCCCGGAGTTGTTGATCGAGGTGATGTGCTTTCCGGCGATGCCCGCGAAGACACGCTCGATGCGGACATCGGCCATGTTCTCGGCCTCCTCCACGGCCCGCCGGATGGACTCGGTCGTCTCGCCGATATCCACCACCACGCCCTTCTCCAGGCCGTGGGAGGGGGCTTTCCCCATGCCGATGATCTCGATGGTCCCGTTCTCTACGGCACCGACCAGGGCAACGACCTTGGTAGTCCCGATGTCGAGTCCTACGATCAGCCCCCCTGTCCCTCTCACCACCATCGTCTCATCCCTCTCACCGCCTTAGGCGGGGTGTCGGAGTCCGGTTCCTCTCACGACCATATTTCCCATAATGGCTCACTCAATCCGCCCTTGTCAAGTCCGGCCTCCCGGGCGCGTTCCCTACCGCCGCACGGTCACCTCCCCTTCCACCCGCAAGTCGAGGACGTGCCAATCCGACAGGCTTGTCTCGGCCAACGCGGCGAGCGTCCGTTCCAGGGTGGCCAGGGTCTGTCGAAGGTCGCGTAACGGCAGGAGCACCCGGCGGCCCGGGGGGACGCGCAGCTCCAGCTCTCCGTCAAAGGGGCGAACGCGCAGAGCCCGTATGCGGGCGAGGATTTGACCTTCGGAGGCAAAGAAGGCACGCAATGCCCGGCGGGCCCGTTCGGGGGTGACCCGCTCCCCCTCCGGGGTGCTCTCAAGGGCTACGCCCTCGACCACCGGGAACCCCGGCGGCGGGGGCGAGGGAGACGCTTCCCCCAGGAGATAGCCCTCGGGGTCCACCCAGTAGACCTTGCCCTCGTAGGAGATGAGGCCAAAGGGCTCACGCTCTTGGACCTCGACCCGCACACGGATACGCTTCCACCCGAGGCGTTCGGGTACGAGCCGGACATCACGGACTGCAGGAAGGGATCGGAGTGCCGAAAGGGCCCGATCACGGACGGTCGGAGTCCAACGCTCCCCTACCCGCAGGAGGCTCAACATGCGCACCTGTGCGGTGTCGATCCTCTCACCCCCCACCACGGCGATCTCGGCGATCACCGGCGATCCCCCTCGGAAGAGAACCCCTCCCCCTAGGGCGAAGCCCCCTATCAGGAGGACGATCGGCAGAATTCTCCCTCTCACCGGAGGCAGGGCGCGGATCGGGAGGCCGCTAGGATCGCGACCTCGAGTTCGAGTTCCACGCCGAACTCTTTATACACTCTCTCGCGCGCAAAGTCAATAAGCCGAAGGCAATCCGCCGCGGTGGCCCCTCGAAGGTTTACCAGAAAGTTCGCATGTTTTCGGGAGATCATCGCACCCCCCACACGGACGCCCTTCAGGCCCGCACCCTCCAGGAGCCGCCCCGCCGTCGGGGGCTCGGGCAACGCCTTTTTGTCTTTTACCCGGGGGTTTTTGAACACGCAGCCGGGGCTTGGAGTGCCGAGGGGCTGGGCGCGCCGCCGCCGCTCCAACAGCGCCTGCGGGTCGAATCGCGGCGCCTTGCCCAGGCGAAACTCCCCCGCGACGATCACCCAGGGCCGACGGCGAAAGAGACTCCCCCGATAGCGGAACCCGCAGGCCTCCCGCGGGAGGGTGAGCATCTCCCCCTCGTCCGTGAGGACGGTGACCCGCTCCACCAGTTCGGAGATGGTGAACTCGGGGATGCCCGCGTTCATGGCGAGCGCCCCGCCCACGGTGCCGGGGATGCCCACCAGTCCGTCGAAGTCGTGAAACCCGTGGGCGCGCAGAAACCCCATCGTCGTCCCCAAGCCCGCGCCCGCTTGGACCCGGAGGATCTTTTCCTCGGGCTCTAAGCGCTTGGCGGAGAACCCTCTCCCCAAATGAATCACCAGCCCGCGGAAGCCCTCGTCGGGGAAGATCACGTTCGTCCCGTTGCCCAGCACCCACCAGGGGATCTTTCGGCGATCGGCGAACTCCAGAAGCGCTCGGATCTCGGCTAAAGAGCGGGGCCGGGCGAAGTAGTCCGCCGGGCCCCCCACCCGCAGCGAGGAGTAGCGGGCCAGGGGCACACCCCGCTCGATCAACCGCGATATATCCCGTACCGCGTTGCGTGCGGGGTCCGGAGCGTCGGAGGACACCGCAGGTGGAGGCACCATGCTCATCCCTCCCTCACCAAGCGATGGAGGACCTGCCAGACGTCGCCGGGACCGAACCCGATGAGAAAATCTCCCGGCTCCGCCCGTTTTCTCAAAAACTCGTAGGTCTCCTCGAAGCCCCTCAAGTAGTGGACGCCCTCGTGTTCCCGCCGGAGGGCTTCGACCACGGAGCGGGCGTCCACCCCGGGGATCGGGTCCTCGAACGCGGGGTAGATGTCCGTCACGATCACGAGGTCCGCCCGTCGGAGCGCGCGGGCGAACGCCCCGTTGAGGTAGCTCATCCGGGTGTAGCGATGGGGCTGAAACAGGGCGATCAGGCGCTTGGGCCGCCACCCCTCCCGGGCGGCGACGAGGTTGGCCTCGATCTGCTCGGGGAGGTGGGCGTAGTCGTCCACGATGACCAACCCGTTCTCCTCGAGGATTTGAAACCGCCGCTCCGGAAGCTGAAATCGCCGGAGGGCCGCGAGCATCGCGGGGAACTCCAGCCCCACCAGATGGCCCGCCAGCAGGGCGGCCAGGGCGTTCTTCACGTTGTGCGCACCGGGGGCCGGGATCTCCAGCTCCAGCTCCCCCAAGGGCTCCCCCCGAAAGGCGAGCCGGGCCCGCGTACGCGCGCGGTGTTGCTCGATGTCGTGGGCCTGCAGATCCGCGGAGTCGCTCTCGATTCCAAAGGTGTAAACGTCTCGGGCGAACTCCTTCAGGAAGGGGGTGTGGGGGTCGTCCGCGCACAACACGACCCGACGGCTGCGGGAGACGAACCGGGCGAAGCCCCGCAGCAGCGCCTCCTCGTCGCCGTAGTGGTTCAAGTGATCGCACCCCACGTTGGTGACCACGGCGATCTCCGTGGGAAATTGCGTGAAAAACCCGTCGCTCTCGTCGATCTCGGCTACGAGCCACTCCCCTCGGCCCCAGCGCCCGTGCCGTCCGCCCAACGAGGGGGTGGGCGCCCCCACGAGGAACGTGGGGTCCTTCCCCGCCTCGAGGAGGAGGGCGGCGACCATCGCGCTCGTGGTCGTCTTGCCGTGGGTGCCCGCCACCCCCACGGTCCGGCGGCTGCGGAGGAGCTGTCCCAACACCTCCTGGCGGTGGTAGACGGGGAATCGGGCTTGCCGGGCCGCCGCCAGCTCGACGTTGTCGGGGCGGATGGCCGAGGAATAGACCACGGCCACGGGGTCCCCGCTCCGAACGTGGGCCGGGTCGTGCCCCACCCGCACGGGGATCCCCAGCCCCCGCAGGGCTCGGGTGCGCGCGTTCTCCCTAAGGTCCGAACCGCGGACGGAGAGCCCCCGCTCGTGGAGCACCCGCGCGAGGGCGCTCATCCCGTCCCCGCCGATCCCGATGAAGTGCCAGGGCATCGGCCAGGGCTCGGACCCGGTTCGCAAGACGCCGTCGGGATCGGGTGGTGCCAGTGGAATCGATTTGCGGTGCAAGATCGCGTTCGACCTCCTTTAGCATGGAATCCAGGGCGCGGGCGTGGAGCCGGCCATAGCGCACAGCGCCCTCCGCCAGCCGCCTCCGCTCCTCAGAACGCTCCAAGAGCCTCACGATCTCGGGAAGGAGGCGCTCCGGCAGGCGCCCATCCTCCGGGACCCAAAGGCAGGCCCCTTCCCGGGCGAGAAGCCGGGCGTTCGCTTCCTGGTGGCCCTCGGCGGCCCCGGGCCACGGGACGACGACCATGGGCGCGCCCAGGGCGAGCAGCTCCGCCAGCGTCGTCCCCCCCGCCCGTGTGATCACCACGTCCGCAGCCCGCATCCACAGGCCGATCCGGGGGGTGTGGGACAGGACGCGCACCCTCGGCGCGGGCCCGCGGAGGGGCTCCTCCCGGAGCCGTCGTCGAAGTCGCGGGGCGTCCCGTCCTGCGACGACCGCGAGCTGCACGTCCCACATCCCCCCACAGGGGAGCGCAGGCGAGAGGAGCGCGTCGTGGAGGGCGCGGGCCCCGTGGGAGCCGCCCAACACCAGCACCAACGGGCGCTTTGAGTCGAGCCGAAGGGCCCGCTTGGCTTCGTCTCGAGAGAACTCCTTGGCCGCCAGCACAGAAGCCCGAAGCGGGATGCCCGTCACGCTCCCCCGACCGGGGCGGGCGGGTAGATTTCGTAGCGTTTCGGGGTACGCGCACCACGCCCGTCCCACCCAGGGCGCAAGGGCCCGGTTCACAAGCCCCGGGAGCGCGTTCTGCTCGTGGATCGCCGTGGGCACCCGGCCCAGGAGGGCCGCGGCGAGCACCCCGAACGACGAGTAGCCCCCGGTGCCGATCACGAGGTGGGGGCGGAATTCATAGAGAACTCGGAGGGCTTCCAGCAGCCCGAGGGCGTTGACCCCCAGAGATCCGAGCAGCTGGGGCGATAGGCGGCGCGGGAGGGCCGCGGCGCGGACGGTGTAGAACTCCACGCCCGCGGGGTGGTGGGGCATCAGGCGGGCCTCGAGCCCGCGGCGCGTCCCCACGTACGCCAACCGCACGTCCTTTCCGAAACGACTCCGGAGGCCCTCAAGCAGCGCCCACGCGGGGTAGAGGTGGCCTCCGGTTCCCCCACCCGCGACGAGGATGTTCATAGCGTTCTCCTTGAGTCCGTTCCGTTACGGCATAGCGCGAGACGTTGAGCAGGATCCCGACCATGAGCAGGGAGACGATGAGCGACGAGCCGCCGTAGCTCACCAAGGGGAGCGTAAGGCCCGTCACCGGCAGCACCCCGACGGCGACGCTCACGTTGACGGCGGCTTGCAAGGCGAGCGCGAACGTGAGCCCTGAGGCCAACAGGAAGCCGAAGCGATCGGGGGCCGAGAGGGCGATCCGGAACCCCCGCACGCACAAGAGCCCAAAGAGCCCCAGGACCAAGAGCACGCCCAGGAGCCCCAGCTCCTCCCCGATGACGGAGACGATGAAGTCGTTGTACGCCGAGGGGAGGTAGAGCCACTTCTCGCGGCTCGCCCCCAAGCCCCGGCCCCAAAGCCCGCCGGAGCCCAGGGCGATCAACGACTGAAGGAGGTGATACCCCGCCCCCTCCGGGTCGGCGAACGGGTTCAGGTACGACAGAAGCCGCTCCCGGCGGTAGGGAGCGAGCCACAACAGAAGGGCTATAAAAGGGAGCCCTGCGAGCAGAGGCCCCCACAGATAGAGCAGCCGCACGCCCGCGACGAAGAGCATAAACCCCGTGATCGCGCCGAAGAGGGCGACCAGGGCGAAGTCGGGCTGCAGGATGGCGATGAGCGCGATCAGCCCCAGGAGCGCGTAGAAGGGGAGCGCGCCGGTGGTGAAATGCTCCAGATCCCCGGTCTGCTCCTTGCGGACGAGCGCGGCGGCCATGTAGACGATGAACGCAACCTTGAGGAACTCCGTCGGCTGGAGGGAGAAGCCGCCCAGCCGGAGCCAGAGCCCGTTGGGGGCCAGGGCCGGGATGAAGGTGAGTAGGGTCGCCCCCAGAGCCCCCACGAGCCATAACCCGTCGTACCTCTGAAGCTTGCGGTAGTCCCAGCACACCAGGGCCCCGAGCACTCCCAGTCCCAGGGCGGCGGCGAGGAGCTGCTTGAGGAAGAGCCGCTCCGGCTCGTCGTAGAAGTGGAGGGAGAGCGGCAGGCTGGCGGAGGCGACCATGAGCAGCCCCAGCAGGAGCAACGCAAGGGCGGCGAAGAGGAGCGGGAAATCCGGGAGGTGCCTCTCGCGGGTTCCTCCTAAGGACGCCCACGAACGGGGTGAGGAGGTCTCCCGCCACAGGCTTCGCCGCGCTGGTCCCCGCAACAGGCCACCTCCCCTTGAGAGTAAAAAGATCCCCTAAGGCAGCTCGCAGAGCGTAGGGATTCCGCGTTGTCTTAGCCCACCGGGCGTTGTACCCGAGAAGGGGCTCCCGAAGAAGGACCGCTGCTAAGGGAGGACTACCGGTTGATCACTTCGGGGGGTGATGGGTGTCCGACGGCGGGGTCGCTGCGGGCGGGACCCGGCGAGCGCGCGGACGGCGCGCCGGAAGCGCTCGCCCCGCTCCTCGTAGTTGGCAAAGCGATCGAAGCTGGGAGCCCCTGGGGAGAAGAGACACGTCTGCGGGCGGGGCCGCCCGGCGCACACCTGCGCCAAGGCTTCCTCGAGGTCCTCTAAGAGGGAGAAGCGCCGATAGCCCTTCCGGGAGAGGGCCTCGGCCCAGCGCTCGCGGGTCTCCCCCAGGAGGTAAACCCGGTCCACCTCGTGCTCGACCACGGCGCCCATCAGCGGTTCGGGGTCGAGGCCCTCGTCTTGACCGCCCAGGATGAGGGCCAAGGGCCGGTGCTCCGGACACGAGAAGGCCTCGATGGCCGCGATGGAAGCGGCGAAGCTCGTGGCCTTCGAGTCGTTGTAGAACTTTATGCCGTGGACTTCGGCCACGAACTCGAGACGGTGGGGCAGCCGAAGCGCTCGGGTAACCGCCTCCTCGGAAGGGACGACGGTGGGATCCAAGACGCGGGCGGCGGCCAGCGCCCCCGCGAGGTCCTCTCGCAGGTGGGGGGGCAGCGAATCACCGAACGATTCCGTCTCGAGGTCCTCCGCGCGGAACGCTACGACGCGGGAGGGCAGATCGGGCAGCGGGATCTCGCGCTGGACCACGGCGAAGTCCTCCTCGCACTGCTGCTGAAAGAGTCGGCACTTAATGGCGAAGTAGCGCTCCAGGGAGCCGTGCCTTTCCAGATGGTGAGGGGCGAAGCGGGTGAAGACCCCCACGTGAGGCCGGAACGCCTCGACGTGCTCCAGTTGGTAGCTGCTCACCTCTAGGACGACCACCGTCTCCGGGCGGATGCGGGGAAGCCGGGCGATGAAGGGCTCGCCGCCGTTTCCCGCCAGCACCACGGGATGCCCCTTCGCCCGCAGGAGGTCGGCGATGAGGTGGGTGGTGGTCGTCTTGCCCACGGTGCCGGTGACGGCCACGATCCTATCGCTGGGGCAGAGGCGATAGGCCAGCTCGATCTCGCCCAGCACGGGCACCCCCCGGCGGCGGGCCTCTCGGAGAACGGGCGCATCGTAGGGGATGCCGGGGGAGGGGACGATCCAATCCGCAGCGAGAGCCCGCTCGCTGTGGCCCCCCTCCTCGTACTCCGCCCCGAGGCGGGCCAGCTCCCTCTTGCCCGCGGGAGAGAGCGGGGAGCGATCGCTGAGGAAGACCCGAACGCCTTGGGAGGCGAAGAAGCGGGCGACGGCGAGGCCGGTCTTCCCGGCTCCGAGGACGGTGACCCGGGCTCGCGAGAGCTTCATGGCGTCATGCTAGGATGCGCGGGATCCCCGGGAGAAGGACACGGGTCTTGCTGTAAGACCGTCTTCGCGCCTTGCCGAACGGCCCACCGGGATGCCGACGAGGGCTCCGAGCGCACGGCCCGCTTTTATCACAGACCCTCGTCCCGATAGTCCGCCCACGGCTCGTAGACGGCCCGCTCCTTGGGGAAGCGCTCCACCACCCGGAGCTCCCCGCCCTCGAGGCGCTCGATGTAATGATCGTGGAAGGCTTGGTGATCCTCGGCCCGCAGGAACTTGTCGCCCTGGGGGAACCCGAAGCCCTTCTCGATCTCGACGCCCTCCAAGAAGCGCACCAGATCGGGGTTGTCCTCGGGGGAGCGCCAGCCCGTCTCCTCGACGGCGCGCTTCAGGAGATGGACGATCTCCCAGCCGTACCAGTAGTGGGAGCCCGTGGTGGCCCGGCCCGTGTCCGCCTCCCAGCCCTCGGGGGTGACGCCCACGATTTGGCGAAACGCCGCGTCGAACTCCCGGCGGTCTTCGGGCACCTGGTCGAGCCGCCGCGGGTGGTTCGCGATGTACCAGGTCCCCTCCAAGGAGGGGTCGCCCTGGACCCGGATCCCGTCCACGGTGCCGATGACGCCGAAGAACGCCATCTTCTCCAAGAGCCCCAGCTCGCCCGCCGTGCCCAAGAAGCGCACGGCGTTCGCCCCGGGAAAGACGTGGAAGAGCACCTCCGTCCGGGGATCGATTTGGCTCAAAAACGGCAGGAAATCCGTCGTCTCCAGGGGCACGGAGAGGACATCGAGCACCTGTCCTCCCACGGCTTCGAGAAGGGGCGGCCAGGCGCGCGCGTGGCTCTCCCCGAACGAATAGGCCGCGACCACGATCGTCCAGCGGGTTCCGAGGTTCTCGACCGCCCAGCGGTGGGCCACCTGCGCGTGGGCCTGCACGGAGTGGTTCAGCCGGAAGACGTAGCGGTTCCCGGCTTCGCCCGTGATCTCGGTGGCCTCGCCCATGGGGAAGTAGACCACCTTAAGCTCCGAAGCCAAGGGGAGGGAAGCCAGGCTCACCCCGGAGTGCTGCGAGCCGATGATGATCCCGGCCCCCCGTTGGGCCAGCTTCACGAAGGCGTCCCGTCCGACGTCCGCGTTCGTAGCCGTGTCCTCCACGAGGAGCTTCACTTCTCGGCCCGCGATGCCCCCCTCGTCGTTCAGCTTGCGTACGGCGGCCTCGACGACCTTGCGGTGCCAGTAGCCGTAGTCGGGCAGCACCCCCGTGAGGTCCACCTGGAGCCCGATCACCACGGGCTCCTGGGCCCGCGGCGGGGATCCCCAGGGCAGCGACGCCAGGACCCCCGCCCCCAAAAGGCCTTTGAGGAACGTCCGTCGACTCAAGGCATTCATCCGTCTCACGCTCCTTCCGCGTTCTCTTGGCCGCTCCCTATTATACAGCATAATGCTGTATACCATCCACGATGGCCCCTCGGGCTCAAGATGCGAGGCGAGTCTCACAGGGACTCCGGCAGTCGGCTCCGGACGTACTCGCGGATCTCCCGGGGGCTGGGGAGGTCGCGCACCAGCTCCCCGCCCTCGAGGAAGGGGAGGAGCTGGGGGGACATCTCGGTGTCGCAATCGGGACACGATCGGGTCCCCTCAGTCCCCAGGGTCAGGGCCCGATGGCCGCACTCGGGGCAGACCCAGAGCTGCTTGGCCCCGGAGGCCTTGCCGCGCTTGGCGACGGGCTCGCCGTCCACTTCGACGATGTCGAGCCCGAAGTCCACGGCCCGAGCGGCGCTGATGGCCGTCCCGATCCCGTAGGCGTCCGCCACCTCGTTGAGCGCGGGGAGGTCGTCCTCCGTAAGCCCCCCCGAGAGGAAGATCTTCACGTCCGAGTAGCCGTGCAGGTCGAGCTCCCAGCGGACCTCCTTGGCGATCGCGAGAAGATCCCCCCTCCGGGAGGCGGCGGTGTCGAGCCGAACCGCGTAGATGTTGCCCTCCAGGAGCTCGGCGCACTCCAAGGCCTCGAACTTCTCGTCGCCGAAGGTGTCCACCAGCGCGACCCTCTCGACCCCTTCCTCGATGACCTCGTCAAAGGCCAGGGTCGCGGAGGCCGAATCCCCCAAGATGAGCACCAAGGCGTGGGGGATCGTGCCCACGGGCTCCTCCCCCAAGAGCTCCCCGCCCACGAGGGTGGAGACGCCGGAGCAGCCGCCCACGAAGGCGGCGCGCTCGACCATGGGAGCGATCGCGGGGTGGACCCGCCGCGCCCCGAAGTGGACCACGGGCCGTCCCTGGGCGGCGATCACGCAGCGGGCCGCCTGGGTGGCGATCCCGCTCGCCTGACACAAAAAGCCCAGCAACGCCGTCTCGTAGACGCAGAACTCCCGATAGTTGCCCGAGATCCGCAGCACGGGCTCCCCCGGACGGAAGAGGGTCCCCTCCGGCAGGGCCCAGACGTCTACGGGCCGTCCCTTCAGCAGCTCCAGGGCTTCGTGAAGCCCGCAGAAGACGCCCCAGTCCCCGCGGGGGAGGGAGCGGGCGGAAGCCTCCATGGTCACGTGCGGATCGAGGCCCTTGGCCTCCAGGATGCGGCGGGTGCGCTCGAAGTAGACGTCGGTTACCCGGCCTCGGAGGATCTCCTCCTCGCTTACGACGTGAAATCGCTTCATGATCCTGAGGAGACGCGGGCCTTCTCGGCGGGTTCCGCCTCGGCCTCCGGCTCGAGGGAAGGTTCCCGCTCTCGAAGGGGGGACTCCTCGCCCACGAGGCCCAGATATTTATCGAGAGCGCGGCGGACCAGCTCCGAGATGGAGAGCCCCGTCTCGCGCGAGAGGCGTTTCAGCGCTTGGTGCTGCCGTTCGGTGATCGTCCAGTTCACCCGGCGCATCCGCATGGCTCCGGCATTATAGGAGCTCTAGAAGAGCGCTTGCAATTCGGCATCCGGCGCGATTAAATGGAACCGCCATGCTCTCATCGGCGGTTCGTATCCGAATAGAAGAGCTTGTCCGACAGGCCCGGGAGCTGGAGGCGGATCTCGCCCGGCCCGAGGCGGTGAGCGGCCCCCGGTACGTCGAGCTCTCTCAGCGCTACGCCCGCCTCAAGCAGATCGCCGAAGACTACGAAGAGCTCCAGCGCTTGGAGCGGGAGATCTCGGAGTCGGAAGCCCTCTTAGACGAGGAGGACGACGAGGAGATGCGGGCGCTCATTAAGGAGGAGCTAGCCCGGACCCGCGAGCGCGCCGAGCACCTCGGCAAAAGGCTCCTGCGCTCCCTCCTCCCCGACGATCCCCGGGACGCGCGCAACGCGATCGTGGAGATCCGCGCCGGAGCGGGGGGCGAGGAGAGCGCGCTCTTCGCCGCAGATCTCTTCCGGATGTACAACAAGTACGCGGAGCGCAAGGGCTTCAAGGTGGAACTCCTGGACGCCCACCCCACGCCCCTGGGGGGCTTCAAGACGGTGGTCTTCGCAGTGCTGGGCCGGGGGGCGCACGGGCTCTTCAAGTTCGAGAGCGGCGTCCACCGGGTCCAGCGCGTGCCCGAGACGGAAGCCTCCGGGCGGATCCACACCTCCACGGCCACGGTGGCCGTCCTCCCCGAGGTCGAGGAGGTAGAAGTGGACATCCGCGAGGAGGACATCGAGATCGAGACCTTTCGCGCGAGCGGACCCGGCGGGCAGAACGTCAACAAGGTGAACTCCGCCGTGAGGATCAAGCACAAGCCCACGGGCCTTGTGGTAACGTGCCAGGAGGAGCGCTCCCAGCACAAGAACCGCGAGCGGGCGATGCGCCTGCTGCGGGCCAAGCTGCAAGACCGGCTCCAGTCCCAGGTGGAGCAGGAGCGGGTGCAACAACGGCGCATCCAGATCGGGAGCGCCGCGAGATCCGAGAAGATCCGCACTTATAATTTCCCCCAGAATCGCGTCACGGACCACCGGATCGACCTCACGCTCTACCGCCTGGAGGACGTCCTGGAGGGGAACCTCGACCTGCTCATCGAGCCCCTCCAGGAGGCGTACGCCCAGGAGCAGCTGGCGGAGCGGGTGGGACAACCCCATTAAAGCCGCCGGATGCAGAAGCGATCGCCGCGGTACTCCACGCGAACGTGCCGAAGCACTCCGGCCCGTCCTAGCACCCTAGGAATTCGCTCTTCCGGGACGAAGATCACCGGGAGTGCAAACTCCTCCCCCAACAGGAGCGCAAGCACGGAGAGCAAGCGCCCCATCCCGCTGCCGTAGAGTCCGCTTATCGGGCACTTCCACCCCTCTTCGAGGGGGTGAGATAACCCGGCCCTCGACCATGCTGATGATTGACCGCATACTCGGGGTCGATTCCTACTGTCTGTAAGGAGGGAGAGGAGGGATGCCCGGAAAGCAGGAGTACCTCGTACACCTCCGCGAAGAGGAGCGAGCCTATCGGCTCCGGCCGGTCACCAGGCTGGGTCAGCTCTTCCGGCGCGCCCATCTCCTACAGCGGGAGCGCACCCCCGCCTGGGCCGTCGCTCTAGCTGCCGTCCTCTACCCCGGCGAACCCGACGCCTTCGTCCCCGGCTTCGGCTGGGAGGCGGAGCTCTCCCTTACCCGCTTCCTGGGGGTATGGGCAGGTGGAGCTTACTTCCTCTCCGGCACCTGGGATTTGGAGACGGGCCTGTGGTGGCACCTCTCGCCTCAGTTTACCCTCTCCCTGCAGGCCCTCTTTCCTTCGGCGTGCTCGACGGCTTCGTACCCCAGCTGGGGGCCGGGGCGCACCGGAGCTTTCCCCTAACGGCAACCGGGTCGTGGAGGTTCTCCAACGAGGTGGAGCTTTGCGTGCCCTTGCAGGAGCGCTTCCTCCAGCCGATCTACCAAGTGGGGCGGTCGATGCAGTGAAAGGCCCACGGACGCCCGGGAGGAGCCCAGTGGAAAGAGCGGCTAGGGCTCCGCTCAGGTCGGACGCTGCAACCGCCGTATCCGAATCCGCCGCCGGTCCCCCTCGAGGACCTCGAAGCGGACCTCGATCGCGTCGGGAGGCACCCGCTCGCGCACCTTGTCCCCCCATTCGATCACGGTGACCCCAGGGCGTTCGAAGTACTCCTCCAGGCCTACTTCCACCAGTTCGCGGGGATCCCGCACCCGGTAGGCGTCCACGTGATACAAGGGCACCGCTCCCTCTTCCGCGTACTCCTGGATGAGCACGAACGTGGGGGAACTCACCCGCTGAGGATCGAGCCCCAGGCCCTCGGCGAGCCCCTGGACGAACGTCGTCTTCCCCGCGCCCAGCTCCCCCACCAGGAGCACCACGTCCCCCGGCCGGAGCGTAGGGGCAAGTCGACGGGCCAGAGCCCGAGTCTCCTCCGCGCTCGCGGTGAGGAACTCCGACCCGGACTCCGACTCAGATTGCGGGGATCTCTCGGACGTCGTCACCGCGGATCTCCAGGACGAGGTTGTCGATCAAGCGCGCCGGGCCCACGTGCACGGCGAGCGCGATCGCCACCCGCCCCTCCAGGCGCTCGACGGGCTGCAGCTCCTCTAAGTCTACGATCTCGATGTAATCGATGCGGGCTCCGGGGGTCGACTCGATCATCGCCCGCATCGCCTCCCGGACGTTGCGGGCCGAGCGTTCGCCCTCCTGAACGAGCTCCTTGGCGCGCTGCAGCGATCGATAGAGCACCGTGGCCTGCCTCCGCTCCTCCGGGGAGAGGTAGGCGTTGCGGGAGCTCATCGCCAGGCCGTCGGGCTCGCGGACCGTGGGTCCGGCCACGATCTCTAGGGGGAAGTTGAGATCGCGGACCATCCGCCGGATGAGGAGGAGCTGCTGGAGGTCCTTCTGCCCGAAGACGGCCACGTCGGGCTGCACGATGTGGAAGAGCTTCGCGACCACCAACAGCACGCCGGAGAAGTGGCCCGGCCTGCGGGGTCCGCAAAGGTGATCGGCCAACTTCTCAATCTGAAAGCGGATGAAGGGCTCTTCCGGGTACATCTCCGCGACGTCGGGGGCGAACACCAGATCGACGCCTCGCTCCTTAAGCAGACGGCGGTCCCGCTCGAGGTCCCGGGGGTAGCGCTCGTAGTCCTCCCCCGGGCCGAACTGGGTGGGGTTGACGAAGACGCTCACGACGCAGTAGTCCGCCCGCTCCCGACACCGGTCGATCAAGCGGAGGTGCCCCTCGTGGAGGTAGCCCATGGTGGGGACGAAGCCGACCCGCTTCCCCTTTTGGCGGGCGGCGGCCACCCTCCGGCGGACCTCCGGGATCGTGTGCACCAGCTCCATCTTCCCGCTCTCGCCTCAGAAGAACGGCGTTGAGATCCGATAATAGTACTTGATTTGCCGCTCGTCCTCGGCCACGGGTCGGAGGGGGTAGACGATCCCCAAGCGGGCTTCCCAGGGGAAGAGCCCGCCCAAGGTGCTCCCGTTGAAGATCACCTCGAACCCGATTTGGAGCTTGAGGTCCGACCCGATGCCCACCTCCTGGAGCTCGTCCAGGCTGTCCCAGGTGTCCCCGAACGAGAGGAAGACGCGGTCGCGCACGTCGTGGAGGGCGGCGAAGTTGAGGACGTTGTAGTTGAGGTCCTGCTGGATGAGGTACGTGACCCCCACCGTCCCCAGGAGGCGTACCGGGCCGATGTAGGGGTATCCCGACGCGCGGTCGAAGGCGGCCAGCGAGGCGAGGTCGAACTGGAAGGTCCCCAACGATCCCTCCCCCCAACCGAAGCGGACTTGGACCTCTCCGACGATGCCGGGTCCGAGTCGTAGGGCCTTCCACCCGCCGACCTCCACCCGGAGGAAGGCGTCCGGGTCGTTCAACAAGGAGATCCACCACCCTTGGAGCCTCCGGAGGCTCTCCCGGTGCACCCAGCGGATGCCCAGGACCTGGGCCATGCGACCCGTAGCTCCGATGCGCTCGTCCAGCTCGGGGTCGCCCGTGGAGTCCGGCCGGCGCAGGAGCGAGAGCTCCAGCCGGTCCGTCGGCTCCCAAAAGCGCCCTACCCAGCCCAGCTTCGGATAGGAGAAGAACGTCCGTGTATAGAGGATCTGCCCTATCAAACCGGCCTCCGACCACGAGGCCACCGCCTGCAGGGAGCTTCCCCGTCCCAGATCCTTGAGGAAGGCCCCGAAGCCGCCCGCCGGGCTGATCCACCAACGGTGGTCGAGCAGGAACCCCCCCTCCAACACGCGGCTGATGGGGTCGAAGCGGATGAGATACGCGTCCAGGGGGAGATCGTTCTCCCCCATAGCCAGGAAGCGCAGCTTGCGGTTGAGGAACGAGAGGTCTTCCAGCACGTAGCTGTTGTCGAGGCGGTAGACGTCCGGGACCCAGCGCTCGGGATCCAGCTCCACCGAGGCCAGCGGCCGGTCCGTCTCGAACAGGAAGGTGGTCCGCCGCCGGACCGCCTGGTCCGCGAGCTCCCAGGAGCGGCTCTGTACGTTCCCCTCGACGTCCCTCACTTGGACGACCAGCGGGAGTTTGAGTTCCCCCTTGCGAACGAGATATACCCGGTGCTCGTACCCCCCCTCAGGCCGCTTGCGCGTCTCGACGTTCTCGATGGCGTAGTCGGCGTAGGGCGCGCGGCCCTCCTCCCCGTCCCGGTAGAAGGCGTTGGCGAAGAACTCCTCCAGCGGAGGCCCCATCCCCGAGACCTCCTGGGCCAAGGCCTCGAACCTCTCGGCGGAGAGGATGCGATAGAGGGATTGCCGATACGCCCTGCGCAGCAGCTCGTCCATCGCCCTCTCGCCCAGCAGGCCGCGCAGGGCGCGGAGCATCATGTAGCCCTTGGTGTAAAAGCGCTGCCCCCCCAATTGGGCGAATTCCACGTCCTTTTGCGGCTTGATGATCGCCTCGTCGAAGCGATTGCGTACGGTGTCGAGGTAGGGCAGCTCCCCTTGGAGGTGTTCGCGCAGGTTGAGGTATCCGAAACGGGCCTGGAAGAAGCGCTCTAAGATCCCCTCCCGCTCGATCCGGAAGACGTTCGGTCCGAAGGCCCCGTACTTCTCCTCGAAATAGGTAATGGAGAAGTACTGCGCCAGGCCCTCGCTGAGGACGTTCTCCGCGTTCCAGTCCACGCCGACCCCGACCCCCCACCATTGGTGGGCTACCTCATGCGCGATGAGGAAGTCCAAGAAGCGGTCGACTAAGCCCGGAACCCCCATGTCCTTCTCTCCGAAGAACGTCTGGTTGAGCAGGATGAGCGCGTCGGCGGCCGCGCCGGCAAAGCCCGCCTTGACCGAGGCCGTCTCCACGATCAGCAGCCGCCTCCGGGGATACTTCCCCCAGCGCTCTTGATAGTAGCGCAGGCTCTCGACGGCGTAGCTGGCAATCAGGCGGGCGGAGGCCTCGTGGCCCGGGAGGTAGTAGACCCGGATGGGGACCTCGGCGTAGGGGAACTCGTAGACGCGATAGTCCTTCCCGAGGACCAAGGGGACCGACCGCACCGGGGAGGCACTGATCGCGTGCACCGTGACGGTCTCCTCCGTCTCCGCGATCACCTCCTGATGGTCGGCTCCGATGGCGACTTGATAGCCTCGGGGCACGGTGATCGTGACCTCCTGAAGGGCGGCCGGCAGGACGAAGCGCTCCGGTCCCCCCTCTGTCGGGGTCGGCGGATCCCCCTCGAGAACGGCGAGGACCTCCGAGGCGGGGAGGGCAAGGGGGTACCAGCCGAAGCGCCACACGAAGGTGTCCCGGTAGCGACTCTGGTCCCCTCGGGTGCTGAGGGGGAAGCGGGTTGAGAACTCGATCCGGATCGTGAAGCGGGCTCCGGGCTCCAAGGGCTCGGGGAGCGCCACGTGCAGGAGGGTCTCCCGTCGAGAGTACTCCTGGAAGAGGGCGGGGCCCTCCCGGAGCCGGTAGCGCAGCCGGTTCCCCTCGCCGTCCGTCACGGAGAGGATCCGCATCCAAGCCGGGTCGAACCCTTGAGGATACCCCCCGTCACGGACCAGCGGATCGAGGTAGGGGTTCGGTTCGCGTTCGTAGTTGGGGAGCAGCCAGAAGAGAATCGCCGGTAGGGCCTCCGGGCCCTCGTTGACGTACGTGATGGTGGCCTGACCCGAGAGGCGGTACTGCTGAGGGTAGAAGGTGATCTCAAGGGCGTAGTGGCTGAACTGCGGATCCGGCTGGGACTGGGCAAGGGCCTCGCGGGCGGAGCTCCAGAGGACGCCTGCCGCCGCCAGCGCTCCCAGTACGACGAGGGCGAAGGTGCGCAAGGGGACGTGGGGGACTGCGGGCAAACCCGCCGGCAGGGACAGGGCCAAATTTCGAGGCACAGACACGGACATCCCTCCTCCCGTTGGTGGGCCCATGGTAGTTCCCCCGCTGCGGAAAATCAACGCATCGGATGGGAGAAGGCGAACTGGCGTCCCCAAGGGGATTCGAACCCCTGTCGCCGGCTTGAAAGACCGGAGTCCTAGGCCGCTAGACGATGGGGACAACGGCGTCCCAATTATACGGCCCCCCCTGACCAGCCTGCAAGGGTCGGCTCCGCCCTACCCTACCCGCGGGGCCCGGGGCTCGCCTTCCACCGCCGGGTTGCCTCCCTTCCTTTCCCTGAACATGAGGGCATGGCGCATCGCAACCGCGAGTATAAAACGTATGGCCCCGCAATACCGCTCTGCACACGGGCTTGCAATGTGGTACAACTTGTATATAATACTGTATCCAAGCAAGGAGTGTTTTGCGTTGCACACCTCGATTCGAGGAGGAAAGGTCATGCCCAGAGGGATCGGCCTCGCAGCGGCGCTGGTGCTCCTTCTCGGAGGAGCGGGTATCGGATCGTCGGGAAGCGATCTGGGCCTTACGGAATCCCAACGGACGGAGCTCCTCCAGTTGGCCCATCGGACCCTACTTGACGGGGTGACTTCCCCCTCTCCCCGCGTTCGCGCGGCGGCGGCTTGGGCCCTCGGCTCGACGGCCGAGGTTTCCTCAGAAGCGGTGACCTTGCTGGTCCGCCTCGTGCGGGAGGATCCCTCGTGGCGGGTCAAGACCGCCGCTGCCCAGGCCCTGGCGACGTTGCCCGCGGGGCCGGGAGGGGAAGTTGCATCCTCCATCGCCGACGCCGTCGCCGAGACGCTGCGCCGAGCCCCGGATGAGCGGACTCGGCGGGCCCTGCGGGAGGCGCTGCTGGAGATCGGAATGCCGGCCGTGCCCTCTCTCCTCGGTCTCCTGCAGGACCCGGAGACGGCCGTACGGCGCATAGCGGCCTTTGCCCTGGGCAAGATCGGCGATCCGCAAGCCCTCCCTTCCCTCCTGCGGAGCTTGGACCCCCGCCGGGAAGGCGCTCCCGAGGTTCGCCGGCAGGCGGCCCAAGCGCTGGGCGAGTTGGCCCTTCCGGAGGCGGTGCCCGCTCTGCAAGCAGCGGCCGAGCGGGAGACCCTATCCGTCCGACTCGCTGCGATTGGAGCCCTAGGCGAGATCCGCAGTCCGGAAGCGGTGCCCTTCCTCCGCCGTCTCCTGGAAGGGGCGGAGGAGTTCCTCGTGCGCGCCGAGGCCGCGTTGGCCTTCGGGAAGGTCGCCCACGACGCCGAGGGAGTACGTCTCTTGCAGAACGCCCTCGCGCGGGAGGATCATCCCCTCGTCCGATCGGCGATCGCCCTCGGCCTGGGGCAGACCCAGCGTCCCGAAGCCGTCTCCCCCTTGGTCGACCTCTTGTCGCAGGGAGCGCAGCCCGAGAGCGTCCGTCGCGCCGCGGCGTGGGCGTTGGCACAGCTTGCCACCCCGGCGGCGCAGGAGGCCCTGTACCGTGCTTTGGAAGCCCCTCAAGAGGAGATCCGGCAGGCGGCCGCGTTCGCGCTCGGCGCGGTGGGCTCCCCTTCGGCGGCCCCGGTCCTGCGAAGGAGCTTGGACGACCCGGACCCTGAGGATCGCGCCCGTGCTGCACAACTCCTGGCCTCCTTGCAGGACGTTGCAGCCCGAGACCCCCTCGTCCGACTGCTGCGTTCGGATCGCTACGCGTCCGTGCGTCGCGCGGCCGCAGAGGCCCTCGCCGCGCTCGGAGAGACGTCGGTCGTCCCCGTCCTCGTGGAGGCCCTCGAAGGGGATCCGGATCGCACCGTACGCGCCGCGTCGGCGGCAGCCCTGGGGGCTCTGCGCGATCCTCGCGCCCTTCCGGCCCTCCAAAGGGCCCTGGAGACCGCCTCGACGGACGACCCCCTCCTCGAAGAGGGGACCTTGGCGAGAGCCCTGGCTGAAGCGCTGGCTCAGCTCGCCCCGGAGTCCCTCCCGGTGTTGCAGAGGCTGCTTGAGGCCGAGAGCGAGACGGCACGGCGTGCAGCCGCGTTTAGCCTCGAGTTGTCCGCCCAACGCGCCGCTTCCTCGACTGATCCCCTCCTGACAGAGGGGTTAGCCCAAGCGCTCCCCGTGCTTCACGACCTCCTCCTCGCGGATCGGGTGACGCTCGAGCAGGTCTACGCTGCCCGCACGTTGCAGGCGATCCTGGGGCTCTAGGCTCGGCGGCCGGCGGGGGCCGGTTCCAAGCCGGCCGAGGCGTCTGTATCTGTGGGTGTCAGCCGAAGGCGTAAAGCTCCCCGTTGTTGTTCCCGATCAAGACCTCCAAGAGTCCATCGCCGTCGATGTCCGCCAACGTGGGGGAGGAGAAGAAGATGTTCGCCGCCTGCGGGGGCCGAAAGCTCCACTTCACCCTCAGACGGGGCCTTCCCGGCTCCACCGCCAACGCGTACAGGTGGAAATCGTGGGATCCCACCAGGATCTCGACTTGCCCGTCCCCGTCGACGTCCCCAATCGCGGGCGAGGACTCGATGAAGTTCCCCGCCTCGTAGGTGTGCTTGACCCGCCCCTGGCCGTCGAACACGTAGAGGACGTTTACGTTCGACCCGATGACGATCTCGGGTCGCCCGTCGCCGTCGATGTCCCCGATCGCGGGCGAGGAGATCACCCGCTGGTCGTCGTCGAGGCGAAAGAGCCACTTGGGGGAGCCGTCGCGGCCCCGCAGCGCGTAGACGCCCTTGTCGCCTCGGGCGGAGATGGCCCCGAACCCGAACACGACTTCGACCTCGCCGTCGCCGTCGATGTCCCCGATCGCGGGCGAGGACTCGATGAAGTTCCCGGCGAAGAAGCGCCACTTCGCCGTCCCCGTCGGGGCGTCGAGCGCGTAGACGTAGTTGTCGTAGGAGCCGACCACGACCTCCGGGCGTCCGTCGCCGTCGATGTCCCCCACGGCGGCGGAGCTAAACGTCGTCGTCTGCAGGGGATAGGCCCACCGGCGCTGCTTTCGCCGGGCGTCCAGGGCGTAGATTTGATTCGACCCGATCACGATCTCGAGCACCCCGTCGCCGTCGAGGTCCACCAGGGTGGGGGAGGAGCGGACCCGGGCGAGCGTGCGAAAGACCCACTTCTCGGCTCCCGTGGCCCCGTCCAGCACGTAGACGTTCTTGTCGTCGGAGCCCACCACGACCTCGGGTCGCCCGTCGCCGTCGACGTCCCCGATCGCGGGCGAGGACCAGATGAGCTTCCCCGTCGGGTAGCTCCACTTCGGCTCCCGGATGACGCTTTGGCCCCCCGAGTCCGCGGGGACGGCGTAGACGGCACCGTCGAAGGAGCCGACGACGACCTCGGGGCGTCCGTCGCCGTCGATGTCCCCCACGGCGGGGGAGGACTCTACCGCTCCGCGGGTGCCGAAGCGCCACCGGAGCCGGGGACCCGTGATGTCCCCCCGGCCGGGGACGAAGCCCGTGTGATGGAGGTCCCGACGGAACATGGGCCACTCGTTCAGGCCCGGCGAGGCCCCTCCCGCCGTTCCGGCGCGGGCGCGGGAGGGACCTACGAGCCACGCCAACGAAAGCCCGGTGATGCCCCGCAGAAACGCCCTTCGGCTGATCCGAATCATCGTGTTCGTCGCTCCTTTTCCGGTTTTCGCTTCATCCACGTTGGGATGGCCGGCAATCCCTCTACCTTCTACGCACAAGTATAGACGGAAGTTCCCTTAGCCGTCGAGCCTTCTAGGAAGCATTCCCTCGCAAAGAGGACCCCTGGGAACAAGTGGGATCCGGATGCCGGTGGGCTACGGCTTGGTAAAGCTCTCCGGCCAGGGGTAGTCCGGAGGGCAAAGGTCTCCTCGGCCGTTATCCTGAATCTCGTTGTCCTCGCCTTGGAGGAGGAACCGTTCGGCCAAGTCGAAGGGTTCCGGCGCTC
>JALSGO010000036.1 GCA_026982655.1 Candidatus Bipolaricaulota bacterium
CGCCGGCGCCATCAGGGGCGCGAGCTCCTCGAGGCGGGCGTAGTTGAGGACCTCGACGGCGCCGGGGAAGGTGCGGGCGTAGTAGCGTTCGGCGATGACCACGGGATAGAGCCCGCGGGCGAGGGCGGCGAGCGCCCGCATGAGCCCTGCGGCGAGGGGGCGCAGCGGCGCCGGCAGCCAGGAGCGCACCCCCATGGCCGCCGCGTAGTCCTCGTGGACGTCGTAGACGGTGGGGATCCCCGCCGCGCGGAAGACGAGGCCCCAGAGGACGAATTCGGGGTCGTGGATGGTCACGATGTCGGGGCGCAGGGCGAGGGTGCGGCGGACGGCACGGAAGGCGGTGCGGGTGATCCGGTCGAGACGGTTGCGGGGGCGGGGGAGGGCCAGCACCGGGACGCCCCGACGCTCGCCGTCATGGTCGTGGGGGCAGACGAGGGCGGCGTGCAGGCCGGCGGCGAGGGCCGCCCGGCACTGCCAGTAGGCGCGGGGCGAGTGGGCCGGACGCACCGGCGAAACATGGACAACGAGGGGAGGAGCGTTCATGGATGCATGACCCGTGCCGGTTCCGACGGGAGGCCCACCGCCATATACGCCGGCAAGGAGCGCGGAGAAACGGCGCGGTCGATCATTTCATCGTGTGGGATGGGGTAGTGTCATCGGAAGGCAGCGAAACTCCGGACTTGTCTCATGAAGGAAGTGCGCTATCCGGAGAACATGCGACACGGGCGGGACGAAGCTGATCGGGGGCCATGAGGCCGCCTGATCGACGTCATCCCTCGTCGCAATCCGGGGGGCGTCCCGGCTCCGCAGACGTCCTGCGCGTGATTCGGCATCGACGGCCGAGGCCGTTGTCCACTTTTCTCACCCTGGGATCCATTCCAAGGGATCCGGCATAGAAAGACGTGATCATGCACCTCTGGGTGATCAAGACACTGGAACCCTTAGGCGGGGGAAATCGTCTGCTGCGGGCGGGGCTGATCGCCCGGATGGCCTCTGCCAAGGGAATGCGAGTGACGTGGTGGAACTCCCGGATCGATCGTGTCAGTGGAAGAGCG
Organism: Candidatus Bipolaricaulota bacterium; assembly: GCA_026982655.1. Lineage (GTDB taxonomy): Bacteria > Bipolaricaulota > Bipolaricaulia > RBG-16-55-9 > RBG-16-55-9 > JALUUA01. The sequence continues at coordinate 1,056 of JALSGO010000036.1, forward strand.
CGCCGCTCCGAGGACATTGTGGCCACGCGGGAGCTCGGGATCGATCTCGAACTGCTGCGGGGACCGCGCTATCACCGGGCCATCTCCATGAGGCGGTTCCTGCACGATCTCTCCACAGCTGCGGATTTCGTACGGAGGACGATCGGCCGGAGTCCACCCGATATCATATATTGTTCCATGCCCCCCATCGAGCTTACGGTTGCGGCCGTGGCCTATGCCCGGCGCCATGAGATCCCGGTGGTGGTCGACGTACGGGACATCTGGCCCGACCTGTGGGGCGAACTGGCCCCTCGGGCCCTCCGGCCCATCGCCCGTCTCACCGCGATTCCCTACCGCCGTCTGCTCACCTTCGCACTGACCCGGGCCGATGCCCTGTTCGCCTGTGGGGAGGGGGCCCTCGCATGGGCTCTCGCGAGAGCAGGCCGGGAGCGCCGCGGGGTGGACGGGGTCTTCCCCCATGCAGTGGCGGCCGAACCCTTGCCGCCTCACGTCCGGAGAGAGGCCGAGGCCTTCTGGGAAGGGATCGGGCTGGGCTGGGGGCGGAGAGAGGAGGAGCGGCTCCGTCTCGTGTTCGCCGGGGCACTCACCGAACGGGCGGGATGCCTGGAATTCCTGCGAACGTTTCTCACCCTGCCGGCGGACCTTCGGAAGCGGGTGAGAATCGTGGTGGCCGGGAGCGGGGCCCAGGCACCGGCCATCCGTGAGCTCGCGGTGCGTGATTCCAGCGTGATCTGGACGGATTGGCTCGATCGTGCACGGCTGTGGACGCTCTACGAGCGCTGTGATGTCGGCGTGGCTCCTTACCGCCGCACGCTCGATGCCGGATGGATTCTGGTCAACAAGTTCTGCGAGTACATATTCCATGGCCTTCCCGTTCTGACGACGCTGACCGGGGAGGTCGAACGATTCGTCCGCGAACACGGATGTGGCATGATCTGGAGCGGTGATGCGGCCGATCTGTCCGCAAAGATAGCAAGGTTCATGGATCGTGATGCCCTGAAGGAGCTTCGGAGAAATGCCCGTACGGCCGGGAAGCTCTTCGATGCCGATCGTGTCTATGGCGAGATGATCGAACGGTTGGAACTCTTGGCGCGATATGCGCGTCTTCGGAAAATAGCAGCGCCCACGGGCGGCACCACCCACTAATGGGTGCGACGGCCCCCGTCGGCACGACGGGGGCGGCCGCAGATCCGGGAAAAGCATGGTCAGGGACGTTCCACCCCCACCCAAGGTGCATCGTGCCCGACCTCCGAGGGGGATAGAGAAACGCTCCCGGACGCCGGATGGGGACTGGTAGTCAGCTGCGTGACCTGCCGTGCGTGCCGGATCGTGGTGTCCGGACATCCGGCCACGGTGATCCGATCGGCCGGATAGGGGGGCAGAGAAGCGCCGGTCCACCAGTCTCCGACCGTGACGGGGCCGCTACAGTTGTGGACCTCCGTATCGACACAGGCTGGCCAGCGACTGGAGGATCCGGGTATGGAGAAGTCCCAGTTCCAGGTGATATCCCCGGCCATGAGGCGTACTCGTCCGATCACATCGGCGATGAAATGCCCCCGGGATTGGACGCTCATGTAGGGACCTTCCCAGCGACAGCCCGTGATTCGGTGGGAAAGTCCGGCCCGGATCTGGATTGATCCGGAAGGTGCCTTCACATGGATCCGATCGAGAGCGCAGGAGACACCCTTAAGATCGATAATGGTACGATCGCGTTCTACGTCTCCGTAACAGAGACGGATGATGTTGTGCATGGGATATTTCGGTCGATCGTTAACGTAATCCCAGGCATGCGTGGCTACGGGGCTGCCACCGAACTCGACGAACTGGGAGTTCGGGGCGTCGTAGGGGACGTTCGAGGCGCCGCCCTCGAAGCGGCACCGCTCGACGACGACTCGTCGAGGATAGGCACCTCGGGCGAAATCGCTCGCCTTCGAATAGCTCCAGATGGGACAGTAGTTGGATCCGCTGTTCCAGTAAGATCCGTTCGCTCCCGGCAAGACTCCCATGGCGGCCACTTCTGTCGTCGTGTACATGCGGAGCGTACAGTAGTCGAATCTGATATCCTTGCAGTTCTGAAGACGGAACCCAATGGAGTTGTCAGGATCATAGGCCGGCCATATCCGACACCGTCGCCAAGTGAGTTTTCTGCCGTTGACGAGTTGATACAGACAGTCCCTGAAGTCGATTCCCCAGATGAGGACATCGTGAACCGTCGGATCCGGGAACGAAATACCCCGAGATCCGATGCGGGCTCCGAGAAGATTGCGCGCGCGGACGACGATCGGTGCATCGGGCGTGCCGGACGATCTCATCTCGTAGAGACCGGAATAGTCGCCATCCTCGAGGATGATGTGATCTCCGGGACGGGCCCCCGCGAGCGCGGCACGCAGTTCGGCAGGAGAGGTGACGACGAGCTCGCGCTGTGGTGTGGGATACTCGGGTTCCATCGTTCCGTTCATGGGTTGGACGAGAATCCGGACCCGGGCCGTGGTGGTCTGTCCACCCGGGTCGGATACTGTGTATTCGAACGAGTCGGAACCCGTGTATCCGGCATCCGGTGTGTAACGGATCCCGCTCCCGACGATCGTCGCGGTTCCGTGGGCTGGCACGCTGACAGCGGTGGGGGCGATCGGGTGTCCTTCGGGATCGAAGACACGTGCCGCGAGGGAGAGATCCACCCGGGTCCCACTGGTAGTCACGGCCTCAAGATCGGCCGCCACCGGCGGGAAATCGCTCATGTCGACCGTCTCCTCCGGACCCAGAGCATAGAGCTTCCAAGGCTCAAGAAACGCTCGGGCTTCCAGGTGGATGACCGTGGCGGTGGGGACCTCGGATGAGATCCGGATCAGTCCGAGACTGCCGGCAAAAGCATATGGAGCTGCTCTCGAACCGATCCCGATGGAGAGAGGCTCTCCCGGAATCGTAGCGGTCGTGGTGCGGATCACTTGATCATCGAGGGCTCCGTCGGGGCGGCGGCGTCCAGTCCAGGCCGCGTCGATGGGAACACCGTTGCGCCAGACGGCGGGATGGCTCCCGCTCCGCCAGCATGCGTGGACGAGCTGGAGCGTTCCCGCTTCGTGGAGATAGCTGGTGCTCTGGAACCAGGCGGTTTCTCCCGTCGCTCCGCGGACCGTGAAGAACCAGGCATCGTCACCGTTCCGTTCACCGCCCACGTCGTCGAAGCGGAACATGAGGCCGGTCGACCGCGCGTTCGGATCAATGGCGCCCTGGACCAGAACGAACCGGTCGCTCCCCACCATCGGGGAGTCCGGAACCATGAGGAATCGCACGCAGAGCGACGTGAGACCGTCGAGGAACGAAGAATCCGGCACGTCCGCCCGGGAGGTGCCGCCGTCGAAGGTGGCGAGCGGAATCCCCTCCGTCACGGTGGTTCCCACCGCTGCTGGTATCAGATCGCGCCCCTGGCCGGTGCGATCGACGCCGTCCGCCGGGTTCCAGACGGCGAGCTCCCCCTGCCAGGTGGCGGCGGGATCGGACTCGCTCGCGGCGAGCCCCGGCTTGCCGTAGTAGAGATGGAGGCGGGTCTGGATGCCGGTGCGCCAGCTCGGCAGGCGCACGAAGGCGGCAAGGCGCCCGC
>JALSGO010000037.1 GCA_026982655.1 Candidatus Bipolaricaulota bacterium
GGCGAGCGGCTCATCCACTGGTGCCCCCGGTGCCGCACGGCCCTCTCGGATCTCGAGGTCGTCTACGAGGAGCTCGACGGGAAGCTCTATCACATCCGCTACCCCATCGAGGGCTCCGACGAGGCGTTGGTGATCGCCACCACCCGGCCCGAGACGATGCTCGCCGACACCGCCGTGGCCGTCCACCCCGAGGACGAGCGGTATAAGCACCTGGTGGGCCGGCACGCGATCTTGCCCCTCATGGGCCGCAAGATCCCCATCCTCGCCGACGAGGCCGTCGACCGCGAGTTCGGGACCGGGGCCCTGAAGGTGACCCCCGGCCACGACCCCACGGACTTCGAGATCGGCGAACGCCACGGGCTCGAGATCCTCAGCATCTTCCGCCCCGACGGCACCTGCAACGAGAACGCGGGAGCGTACGCCAACCTAGAGAGATTCGAGTGCCGCAGGCGGGTGGTGGAGGACCTCAAGGCCCAGGGGCTCCTCGTGAAGGAGGAGCCCTATCGTCACAGCGTGGGCCACTGCCAGCGGTGCCACACCGTGGTGGAGCCGATGATCTCGAAGCAGTGGTTCGTGCGGATGAAGCCGTTAGCGGAGCCCGCCGTCGAGGCCGTGCGCTCCGGAAGAATCGAGTTTATCCCCGAGCGCTGGACCAAGGTCTATTACGACTGGATGGAGAACATCAGGGACTGGTGCATCTCGCGGCAGCTCTGGTGGGGCCATCGCATCCCGGCCTGGCACTGTTCGGAGTGCGAGGGGATCACCGTCCGGCTCGAGACGCCCGAGAAGTGCACCCGCTGCGGCTCCCCGAACGTCCGGCAAGACGAAGACATTTTGGACACCTGGTTTAGCTCGGCGCTTTGGCCCTTCGGGATCATGGGCTGGCCCCAAGAGACGGAGGAGCTGAGGTACTTCTACCCCACCGCGCTCTTGAGCACCGGTCCGGACATCCTCTTCTTCTGGGTGGCCCGGATGATCATGATGGGGCTCCACTTCCGGGGCGACGTGCCCTTCCGGCGGGTGTATTTCCACCCCATCATCGTGGACGAGAAGGGCCAGAAGATGAGCAAGTCCAAGGGGAACGTGATCGACCCCATGGACATCAAAGCCCGCTACGGCACGGACGCCCTGCGCTTTACGCTGCTGAGCAACGTCACCAAGGGCCAGGAGATGCGCCTCTCGGAGAAGGACATCGAGGGCTCCCGGAAGTTCCTCAACAAGATCTGGAACGCCACCCGCTTCTCCCTCATGAACCTCGAGGGTTTTTCGCCCGAGCCGGGGGAGGATCTCGCTTCTCAAACCCAGACCCTCCCGCTCCGGCTGGAGGACCGCTGGATGCTCTCGCGGCTTGCGCGCATCGCGGAGGGCGTGCGCTCCCATCTGGAGGGCTGCGACTTCAACCTGGCCGCCAAGGGGCTCTACGAGTTCGTGTGGGGGGAGCTTTGCGACTGGTACCTGGAGCTCGTAAAGCCCCGGCTCCTGGGCGACGACCCGGAAGACAAGCGCACGGCCCAGACCGTGTTGGCGCTGGCGCTGCGGGAGACCTTGAAACTGCTGCACCCCTTCATCCCGTTCATCACGGAGGAGCTGTGGCAGAAGCTCCCCGAGGGGCTGCGGGACGCCGAGAGCGTCATGATCGCGCCCTTCCCCAAAGCGCAAGCGGGGTGGGCAGACCCGGAGGCCGAGCGGGCGATGAGCGTTTTGCAGGAGCTGATCGGGGCCGTGCGGATGATCCGCTCCGAGATGCGGGTGCCGCCGGGCGTGCGGGCCGACGTCTTCATCCGGACGGAGCACCCCGAGGTGCTGGCGCTTTGTCAAGAGCACGAGCGCTTCTTCCAAGACCTGGCGCGGGTGGAATCCCTGCACGTAGGGCCCGACGTGCAGCGCCCCTCCGGGGCGGCCCGCCGGGTGCTGGAGTACGCCGAGGTGTTCGTGCCCTTGGAGGGGCTCATCGACCTCGACAAGCAGCGCGATCTGCTGCTGCGGGAGTTGAAAGCTTCCCGGGAGGAGCTGGAGAGGGCCCGGCGCCGCCTCGACAACGAGGACTTCCTGCAGAAGGCCCCCAAGGACGTGGTGGAGAAGGAGAAGGCCCGCGCGGAGGAACTCCAAGCCAAGATCGAGCGGATCGAGGAGAACCTCAGCCTGCTGGGGGCGGGCTCTTCCTCCGCTCCGTCGTAGCGGTACACGGACGCGTGCGCGGAGGGGGGCCTGGGGTCGTACGATCGGCATAGCGGGCATAGGGGGAAGAAAGAGACCGTGGACGCAGAAAACGTTCTAGCTGCCCTGCCGCGGGGAGAGCGGATTCGAAGGGTTCGGGAACGATCGCTTCCTCGGCACGTCGCGATCATCATGGACGGGAACGGGCGGTGGGCCCGGCGTCGGGGGCTGCCCCGCACGGAGGGCCACCGTCGGGGGCTGCTCACCGCCGAGCGCATCGTCCGTTTTGCCGGGGAGGAGTTGGGGATCCCCTATCTGACGCTGTACGCCTTCTCCAAGGAGAACTGGCAGCGCCCCCCCGAGGAGGTCGAGTTCCTCATCGAACTCATGGGGGAGTTCATCCGGGAGAAGCGAAAGTTGCTCGTCGAGAACGAGATCCGCCTGCGGATCTTGGGCGATCTCGAAGAGCTTCCCCCCTCCCTGCGCGAGGAGGTGGAGAAGACCCTCGAGCTCACCCGGGGGTTCGAGCGATACCACCTCAACATCGCGTTCAACTACGGCGGGCGGCAGGAGATCTTGCGGGCCGTCCGGCAGATCGTGACGGACCGCCTGGAGGGGCGCCTAAACGGCGAGCCCATCGACGAGCGGCTCTTCCGGCGGTATCTGTACACCGCGGGCCAGCCCGACCCGGACCTGCTCATCCGCACCGGCGGCGAGGAGCGCATCAGCAACTTCCTGCTCTGGCAGATCGCCTACACCGAGCTTTGGGTGACGGAAACCCTCTGGCCCGACTTTACGCCCGAGGAGTTCTTGGCCGCCGTCGAGGAGTACCAGTGCCGCGAGCGGCGCTTCGGGCAGGTCCTGCAGCCTTAAGGCGATGTCGTCCTTCCTTCGACGGACGCTCACGGTGATCGTGGGCATCCCCTCGGTGCTGGGCTGGCTCTGGGTCTCGTTTTACTACGAGCGCCCCGAGCTCGTCGTGCTGCTCCTTGCGATCGTTGCGGGGGCGGCGGCCTGGGAGTATGCCCAGCTGCTCCGGAGGATGGGCCTCGCCGTCCATCCCCCCGCGTTCGTCGGGGTGAGCGTCCTGCTCGTGGTTCTCACGGGGTTTTTGGGCGCTTCGCAAGCCCTTGGGATCCTGGGGATCGCGGTCTTGGCGATCCTCGCGCACGCGGTGGTGCGCTCCAGGGGCACGGCTGCGGAGGGCTTCCGGGCGGCCTCCGGGGAGGTGCTGGGGCTCCTCTACATCCCCTTTCTGTTGCAGTTCTTCTACGAACTCTTCCGCGAGGAGCGGGGGTTTGCGCTCCTGGTGGGACTGCTGGTGTTGGTGTGGGCCTACGACACGGGGGCGTTCTTGGTGGGCTCCCGTTGGGGGCGGCACAAGCTCGCGCCCCGCTTGAGCCCCGGCAAGACCTGGGAGGGGGTTTTGGGAGGGCTCTTCCTCGCGTTTCTCGCGGCCCTCGGGGTGGTGGGACTCGGAGGGATGGTACCGGAGCCCTCGAGGGGTGCTGTGCTGGGCCATGCCCTGGGCCTCTCGCTGGTGATGAGCGCCGCGGCTCAGTTGGGGGACCTCTTCGAGTCGTTGCTCAAGCGGGCGGCGGGCGTCAAGGACTCGGGGGGGCTCCTCCCCGGCCACGGGGGGATGCTCGACCGCATCGACGCCCTGCTCTTTGCGCTCCCGGTCTACACGCTTTATGCTCGATACCTGCTTCCCTGAAGGGGAGGGAGGGCTTTGACTAAGAGCTGGCGACTCCTTCTAGAGGATGGCGCGGACGATCCCGTACTCGGCTACGCTTTGGACACGGCCATCGCCGAGCACGTCGCTCAGGGACGGGTCCCGCCCACGCTGCGGATCTGGCGTCCAGGGCGGTGCTTGGCTCTGGGGCGCTTCGACGTCCGCCTGCCCCGCTACGCCGAGGCCGTGGCCCATCTGCAATCCCAAGGGCTCGCGGTAGTGCGACGCCAAAGCGGGGGACAGGCCGTCTGGCAGGACGAGAACTTCCTGAACGTCTCCGTGATCGCCCCTCAGGAAAAGCGCCTGGGGATCCCCGAGGCCTACCGCACGTATTTGGAGGGCGTGCGGAAGGGGCTCTCGCTTTTGGGAGTTAAGACGGAGTTCCGCCACGTCGAGGGCGCGTTCTGCGATGGACCTTACGATCTGGCCGTGAACGGGAAGAAGCTCATGGGCACGGCCCAGATCCAGAAGCGGGGCGTGGTAGTGGTCCACGGGACGATGCCCGTCTGGGGCGGGATCCCTGAGATGATCCGCTGGGTCTCCCGGTTCTACGCCCAGGCCGGAAGGCCCGTCCTACTGCGAAACGAGACGATGATCTCCCTCGTCGAGCGGCTCGATCGCGACCTCCCCCTGGAGGAGCTGCAGGAATCCCTGGTAGAGGGCCATCGGCAGGCGCTGGGAGCGCTCATCCCCGGGGAGGTCCTCTCCGCCGAAAGGGCGCGCGCCGAAGAGCTGCGCGGCACGCTCTTGCCGACCTGAACTATCCAAGCTTCCTTCTCGACAAACCCCGCGCTCTGCGTTAGACTTATCCCCGGTCCTAGAGGGACCAAAGCAAAGGGGCGAATAGCTCAGCGGCAGAGCGCCTCCCTTACAAGGAGGAGGTCCCCGGTTCAAATCCGGGTTCGCCCACCCCCTGGGTGCCTCGGCGACGAGGTAAAGACTAGAGCCCCTTCTCCGCGATATACGCCGCCAGGTCCGCCGTACGACACGAGTAGCCCCACTCGTTGTCGTACCAGGCAAACACCTTCACGAAGCGCTCGCCCAACGCCAGCGTCGAGGGCGCATCCACGATGGCCGAGTGCGGGTCCCCCTTGAAGTCGATGGAGACCAACGGCTCGTCGCACACGGCCAGGATGCCTTGAAGCTCTCCCTCCGCGTAGCGGCGGAACGCTTGGTTGATCTCCTCGATCGTGGCCGTCTTCTCCAGGAGCACCGTGAGGTCCACGATGGAGACGGTCGAGACCGGAACGCGAAGGGCCATCCCCGTGAGCTTCCCCTGCAGCTCCGGGAGGACCAACCCCACGGCCTTGGCCGCTCCCGTGGTCGTGGGGATGATGCTCAAGGCCGCCGCCCGCGCCCGGCGCAGGTCTTTGTGGGCCAAGTCGAGGATGCGCTGGTCGTTCGTGTACGCGTGGGTCGTGGTCATCAGCCCCTGTTCCAAGCCGAACTCCCGATGGAGCACGTACGCCACGGGGGCCAGGCAGTTCGTCGTGCAGGAGGCGTTCGAGAGCACGTGGTGCCGCTCGGGGTCGTAGGAGGAGTGGTTGACCCCCATCACGATCGTGTGGTCCTCGCCGCCCTTGCCCGGGGCCGTCAGGATCACCTTGCGGGCTCCGGCTTCTAGGTGCCCCCGCGCCCGCTCGTCGCGGAAGACGCCCGTGGCCTCGATCACGATCTCCACGCCCAGCTCCCCCCAGGGGAGCTCCCGGGGCTCGACGGCTTGGGAGAGCACCCGGATCTCGTGCCCGTCGACCACGAGCCTGTCCCCCCGGACTTCCACCGTCCCCGGGTAGCGCCCGTAGTTCGAGTCGTACCGAAACAGATGCGCGTTCGTCTGTGCGTCCGTGAGGTCGTTGATCGCTACGACCTCTAAGGACCCGGCCTGTCGTTCGAGGACGGCTTTCAGCACTTGGCGTCCGATTCTCCCGAAGCCGTTGATCGCTACTCGCGTGGCCATCGTTCTCCCTCCTTGCGGAATCGCTCTCTGTCTCGGGTTATCCCGACAGCAAGTAGGCCAACTCCAAGAGCTCGAGGTCCAGTTCTCGGCGGCCTTGAAGGGCCTCTTTCAGGGGGAGGCTTACGATCTCCCCCCGCTGCAGCGCCAGCATACGCCCGCTCTTCCCCTCCTGGAGGGCCTGGGCGGCGGCCACCCCGAAGCGGGTGGCGAGCAGCCGATCGAAGGCCGTCGGAGCCCCGCCCCGCTGCACGTGCCCCAAGACCGTAACCCGCACCTCCAGGCCCGTCTCGTCGGCGATGTACGCCCCTACGTACTCCCCGACGGACTGGAAGGGTCGAAGCTCTAAGTGTTGGCGGATCCCCTCGGAGACCACGATGAAGGAGTGCTTCTTGCCCGCTCGGTGGGAGCGCAGCACCCGGCGGGCGACCTCCTTGAGGTCGAAGGGGGCCTCCGGGATCAGGATGGCCTCGGCCCCTCCGGCCAACCCGGCCATCAGGGCCAAATACCCGCAGTCCCGACCCATCGTCTCGATCACGAACGTTCGCTCATGGGAGGCTGCGGTGTCGCGCAGCTTGTTGATCGCCTCCACCACGGTGTTCAGAGCCGTGTCCACCCCGATGGCGATCTCGGTGCCGGGGATGTCGTTGTCGATGGTGGCCGGGATCCCGATCGTCCGGACCCCCTGCTCGTGGAGCGCCTGAGCGCCGTGGAGCGAGCCGTCTCCCCCGATGACCACCAAGCCCTCGATTCGGTATTTCTCCAAGGCCTCGAGGGCGCGCTTCTGGCCTGCCGGGGTCTTGAACTCCTCGGCGCGGGCCGTGCCCAGCATCGTGCCCCCCCTTTGGAGAACATCCCCGACCTCGCGGGGCCCCAAGGGGACGAGGTCTTCCTCCATGAGCCCGCGATACCCCCGGCGGACCCCCCAGATCTCGAACCCGAGGGCGATCCCCTTGCGCGTGAGGGCGCGGGCGGCGGCGTTCATCCCCGGAGCGTCCCCGCCGCTGGTGAGCACCGCAATCCGTCCCATACTCACACCCCCAGGTGCTCCGCGATCACCCGCAGATAATCCCGCAGCTCCCTCGGCGTTACGAAGTGCTGTCGGACGTGCTTGTGCCCCGCTTCTCCCATGCGCGCTCCGGCGTCCGGGTGCTCCAGGAGGTACGCGAGCCGGTCGGCCCACTCCTCGTCCGAGGCGGCAAGGAAGCCCGTAAGGCCGTCGAGAACTTGCAGGGTGATCCCGCCCGCCGGCGCGGCGACCACGGGCCTGCGCTTCCAGAGGGCCTCGGTCACGACCAGGCCGAAACCCTCCCGCGTGGACCGCTGCAGGACGACGTCGGCCCGCCTCTGGAGCGCGTTGATCTCCCGGTGCGAGGTGGGCGGGCGCTCCAGGATGAGGATGTCCTCGCACCCCTCGGCGTGGGCCTCGACTTCCCGGAGGACGGCTTTCCCCTCCGGGTCGTCCGTCGCGCCGCCCCCGGCGAGCACCAGGCACGCGTCGTGCCCGCGCCCGTACGTCTCCCGGAAGAGCTTGTAAGCGCGGATCACCCCGATGGGGTCCTTGAAGCGGTCGAACCGGGAGACCTGCACCAAGACCTTCCGGTCCGAGGGGACGCCCAGCTCCTCGCAGATCGCCGCGACCTCCTCGGGGGGGAGATCGCGGTTCTTCTCGCTCAACGGGTCGATGGAGGGGGGGACGAAGTGCTGCGGGATGGGGAGCCCCTGGGCGAACCGGGGCATCGTGAAGATCGCCGCGTCGTACCGCTCGACGTATTCCTTCAAGAACCCCCAGGCGCTCCGCTGGGGTCCGCGCGCCAGAGCCGGAGGGGGCTTGGGGGAGAGGTCGATGTGGCAGCGCCAGAGCCACAGGGCGCTCTTGGGCCGGTGGGTCACCAAAGCCGCGGGCTGCGGGTCGTGGACGATGACCACGTCGGCGCTCAAGTCGAGCCTCCGGGCGTTCTGCTCGTTAATGCGCTGATAATGCGAGAGCATCTCCGGGGTGAGGGGGACGGCCTCCCCCTGGAGCTGGTTGTGGAAGGCCTTGGTCGCCTCGAAGAAGGGGGGATCGCCCTCGAGGACGAGCCATTCCGTCTCGATCCCCAAGCTCTGCGAGAGGGGGACGAGCGTGTAGAGGATCTCCGCGACGCCGCCGCCCAGGCGGGTGGAGTTGACGTGGACGATGCGCTTCCCTCGGAGCCTTTGCCCCAGATCCTGTAGCTCGTCGAGGATCTCGGGGTCCACTATCCCTCGGTAGTCGGACAGGTCCCTTCTCGTCATGGCGCTCTCTGCGGATGGAGTCGTGGTCATCACTTCCTTCCCCGGAATCTGAATAGACCATTCAAGGCGCTATGGTATCCGCTGGTATCCTCCTAAGCAACGGTTTCGAGGAGCCGGGCAAACGCCTCGGGGAGCGCCGCCGTCCACAGCTGCAGGTCGCACCCCAGGGCTCGAAGCCTCTCATCTTGCCCCTCTCCCTCCTCCCAGGCGAACGCCTCCACGAAGCCCAGTCGCCGTAAGACGGGGAGGACCCGCAGCGCGACCTCCATCAGCCTTTCCCGCTTGTGTCTGAGGGCCCCTCGGGCGATGAAGAACTGCTCGAAGGGCCAGATCGAGCCCCAGTGGTACGAGCGCGGGTCGTAGCCGGGCTGCCCCGGCGCGTACGTGCGGTAGCCGTAGGGGGTCTCCAGCGCGCGGGCCCCCTCCTCGATCGCCCGCAGCCTCTCCGGAGGGACGTCCCCGGGGGCGAGATACGCGAGCAGGTGGAGCCCGTCCGAGGCGATGCCCCCGATCGTCCCGCGGGCGTCGAGCGCGATCGCGGGGAAGTTCCGCCCGTCGTCCCAGAGCTCCGCCCAAAGGGCCTCGACCCCCTCGTGGGCCCTCGCCCGGAGCGACTCGGCGCTCTCCCCCAAGGAGACGCCTTGAGAGACGAGCGCGGCGGCGGCGCGCAGCGCGGCGACCGTCTGGGCCTGCACCAAGGCGTAGGCCACGGGATAGTGGGGGTCCTCGCGCCCCGGCAGGTGGGAGTCCTTCCAGTACGTAGCCCGCAGAGCGTAGCGCTCCGCCCCGCAGCGGGCGGGGTCCTCCCGGTAGAGCCCGTCCTCGACGTGTGCGAGCACGTAGCGCAGGGCCGCCGCGAGCTCGTCCGCGTGGGCGTGTAGCAGATCCCGGTCGCCCGCAAGGTCAGGGTATTCGCCCGCGGCGACCAGCAGCAGGGGGGAGACGTCGCAGGCGTTATAACGGGTGAGCCGTCCGCGGATCTCCACGGGGGTGTACTCGTGGAGCCCCCGGCCCGGCTCCTCCCCCGTCCGCGGATCCGGACGCTTGCCCAGGGTCTTGCAGACGAAGACCAACGCGTCTCTCAGGAAGGATGCATCGCGGAGCATGAGGGCCGTGAGCAGGAGATCCCGCCCGAAGAGGCCGAAGCGCACCCGATCCCCTTGGAGCCCGGCGTGGTAGAGTCGAAGGGTTTCCCCTTCGAGCGCGACGGAGGTTTGCAAGCGCTCCCGCGCCTTGCGGGAGGGATCCCGCAGCTCCCTTACAATTTCCCAAGCGTCCGGGGTGCGCATGCCGAGATTCTAGGTGCTTGCGCTCCACAGGACAACTTCGCCACAATGAAACGCCTCCCAAGGGGGGCAAACGGACCGGACGGACGAGAGGACGGGACCCGTGTACATCGCGCTCTTCAACCCGCAGGGGAACTTCGACCCGAAGGACAGCTACTGGACGATGCACCCCGACTTCGGGGGGCAGCTGGTCTACGTAAAGGAGCTCGCGCTGGCGCTCGAAGGGCTGGGGCACCGGGTGGACATCCTCACCCGACGGATTCAAGATCCCCGATGGCCGGAGTTCGCCGCGCCCTTGGACCGCTACCCCCCTCACCCCCGCGTGCGCATCGTGCGCGTTCCCTGCGGGCCGCCTCGCTTCCTCCCCAAGGAGGAGCTGTGGCCCCACCTCGCGGAGTGGGTCCAGGGCATTGCAGCCCTCTACGAGCGCGACGGGGAGTTCCCCGACGCGGTCGCGGCCCACTACGCCGACGGAGGCCTCGCCGCCGCCCTGTTCCAAGAGCGCGTAGGCATCCCCTTCACCTTCACGGCCCACTCCCTGGGTGCGCAGAAAATGGACAAGCTCGGGGTCTCCCCCTACAACTTGGAGGCGATGGACGCCCGCTTCCGCTTCGCCCGTCGCCTGGCCGCCGAGCGGGTGGCGATGAGCCACGCCGCCCGCGTCATCACGAGCACCCGTCAGGAGCGCTTCGAGCAGTACGCCCACCGAGCCTACCGGGGGGCCGTGGACGTCCGCGACGACGGGAGGTTCGCGGTGATCCCCCCGGGCGTGAACGCGCGGATCTTCACGCCGGAGCCCCAGCCCGAGGACCCCCTCGTGGAGGCGCGCATCGAGGAGGCGCTCCGGCGGGATCTGCCGCCCGAGCGCCGGGGGCTCCCGCTGGTGCTCGGCTCCAGCCGCCTGGACCCCAAGAAGAACGTGCTCAGGCTGGTGGAAGCGTTCGCCCACAGCGCGGATCTTCGCGCGGCGGCCAACCTGGCGCTCGTCGTGCGGGGACTCCCGGGGCTTCGGGACTACGAGCCGGGGCGAGTCCGACTCTCGGAGACGGAGCGCGCCGTGCTCGGGGAGATCGTCGCTGCCGTTGCAAAACACCGCCTGGAGGGGGTCGTCACCGCCTTCTCCCTGGAGGGCCAGCGGGAGCTGGCCGCGGCGTACCGCCTGGGGGCCCGCAGACGCTGGGTCTTCGCGCTCGTCTCGCTCTACGAGCCCTTCGGCTTGGCCCCCCTCGAGGCGATGGGCTGCGGACTCCCCGCCGTCGTCACCCGGAACGGCGGCCCCGCAGAGACCCTCGTGGACGAGGCGACGGGCCGCCGCTACGGGGTCTTGGTGGACCCCACCGATCCCGAAGCGATCGCCCGTGGGATCCTGGAGCTGTTGGGATCCCCTGCGAAGTGGGAGCGCTACCGCCGCGCGGGCCTCGAGCGCGTCCGGACGAAGTTCACCTGGGAGCGGACGGCGCAGGGATACGCCCGCGTCCTGCGGGAGATCTGCACCCGCGGGCCCGTCCCGGGGCCTCTCCCCATTCCCCCGTATTTTCGGGATCCCAAGCCTGAGAACGACCTTCCGCTCTCGTGGCTCCGGGAGATCTACTTCGGGGAGGCATGAGCCCATGCGGGGCGATCGCATTCGGGTGAGCGAAGTTCACAGGGAGCGGGCCGAGGAGCTGTGCGAGATCCTGGAGCCCCGTCTCTTCGAGAAGTTCGTGGTCGCGATCGCCGGGGAGTCGGGGGCGGGGAAGTCCGCCCTCGCGGTGGCCCTCCAAGAGGCCCTCTCGGCGCGGGGGCACCCGGCGGGGATCTTCCAGCAGGACGACTACTTCGTCTTTCCGCCGAGGACGAACCACGAGATGCGGCGGCGCAACCTCGAGCAGGTGGGCCCCTACGAGGTCAAACTCGACTTCTTGGATTGCAACCTCCGCTCCTACAAGCGGGGGGAGAACCCCATCTACAAGCCGCTGGTCCTCTACGAGGAAGACCGCATCCTCACCGAGGAGGTGGACACCTCCGGCTGGGAGGTGCTCCTGGTGGAGGGGACGTACACGAGCCTGCTGCGGTTTGTGGACTTCCGGGTGTTCATCGATCGGGACTTTCACCAAACCCGGGAGGCCCGAAGGCTCCGGGCCCGCGATCGCTGGGAGCCCTTCGTCGAGGAGGTCCTCGAGCGGGAGCACCGGGTGATCGCGCAACACAAAAGCCTCGCGGATGCGGTGATCCCTCCGGACTGGGGGCGCGTGGAGCTCACCCCTTGAGCGATCCGGCGAGGATGCCGCGCACGAAGTAGCGCTGCAGCGAGAAGAAGACGATCAGGGGCACGACCATCGAGACGAAGGCTGCGGAGGTGAGCAGCTGCCAGTCCTCCCCGTGGGAGCCGATCAGGTTGGCAATGGTCAGGGTGATCGGCGAGGTCTGCGCCGCCCCGCCCACGAAGATGAGCGCCACGATCAGGTCGTTCCACACCCACAGGAACTGGAAGATCGCCAGCGAGGCGATCACGGGGACGGAGAGGGGCAACACCAAGCGCACGAACATCGTCCAGTGGGACGCCCCGTCGATGGCCGCGGACTCGAACAGCTCCCGCGGGAGCCCGCCGATGAAGTTGCGCAGCATGTAGACCAACAGGGGGAGCCCGTAGCCCGTGTGCGCCAGCCACAGCCCGAAGAAGGTGCCGTTGATCCCCAAGTTCACGAACAGCCGTAGCAAGGGGATGAACGTGATCTGCAACGGCACGACGATCAGGCCGATCACCACCATCAGGAGCAGCGTCCGCCCGCGGAAGCGCATCCAGGCGAAGGCGTAGGCCGCAAACGCCGCAATGAGGATCGGGAGGATCGTACTGGGAACGGTGATCTTGAGGCTGTTGAGGAACGAGATCCAGATGTCGTTCTCGAAGAGTACCTGTCGATAGTTCTCCAGGGTGAACTGGGTCATCTCGAAGGGGTGGAGGAAGACGGTCCACCACCCCGAGTCGGAGATGGCGCTGCGCGGGCGGAAGGAGGTGATGAAGAGCCCCACCGTGGGCGTAAGCCAGAGGACACAGAGCGTCACGATCACGCCGTGCAGCGGGATCGCCGCCAACGCTCGTCGCAGGGTCCGCGTCCACATTCGCCTTCGCATTCGCATCAGCGCACCGCCTCCTGGGCCCGGAAGCGCCTCAGGTTGATGACGATAAAGGGCACGATCAACAGCATGAGCACGATGGCCACCGCGCTGGCCTTCCCGTAGCGGGGCGGGAAGCTATACAGGGTGCGGATCATGTAGTTGGCCAGCACCTCGGTGTCGAAGGCCCCGTTCGTCATCACGTACACGATGTCGAACGTCTTGAGGACGAAGATGATGATCGTGGTGGTGATGGCCGCCAGGGTGGACTTCATGAAGGGGACGGTCACGTGCCAGAAGACCTGCCACTCGTTGGCGCCGTCGATGCGGGCGGCCTCGAGCATCTCGCTGGGGATGCCCTTGTACGCCGCCGACAACACCACCATGCAGAACCCGGTCCAGACCCAGATCCCGGCCACGATGAGGGCGAGGTTGTTCACCCAGGGCCGCAGGGTGAGCCAGGCTTGAGGCTGGAAGTCGGCCTGGTCGAGCACGAAGCGCGCCCCGAGGGCCAGCAGCAGGCTCCCCAGGAAGAGCGGCCCCCAACGGCGGTCTTGGGCCCCCACGATGAGCAGACCTCCCGCGCCCCCGACGGCCAGCAGGAACCAGAGGAACTCCCAAAGGCTCCCCGTAGGGGGGCGCGCGGCGATCCCGATGGCGTAGAAGAGCCCCAGCAGGAGGAACCCCGCAAGCCCCACTCGGGCCAGGCCCTCCAGGTGCCGTTCGTCCCGCCAGCGGCGGACGGCCTCCGCGACGACCCGGGCCAGCGCCAACCCCCAGAAGAGCGCGGCCAGGACCCCGAAGATCCCCGCTCCCAGCGTCAGGGCCGCCTGCACCGCAGGGGTGTTGGCCCAGTCCTTGAGCCCCATGAGCAACCCGTTGAGCAGCCCGATCTGGGGGCGGCTGGGCGGACGGTACGCGTACACGAAGCGCCAGATGATCGAGGCCGCGGTGAACGAGATCGCCATGGGCATGAAGATGACGGACTTCGCCAGGGCCTCGTAGCGGACTCGATCTAAGAGGACGGCGAGCAAAAGCCCCAGCCCCACCGTGGCCGAGGTCATCACCACGAGCCAGACGAAGTTGTTGCGGAAGGCGATGAGCATCCCCCTGTCGTCGAAGGCGTCGAGGTAGTTGGCCAAGCCCACGAAGACGCGGTCCGGGCGGTAATAGTTCTTGTATAAGCTGACGATAAAGGTCTCGACGGTGGGGTAAACCAAGAAGACTCCCAGGATGAAGAGGGCCGGGGCGAGGTAGAGCCAGGGGACGTACCCTCGCACCTTCATCGCGGTCTCCTCAGGGGACCTCTAGCGTAGCCCGCCGGAAGCCGAAGGGGAAGCGGGGCGGGAGTCCCTCCCGCCCCGCTTCCCTTGCCTCGGGAGGGCTCAGCAGTTCTCGTTGCCCACCGGACCCGTGGCCGCCCCGGAGGTGTACGCCTCGTCCGCGGAGGCCTCGACCTCGCAGAGGATCTGGTCGAGGTCCTTGCCGCTGAGGGCGTCCAGCACGGCGGTCCAGAAGGTGCCCGCGCCCACGGCGCTCGGCATGAGGTCCGAGCCGTCGAAGCGGAAGACCTCCGCGTTGGTGAGGGTCTTGGCCGCGTTGGCGGTGATGGTGTCCGGCGTGCCGTCGGCGTTCACGTAGACCACGTCCGGATCGAGGGTGGTGTTCGTGGCGATGCGCCCGGGGTTGAGGAGGATCCAGAGGCGCTGGGCCTCGGCGCTGCCGATGTAGTTGAGGAACTCGGCCACGCCGGGCTTGGCGCTGAAGGCGGCGAAGAGGTCACCCCCGCCCAAAGCAGGCGGCGGTCCGCCGTCCTGGGCCGGACCGGAGGGGAAGGTGAAGACGTCGTAGTCCACCCCGGCCACGGTGTCCGGGTTCTGGCGCTGGATGAAGTCGCGGATGAAGGTCGCCTGGCGGTGCATCACGCAGGAGCCGTCAAACAGCCCGTTGGGGGAGTCGCCGAAGTTGGTCGCCAACACGTTGGTGCGCCCGCCGAAGGCGTTGTCCGCGAAGTAGAGGAACTCCTCAAAGAGGGTCTTCACACGGGGGTCCGTCCAGGGGATGTCGTGGGCGACCCAGGCGTCGTAGAACTCCGGCCCGTACAGGCGCAAGGCGATGTCCTCCATCCAGTCCGTGCCGGGCCAGCCCGAGGCCGCGCCGCTCTCCACCCCGATGCACCACGGGGAGATCCCGTCCGCGGCGATCCGCTCCGTCAGCGCCTTGAGCTCCTCGTACGTCTGGGGGATGGGATAGCCCCGCTCCTCGAACGTCGGCTTGTGGTACCAAACTAAACTCTTGAGGCTCGCGATCGGGGTGATGGCGTAGAGCCGCCCGTCGACCGTCCCCAGGTCCAGGAAGCCCTTCGGCTGCTGGCTGAGCACGGTGCGGCTGAGCATCTCGTCGATGGGGACGAGCGCGCCGCTGCGGGCGAACTCGACCATCGCGCCCGGCTGCGGGAAGTTCGTCATGTCGGGCGGGTTCCCCGCGGCGACCCGGGTCTGGAGGATCTGCGGCAGGTTGCGCCCGACGGCCTCCACGATCACCTTGGTGCCGCTGGGGCTCTGGTCCTCGAAGGCGCGCACCACCCGCTTGAAGTCCGCCAGCTCGTCCCCCTCGAAGCTCGTGACGAAGGTGATCGTCTCCCCCTGAAGGATCGCCGTAGCCGTGCCGGAACCGGGAAGGACCAGCAGGGCCCCCAGGACCGCCAGGACCGCCAGCAAAAGCCCGCTCCGCTTCGTCTGCATCCTCGCTCCCTCCTTCGAAATTCGAAAGGATCTTGTGTGCTACCATAAAGGTGCGACCGTCCTTCTGCCTCTTAGGTCTTAGGTCATCCGAACCCTCCGAATGGATTTCTCCCCGGTTCGAGAGCGCTTTCACCTCCCTTCGGGTGTTCCGTACGTTGTCCCAGGGCGGCGTCGGGCGCGTCAAAGGCGCTTTGGAGCACGCGCAAGGCCGCGCCGCGCGCGCAGGCCCACTCGCCCTCCTGAGCCCGCGAGACGCGGAAGGGGAAGCGATCCCCCAAGCGGTCTTGCAGCCACCGGGCACACCTCTCGACGAAGGCCTCCTCCTCCTCGCCGAGCATTCGCGCTTGGATCACCAACCGATCCGGATCGAAGAGGGTAATGAGGTTGAGCATGGGCACGAGCAGGTGCTCTTCCAGCACGCGCCGCAGTCGGCGCAGGTCGCCCGGATGGATTCCCCGGAGTCCGCGGCTCAGGAGGGGGTCGAGAGCCTGCGCCTGCTTCTCCCCCGCCTGCCGGAGCTGCAGATAGGCATCTCTCAGCGAAACGGCGTTCCCATGCGCACCTCCGAAGATCTCCCCCCGGAGCAGGACCGCCCCTCCCATGCGGATATCCCCGTAGGCCCCCTGGCGCAGGGCGAGGTAGACGAGCACCTCCTCGGGCCCCTCGAGGTGGACGCTCTCGGCCAGCGCCATGAAGTTCGCGTCGTTCCCGAGGAGCACGGGCACCCCGAGGCGCTCCTCCAGCACGGCCTTGGCGGGGACGTCTCGCCAGGAGGGGAGCGTCTCCCCGTAGAACGAGAGCCTCTCCCCGCGGCGACAGAGGAACGCCGGTGCCCCCAACCCCACCCCTAACAGATCCGGAGACGAGAGGTTCCGCTCGCTCAGGAAGACCTCGATCCGATCGGCGACGTGCTCGAGAAGGGCGATCGGTTCGCTTCGCTCCTCGAGAGGAAGGGGCTGAGAGCGGCAGGAGAGAAGATCCCCCCGCAGGTCGGTGAGAACAAGGTTGAGCTGGGGGATCTCGAAATCGATGCCCAGGACGTGCTTATAGCGCTCGTTGAAGGTGTAGAGCACCGAGCGACGACCGACGGTGGAGGGACGAAAGCCGTCCTGTCGGACGAGTCCTTCCGCGAGCAGGGGACGAAGCGCTTTGTCGATCGTGGGTCGGCTGAGGTCGCAGAGCCTCCCCAGCTCCTTCTTGGTGAGGGGTCCGTGCGCGCGCAGCGCCCGAAGGATTCGACCCCGCGTCGTTGCCCACCCGGCTCGGGTCAAGGGGGGAGCATCGCGACCTCCTTTTCACAACCCATTTTGAAAAATGCGTTGCGCTTTGCATTATAATACAAGTCGTTGTGGAGCGTCAAGAGAGTTCCCCCGAGCTGCGGCAGGACCTCTTCACCGAGCGCGCCGTCTGGTACATCCCGGGCCGGATCGGGAGGCCGTCGGACTGGGTGCCCCGGGCGCAGCCCGAGGAGGGCGAAGAGCCGGGGCGGGGGTGCCCCTTCTGCCCCGGCCACGAGGAGGAGACCCCCCCCGAGGTCTGGGCCCTGCGCCCCGAGGGGGACGCGAACACCCCCGGCTGGCAGATCCGCGTGGTCCCCAACAAATACCCCATCGGCGAGGCCCACGAGCTGATCGTGGAAACCCCTCAACACGGGGCCGACCTCCCGGACCTCCCCTTGGAGCACTTGGGGGACGTCGTGGAGGCGTATCGAGAGCGGTTGACCGCCCTCTCGGAGGACGAGCGCTGGGAGTACGTATCGCTCTTCAAGAACCACGGTCGAGGGGCGGGAGCTACGCGCATCCACCCGCACAGCCAGATGGTGGGGCTCCCCCTCGTACCGCCCCTGATCGAGGAGGAGCTGCGCTGCGCCCGGCGCTTCTACGACCGGGAGCGTCGTTGCCCGTATTGCCACACCTTGGCCGAGGAACTCGCCCGCGGGGAGCGGGTCGTGTTCCGCAACGGAGAGATGGTGGTCTGGAGCCCCTATGCCGCGCGCATGTCCTTCGAGTGCTGGATCCTGCCGCTCTCGCACGCGGCGGACTTCCGCGCGCTCGCGCCTTCCCAAGCGGAGGCCCTGGCGGAGGCCCTACAGAAGGCGCTGGCGGCGGTGCGCAGGGTTTGGCCCTCCCCGAGGCCGTTCGCCTACAACTTCTACCTCCACACCGCGCCGACGCGGCCCGATCCCTCCGTCGAGCGGGCGTATCACTGGCACTTGGAGGTCCTTCCGCGGCTGGGGCGGCTGGCCGGGCTGGAGTGGGGCACCGGGCTCTACGCCAACCCCGTCCCTCCCGAGGTCGCGGCGGAGAAGCTGCGCGCGGCCCTTTGATCTCGGAGGGGGAGGAGGCCTATAATCCCGCAAGGAGGGAGCGGAGCGATGGCGCAAGTTACGCTCAGGAACGTCACGAAGCGCTTCGGGAACTTCACCGCCGTGCGGAACGTCACCCTCGAGATCCAAGACGGCGAGCTCATGGTGTTGGTCGGCCCCTCCGGCTGCGGGAAGACCACCCTGCTGCGCATGATCGCGGGCTTAGAGGACGTCACCGAGGGCGAGATCCGGATCGGGGATCGCTTGGTCAACGACGTTCCGCCCCGCGACCGGGACATCGCCATGGTCTTCCAGAACTACGCCCTCTACCCCCACATGAGCGTCTACGACAACATCGCCTTCGGGCTGAAATTGCGGAAGGTCCCCCGCCGGGAGATCGACCGACGGGTGCGCCAAGTCGCCGAACTCTTAGGGATTGCGGACAAGCTCAGGAGCAAGCCCAAGGAGCTCTCCGGGGGGCAGCGCCAACGGGTCGCGGTGGGGAGAGCGATCGTCCGCGAGCCCCAAGTCTTCTTGTTCGACGAGCCCCTCTCCAACCTCGACGCCAAGCTTCGGGTCCACATGCGCGCCGAGCTCCAGGAGCTCCACCGCAAGCTCCAGACCACGACCATCTACGTGACCCACGACCAAGTGGAGGCGATGACGCTGGGCCAGCGGGTGGCGGTGCTCCGCGACGGGGTGCTCCAACAGGTGGACACCCCCAAGCGCCTCTACGACCGCCCGGCCAACGTCTTCGTGGCGGGCTTCATCGGAAGCCCGGCGATGAACTTCCTGCCGGGACGGCTTGGGGAGGAGGGCGGGGGGCTCGTGGCCCAGGGGCCGGGGTTCCGGCTGGAGCTTCCCGAGCCCGCAGCCGAGCGCGCCTCGGGCTCCGTGGGCCGGGAGATCTGGGTGGGGATCCGCCCGGAGCACCTGAAGCCCGCCGCGCCCGCGCCCGAGGACGACCCCTGCACGCTACGGGTCCGGGTGCGGGTCGTCGAGCCGTTGGGGTCGGAGCTGATCATCCACGGCGATCTAGAGGGAGGGAACCAAGAGATCGTCGCCAAGCTCGATCCGGAGGTGAGCGTGGCCGTGGGGGAGGAGCTCCGCTTGGCCCCCCTGCCGGAGAAGATCCACCTCTTCGACAAGGAGAGCGAACGCTCCCTGCTGCTGGGGGAGGAGAAGGGCGAGCCGGTGGCGGCCTCTTGAAGGAGCCGAAGGGCGACTAGCGCCTTCGCACGTAGAGCTTTCCGTTCTCGACGCGCTCGACGACCACCTCGTCCCCCTCGGGGATCCGCTCTTCGTGGAGGGGTTCGGCCCACCAGTACTCCCCGTGGACCAAGACGCGCCCCCGTCGGTGGGGGTGGAGGGGCTCCTTGGCCACGCCCACGGAGCCGACCATCCCTTCCAAGCCCGTCACGGGCGCGCGCTTCTGGGCCAACAGTCCCTTCCCGAGGATGAAGACGAACGTGGCCGTGACCGCCCCTACGGTGACGAGCACGTTCCAGAGGGAGAGCTGCAGCGAGGGGTCGGGGATCTCAAAGAGGGTCAACGATCCCGCCAGCAGCGAGACCACGCCCCCCAGGGTCAGCATCCCGTTTGTGGGGGTGAAGGCGTCGAGCACCATGAGCAGGATCCCGAACAAGATGAGCCCCAAACCCACCAGGTTCACGGGCAGGATCTGCAGCCCCATGAACGCCAGGAGCAGCGAGATCCCCCCCACGATGAAGCCGATCCCGATGGTGGGGCTCAAGAACTCGTACGTGAGGGCCAGGAGCCCCAGGGTGAGCAGGATGTACACCAGGTTGGGGTCGGCCAGGTAGTTGAGCATCCGCTCCCGCAGGCTCATGGGCTTCTCCTCGACCACGGCGCCCTCGGTCACCAGCACCCGCCCGTCGGGGAGGGAGTAGCCGTTGAGCTTCTGGAGGAGCTCCCCGCGGCTGTCCGCCAGGAGGTCGACGATGCGGCGCTCGAGGGCCTCCTCGGGCCCGGCGGTCACGCTCCGCCGCACGGCGGCTTCCGCCCAGTCGGGATCGCGACCCCGCACCTGGGCGATCTGGCGGGCCCACTCGGCGGTGAAGTTCGTGATCTTCTCCGAGACGGCCCCTTCGCCTTCCGCGGGTCGGGAGTCCGACTCTTCCCCCTCGTCGCCTTGGGGATCGGAGGGGGGCGAGGTCGGCGCAGGCGAAGGCGAAGGCGAGGGGGAGGGGGAGGAGCCGTCGATGCTTACGGGATGGGCCGCGCCGATGGTCGCGCCGTGGGCCATCGCGGCCACGTGGGCGGCCAGGGTGATGAACGTCCCCGCCGAGGCGGCCCAGGCCCCCGCGGGCCCCACCCAGACGACCACGGGCACCTTCGCGTTGAGGATCGCGTCCACGATCTCCTTGGTGGAGCTGACCAAGCCGCCGGGGGTGTCCAGCTGCAAGATGACGAGGGAAGCGCCGCCGCGCTCGGCTTCGGCGATGTGGCGCACGATGTAGTCCTTGGTGATGGGATTGATGCTCGCCTTGACCGTGAGCCAGAGGATGGGGCCGGTGGCTTCTCCAACAGGGTCGGCATCCGGGCGGGATCCCTCCGGCTCCTGGGCGTCCGCGACCGGGAACGAGATACCGAGCGCGAGGACGCCGATGCCGAGAACGACGATCCCGGCCCAGCGAGGAACTCGCGGGAAGCGACGGAAGGAGAACGATGGGCCACGGGCCGGGCGCTTCATAGGTGGTGGAGGTGCCGGGAATTGAACCCGGGTCCGAAGATGCCTCCGCTCGGCTTCTACAGGCGTAGTCCCGTGCTTTGCTTTAAGAGACGGAGCTCCCACGGGACAGGATCTCCGCCCCCGAGCCCTCGGGGATCTCGCCTCCTCACCGAGGGCCGGTGAGGAAGCCAGCCCGCTTCGGTCGACGCCCTCCTCCGTCCGGCGGGCGCGGACGGAGGGGACGGCTCCTCCTTAGTTCAGGGAAGGAGCAGCAACAGCGTACTGGTTGGCACTTGTTGGGTATGCCGCCTGTTTAAGGAGCGTGCGGCGAGCTCCGCCTGCCGCCTTCACTTCGGCATCCCCGTCGAATCCACATCACCCCCATGTCAAAGAGCCGTTTTTATATTATATGGAGACCGGGCCTCGCTGCAACGTTGTAGATCCCTAGGCGGAGGAGGGAGGGGGAGGAGATTCCGGCGGGGAGAGGGACATAAGCCGGGTTCTGTCGAGGAGGGCCATCCCTCTGCGCGGCCTACCCGCAGGCGCAGCTTCCTGTACGAAGCGTTCGGGCGGGCCACCCTCAAGCGCCTGCCTATTTGGCCTTGCTCCGGCCGGGGGGCTGCCAGCCACGGTCCCCTCGCGGGGACCGGCGGTGGGCTCTTACCCCACCCTTTCACCCTTGCCCGCACCCCGGGACGGGGCCGCTGGCGGTCTGGTCTCTGTGGCCTTACCCAGGGGTCGCCCCCTCTCGGCTTGGCGCACGGGCCTTGCCGAGCGGCCTGCCCTGCGGAGCCCGGACTTTCCTCAGAAGCTCCCGTTCATCCTCGGAGGGGGCGAACGGGCCTCCGCGGCCCTCTGCCCCTCTCCCTGCCGGAAGTCATCCGTCGATAGCCGCATCGGCGGCAGTAGTATACCCATCCCCGCCGTACGACGCGAGGCGTTCGCCCGGCACGACGCGGTACGGCTCCATACCCATAGGCGTACCCTCCGAGCGGGCTTCGCCGGAGCCGCCCCCCGCAGCCGGGACAGAGCCAGAGGAGCGCATAGGCGATCGCTCCCCCTAGGAGCCCCAAACCTCCTACCGCTCCCGCCAACGCCGCGTACAGCTTCCAGGAGGAGGTCCGCTCCGGAGCGGTGTTCGGAGCGGAGGCAGGGCGATCGGGGTCGGCCGGGGAGGGAGAGGGCTGGAGGAGCCGGATCACCGCCGTCACCGCCTCGCGAGCAGCCGAGGCGATCTCTCGGTCCGCTACGAGCCGCGTCACGCTTTCCCAGACGGATTGAGCCTCGGGGGATTGGAGGCGAGGTCGCAAGTCGGGGCTGGCCCGCAGGCGGAACGCCCAACGCTCCCCTTCCCGCACGAAGAGCAACAGGATCGACCTCTCCGGGCGCAGCTCCCATGCTTCCCAAATCCGCTCGGCCAACAAGCTCGGGTCGCTCCAGGGGTCGAGCAAGGTGATGAGAAGGTACGTCTGGACTCCCGTGCTTTCGGCCAGATCGCCGATCCGTTCCTCCAGGAAGGAGCGGGTAGAGCGCCCTAACTGGGCTCCGTAGTCGCTGATCCAGCCGAGGGGTTGGGGCAGACTCACGGGAGGGGGAGAGGGGGGCAACGTCCCCTGAAGCGCCAGGAGGGGGATTAGGGTGAGCACCCCCCAAAAGGATGGACTCGAGGGGGGGCGCGGCGTAGCTCCCTCGGGTCCCTTTAGTGAGCGTAGAGGATGCGCAGGCAGTTCTCGCAGGAGACGATCTCGCGACCCTCTCGGACCCGTTCGACCGTGATCTCGCTCACTTGCAGCTGACAACCGGTGCATCGCCCCTCTCGCAGCGGTACCACCGGGTTTTCGTACTCCCGGAGGAGCCGATCGTACTGCTCCCGCAGCGGAGCGCTGACCGAGGAGGCAAGGGTCCGTCTCCGCGAGCGCTCGGCCTCCAGGCGCTCCTTCTGAGCGGCGATCTCCCGATCGACCTCGGCCAGCTCCTCCGCGATCCGCTGCCGCCACTTGTGGAAGGAAGTCTCGCGCTCCCGCATCCGCTCCTCTTCCCTCTCGACCTCTTCCAGCAGGGCGATCGCCTCTTCTTCGAGGGCCTCCATGCGCGCCTGACTGCTCTGCAGTTGTTCGCGCAAGGCCTCCATCTCCTTGAAGCTGAGCAACCCCTCTTCCAGCTGGCGTCGGTACTTGCGGATCTGGGCGTCGAGGTCATCCGCTTCGGCCGCGCGCTCGCGGCTGCGCCGTCGCAGCGCTTCGAGAGCCTCCCGGCGGGCGCTCATCTCCCGCTCCTCTGCGGCCAGGGTCTCTTCCAGCTGCTCTCTCTGAGCTTGGAGGCGGGCCAGTCTCTCTTCCAAGGACCGAAGGCGGGCATCTTGGGCGGACAAAGCCAAGAGGGCTTCCAGCTCCTTGCTCATCGCAAGGTCATTGTAACGTTCGGCTCCTCCCCTCACAACCGGGAACGCTCTACGGGGCGTCTCGCGTCCGGCCGACGCGGGGCACGCGTGGAGGCTGAGGCTACGGTTGCGGGGACGCACCGAGGAGCCGGGCTCGTCGGAGCACCTCCTGGACCTCTGCGGTAGGGGGGGCCAGCCCGTAGATCGCGACCGGACGCCCCAAGCGCCAAGCCCAGCCGCTGTCGCCGTAGGAGAAGTGCCACCACTCGCCCGCGTAGTTCGTAAAGCCCACCGTCGTCATGATCTTCAGCAGTAACTCCCGGTTCCTGCGGGCCTGAGGGTTGATCTTAGGGCTGTACGTCTCGGCGGTGAGCATCCGCTCGGGGATCTCGGCGCTGTAGGGCGAGGTCATGTCCAGCTCCTCCCCGTCGGGGCCGACGAGCGTCACGTCGACGGCCCCGCCGGTGCAGTGGCCCGGGGGGGCCTTCGCGTCGGGGGGGTGGACGAAGCGGTTCGTCTGTCTTCTCAAGATGTTTTCCGGCCACTCCGGGTGCTCCGCGCGGAAGCGCTCGTAGACCTCTTGGTAGATATGCCGTTGGTATTCCAACGTGCGATAGGCGCTCCAGATCTTGAGACGGAAGCCCTTAGGCAGCAGCGCCTGGGCTTCGTTGAGCATCCGGGCAACGGTCTCGCGGACGAAGAAGAGGCGCGGGCCGCCCGCCCGATCCGGCTCGTCCGTCAAGACGAGCTTCGGGCAGCGCTCCCGCAGCGAGACCAAGGGCTCGCCGCACTCGACGATCTTAATGCGCTCCAGCTCGCGAATCGGCTCGACGACGGAGCGCTTCCGCCCGCGCCCCAAGGTTTTGATGACCATAGGGACCCTACTCTAGCGTGAACGGGACTTGCGCGCAAGGGTTGCTCGGACTACCCCGTCCCGCTAGCATGGGGTCGCCATGGCGAACCCCAAGAAGCTCACCCCGATGATGCGGCAGTACTTCCGCATCAAGGCCCGCCATCGGGACGTCATCCTCTTCTTCCAGCTGGGCGACTTCTACGAGACGTTCTACGAGGACGCGGAGCTGTGCGCCCGCGAGCTCGACCTGGTGCTCACCCGGCGCGAGGGCGCGCCCATGGCCGGGGTGCCCCTCAAAAAGGCCGACGTCTACGTCCACCGCCTGCTCAAGAAGGGCTACAAGGTCGCCCTCTGCGACCAACTTCAAGACCCCTCCGAGGCCAAGGGCGTCGTGGAGCGGGACGTGGTGCGCATCGTCACCCCCGGAACCGTGCTCGAGGACGACGCCCTGGAGCCGGGCAAGGGGAACTACCTCGTCGCCGTCTGCCCCGACGAGAAGAGGGGGCGGGGGTGGGGGCGCGTGGGGCTCGCCTACGCGGACGTCTCCACGGGCGAGTTCCGCGCCACGGAGCTCCCCTCCCCGGAGGAGGCCCGGCAGGAGCTGGCCCGCCTCCGACCCGCGGAACTCGTCCTGCCCGAGGGTTTCGGCGACATCGACCGCCTCCTGGCCGAGCCGGAACGGCGTCCCGCGCTCACCGCGCGCGATCGGGGGGAGTTCTCCGCCGACGTGCTCAAGGAGCGCTTCGGCCTCCTCTCGCTCGAGGGGCTGGGGTTGACGGAGCTTGCCGCGCAGGCCGCCGGAGGGCTCCTCGGGTACCTCCAGGAGACCCAAAAGGAGGGCCTGCAGCACGTAAGCCCCCCCACGGCCTACGCCGTCTCGGAGTTCCTGCAGCTCGACCCCTTCACGCAACGCAACCTCGAGCTGGTGCAGGAGCTGCGCACCGGGGGCGAGGGGAACACCCTCCTGAGCGTGCTGGACGAGACCGTCACGGGCATGGGGGAACGGCTGCTCCGAAAGTGGCTCCTCACCCCCCTGCTCGACCGGGAGGAGATCGAGAGGCGCCTGGACGCCGTCGAGCTCCTCTACGAGCAGGAGCTGGCCCGCCGCGAGCTGCGGGACCTCCTCGCGCGGGTGTACGACGTGGAGCGCCTGGCGGGGAAGCTGGGGACCCGCCGGGCCACACCCCGCGATCTGCTCTCCTTGCAGCAATCCCTCCGACACCTGCCCGAGCTCAAGCGCCGACTCCAAGCGCTGCTCTCGCTCCCCGAGGGGAAAGCCCCCGAGCGCCTGCGCGCGCTCCTGAGTCGTCTGCAGGCGCTCCGGCTTGAGGAAGTGGCCCAGGAGCTCCAAGCCCTGCGGGAGGACGCGCCCCTCACCCTCAAGGAAGGGAACATCTTCCGCGAGGGCTTCCTGCCGGAGTTGGACGCCCTCAAGGCCCAGGAACGCGAATACAAACAAAAAATCCTCGATCTGGAGCAGAGGGAGCGCGAACGGACGAACATCCCGTCGCTCAAGGTGGGGTACAACACCGTCTTCGGGTACTACATCGAGGTGACGAAAACGCACACGAAGCGCGTTCCCAGCGATTACATCCGCAAGCAGACCCTCACCCAGGCCGAGCGGTACATCACCCCGGAGCTTAAACAGTACGAGGAGAAAATCTTATCGGCCCAGGAGCGGGCGCAGCGGCTGGAGTACGAGTTCTTCTGTCGGCTGCGGGATCGGGTGGCCGCCCGCGTGGACGACGTCAAGGGGCTGGCTCAAGCCCTGGCCGAGCTGGACGTCTACGCCGCCTTGGCCGAAGCGGCCAAGAAGCGGGGGTACACCCGGCCCGAGTTCACGGACCGGCACGAGATCCACATCGAGGAGGGCCGTCACCCCGTGATCGAGGCGATTCAGAAGGACCCGCCCTTTGTGCCCAACGACCTCAAGCTCGCAGAAGACGAGACGCTGGTGGTGCTCACCGGCCCGAACATGTCCGGGAAGTCGACTTTCTTAAGACAGAGCGCGCTCATCTGCTTGATGGCCCAGATGGGCTCGTTCGTGCCCGCCCGACGGGCCGTCCTCCCGATCGTCGATCGGATCTTCACCCGGGTGGGCGCCAGCGACATGCTGGCGTTCGGGTACTCCACGTTCATGGTCGAGATGATCGAGACGGCCACCATCCTAAACCGCGCCACCGAGCGCAGCCTCGTCATCCTAGACGAGATGGGCCGGGGGACGAGCACCTTCGACGGGGTGGCGATCGCCTGGGCCGTGGCCGAGTATTTGGTGAGGAAGGTCCGGGCCAAGACGCTGTTCGCCACGC
This sequence comes from Candidatus Bipolaricaulota bacterium, assembly GCA_026982655.1. Lineage (GTDB taxonomy): Bacteria > Bipolaricaulota > Bipolaricaulia > RBG-16-55-9 > RBG-16-55-9 > JALUUA01. The sequence continues at coordinate 25,789 of JALSGO010000037.1, forward strand.
ACTACCACGAGCTGACGCTGCTGGCCGAGAAGCTCCCCGGGGTCGTCAACCTGCACGTCCTCGTCGCGGAGCACGGCGACGAGGTGATCTTTCTGCATCGGGTGGAGCGCGGAGCCGCCGAGGGGAGCTACGGGGTCCACGTGGCCAAGCTCGCCGGGCTCCCCCAGGAGGTGATCGAGCGGGCCAGCGAGATCCTGCACAAAATTTTGCAAGGCAACCCCCTGGAGGCGATCGAAGGGAAGAAGCCGATAAAGCCCCGGGTGATCGTGCAGCCCGCGCTCTTCGGGGGCGAACCCCACCCCGTGCTCGAGGAGCTCAAGAAGGTAGACGTCGAGAAGCTTACGCCCATCGAGGCGCTGAACCTGTTGGCCAAGCTGAAGGAGAAGCTGTAAGATCCGGCTTTGATATGGGCACCGATACCCTCAAGCGCATCGTCGACTTTTTGTTCGAGGCCGGGATGCTGGCGAAGCTCCCCCGCACGGGGTTCGCGTTCCTGGGGAGCGGGGATCAGTCCGTGGCAGAGCACGTCTATCGCACCTCGGTGTTGGGATATGT